>JBMYQB010000018.1:0-35784 GCA_049600935.1 Candidatus Poseidonia sp.
CGTCCAATCAGGGGTAATGTCGTCGTTCATGAGCAGGAGGCTGGAGGGAAAGGCCTGCAACTCTATCGCATATCGCTGTTGAAGATGTTCAAACAGAGGACTGGGTGCCGCAAAGGTCAGGCCCTCTTGCATGCCGCGTTCCAGAACGGCTGAAACAAGGGCATGTTCGACATTCCCGGCCAACCACACGAGGACCATGCCTCAACCACACCAATGCCCTTCATGAACGCTCTCGTGCAGGTGTTTGTTCTGTTTACGCAGGTCAAAAACAAAATTTCTTCCATATATTTTACAAATTTCAATTGGAAAAATTGAATATTGGCAACATTTTGAGGACTGAAGGTGCTAATGAAACGATGATCGGAGAAAGAGAGTGGTTTCAATTGAAATGTAAATCCCTGTGGAGGGAATGATTGAGATAATTACAGTTGAAATTTGACGCGTTATGCGACATTCAAAAATGAATTATTTTCTATATTTCAATTGGTTGAACCCTTCGTTATGCGTCAAATGTAATTGGAAATGATATTTTTATCGGCGAAGATTATATTAGATGCCGAGGGCGACAAGAGAGTAAGCCGAACAAAATCGGCAAGGAGAGATGGGAAATGAAAAACACAGATTACGGCATCCAGGAGTTGCTCCAACGTGATGTCTATGTCAACGATAAGAAAGTAGGAACGATTGTGGGTGAGCGACACCACCCGAACGAGGCTCGCGTGAAGTCCATGCGGATCCAAGTGGCACCCGACGTTGCTGACGAATACATGCGAAAGCCGGCCGAATTGGCTCCGCTGCCCAAGGAACTGGTTCACAGTATCCGAGGGGACGGAACCGTCAAGCTGTCGAAATCCATGCGAGAATTGCAACGCCGCTGGCGAAACACCGTCCGCATCGATGAGAAGCTCTACGCACCGGATGAAATGCTCGACCGAGCTGTTCTGGACAACCAAGGTGAAGAAATTGGCGTCATCACGGGCCTGTTCCGTGTCAAGCGTACGTACAAAGGCGTCATCGTGACCACGCGCATGCGCACGCAGATGGAATTTGGTGTGGATGAACAAATCCGCATCCCCATCACCGCTCTCGCTCGAACCCGAGAGCGATTGGATGAAGTGGTTCTTTCACGCACCTTCGAGAAGGTCATGCAGTTGCCCTCGTACATTACGATCAACAGCATGGAAGAAGAGTGAACCGTTCCATTTGGTGCGGTTGCTTCGCGAGCCGTCATGCTTATGACGGGGGGTCAAGTCGGCGAGTTTACCCTTGCGCGGGTGGCTTAGTCGGTTAGAGCACCCGGCTGATAACCGGGAGGTCGCAGGTTCAAGTCCTGCCTCGCGCACCATTTTCACACCCTCAGCGTCTCGCAAAGAACATGAAGGGCCAGCCGCTGCCCTTGACCACAGGGGATGGCATGGTCGTCGTATCTGGCAGCAACGCAGCCATCATGGCGAAACAACTTGCCGACAGTATGGGATGGAAGCATCACGCCCTTGAGACTCGAAGGTTTCCCGATACGGAAGGCTACATACGTATTCCTTCGGAGACCATTGACGCCTTGCGAGAAGAACCCGTCGTTCTCGTTTCAAACACCTTTCCTGATTCGGGGATCGTGGAAACTCTCCTGATGCTGGACGCCATTCAAGACGTCCGAAGCGGGCGTTTGCAAAATTTACGAGAAATCGGCCCTCAGACCCTCCCTGACGTTGGAAAAGGCGTCATTTTGGCCGTTCCGTATTTTGGCTATTCTCGTCAAGATAAGCGATTCAAGCCCGGTGAGTCGATTTCAGCCCGAGCCATCGCCGACATGTTGGCCACGCGTTGCGACGCTCTGGTCGTGCTTGACCTCCACGCTCCTGCCGTTCTCAGCGAGATGTCCATTCCTGTCGCCTTCACCAGTGCCATGCCAGAACTCGCAGCCCACCTCAAGGAATCCGTCAATCCAGATTTCATTCTCTCTCCCGACAAGGGAGCCATCGACCGTGCTTCGAGCGTGGCCGAGCAAATTGGATGTGAATTTTCCTACCTCGAAAAGACCCGTATCGACGCCCACACGATTGTCCATCAGGCGAAAGACCTGGACGTGGCCGGAAAATCGGTCGCCATTGTGGACGACATGATCGCCACGGGCGGGACCATTTGTCGGGCAGCCGAGGCGCTTCGAAGCCAAGGAGCGGTTCAGGTTCATGCCGCTTGCAGCCACGGTCTCTTTACGGGCGGGGCCATTGCTCGACTCTTGCGTTATGTTGACGGTGTCCACGCTACGGGGTCGCTGCCCAATGCACGCGACGTCATTTCGGGTGGTCCGGCGCTCGCTCGTGGCGTTGAGGAAGTCTTGAGCCAACTCGGTCTTTCCTCTTGAAAAACGATACACTGCGAGCAGTAACCAACAAACATGCTCGGAATTCAGTCCCGTACGGCTTCCGTTGTGTTTATATCTGCGGGGTCGTGCGGAGGGATGCCCCTATCACGAGGAAGGAGAGATTCCAATGAGTGTACACGTGCAATTTGAAACCCCAGAAGACCTAGCCAACAAAATTTACGAGATGATCGACCTCAACAAGAACGGTCGTGTCAAGAAAGGAAGCAACGAAGTGACCAAGGCCGCCGAGCGCGGTACGGCCCAGTTCATCATCCTCGCCGAGGATGTGAACCCTCCTGAGTTGCTTGCCCACATCCCGTTGATTTGCGAAGAGAAAGACATCCCCTACGGCTACGTGCCCAGCCAAGAATTCCTTGCCAAGGGTGTCGGTCTTGCCAAGGGCGCTTCCGCCGCCTCCGTCGCTGTGATGGAAATCACCAAAGGCGCTCAAGAAAAGTTCCACGAAGTTGTTGAGGAAATCAAAGGCCTCAAGAACAACTGAGACACCACGACGAGTTGATTGACATGAGCGAAGAACTTGGTGGATGGCCAGCAGAAGTGGTCGAAATCGTCGGCCGAACCGGTATGACCGGTGAAGCCACGCAGGTCAAGGTGCGAGTCAACGATGCTCCCAATCCTCGGGACGTTGGCCGTATCATCAGCCGAAACGTCGTCGGACCCATTCGAGTTGGCGACATTTTGATGCTCAAGGACACGGGCCGTGAAGCCCGTAAGCTAAACGCACGGTGAGAACAATGCCAGAACGACGAATTTGCAACTTTACTGGCGAGGAAATCGAGCCAGGTACCGGCATGATGTTTGTCCGCAAGGACGGCAGCGTCTTGTGGTTCAAGAGCAGCAAAGCTCGCAAGAACCAACTCCAACTGAAGCGCAACGCTCGCAAGGTGAAGTGGACTCGCCACTACGTCAAGGGCGGCATTCAGTGAACGCCGACATACGCACAGCCCCACAGCAACGCCCATAAACGGGTCACTTTTGGGTCGGAACGGTGAACACCATGGAAACGACTTACGTTATGATCAAACCCGACGGCGTGCAACGCGGCCTCATCAGTGAAATTATTGGACGATTTGAGCGCAAAGGCCTCAAACTCGTCGGCTTGAAGGCCATGGTGCCAACCGAGGAGATTGCCCGTGCCCACTACGATGTGCACAAGGAGCGACCGTTCTTCCCCGGCCTCATCAAATTCGTGACCTCAGGTCCTGTTGTCTGCATGGCATGGGAGGGCGTTGAGGCGATTTCCGTCGCTCGGAAACTCATCGGGGCGACCAACGGTCGAAACGCCGATCCCGGCACCATCCGTGGTGACTTTGGCATGGACATGGGCTACAACATGATTCACGGCTCTGACGCTCCTGAAACGGCTGAATTTGAACTCGGCCTCTGGTTCCCCGAGGGCTTGATGTCCTGGGAGAACACGATGGGCACTTGGGTTTACGAGTGAACCCTCATAACACCGCACCCGGAGTGGTGATACCATGACTGACGAAGAGGTCACCCCAACCGAAGAAGGCGAAACGCCTCTTCGAGGCCACAATCGTCAACCGATTGTGTCGGTCTTGGGACACGTTGACCACGGAAAAACGAGCCTTCTCGACATGGTGCGCTCCATCGGCAGTCAGCGCCAAGCCAGTGTGATGGACCGTGAAGCCGGTGGCATCACCCAACACATCGGCGCCACCGAAGTACCGGCTGACGTCCTCAACGAAACATGCGCCGCCATGCTTGGCGGGAAGAATTTCAAATCTCCCGGTTTGTTGTTCATTGACACTCCCGGCCACCACTCCTTTGCATCGCTTCGAAACCGAGGCGGGTCCGTGGCTGACATTGCGGTTCTTGTGGTGGACATCATGGAAGGGTTGCAGCCCCAAACCATTGAATCACTCAACATTCTCAAAGAAACTCGCACGCCCTTTGTTATCGCCGGGAACAAAGTTGACCGTCTCCACGGATGGCGTAGCGAGCGAGGGCGTTCCTTTGTTGAGTCCTTCAGGGCCCAACGTGAAGACGTTCGGGCGCTGTTTGAGGACCGATATTGGAAAACCGTAGGGCAATTCTCCGAGCACGGCTTCAATCTCGAGCGCTACGACCAAATTCGTGATTTCCGACAAAACGTCGCCTTGGTACCCATGTCAGCCAAGGAAGGCGAAGGCTTGCAAGACCTTCTGGCCGTGACGGTCGGTCTGGCCGAGCGCTTCCTCGAAGACCGCCTCACCGATACCCTTGGCTCCGCCCAAGGCACCGTGCTCGAGATGCGAGATGAAGTCGGAATGGGCAAAACCGTCGATGTCATCCTGTACCGTGGGGGCCTCAACGTGGGCGACACCATCATGCTCGCAGGTCAGGACGGGCCGTTCACCACTCACATCAAGGGCCTCAAGCGCCCACAAGGCATGGCGGAAATGCGTGATGCAGGGAAGCGGTGGGTGAATTTCGATAGCGTTGATGCCGCATGCGGCGTGAAAATCGTCGCTCCGAATCTAGAATCCACCATTGCAGGAACAACCCTCCATTTGGCCAACACGCCCGAGGAAATTGAGACGGCAGAGGAAGCCATTCGCGAAGAGTGGCGGGCCATTTTCAACACCATGCCCGTCATGTGTTCGTCTTGCAACGACATTTTTGCTCGTCAGGATTTTGCCGAGCATACGGCCAGCGGCCCTTGTCGAGGTGCAGAAGAAGACCGCACGGGTGTTGTCATCAAGGCCGATACCGTTGGTGGATTGGAGGCGCTTGCGTTTGAGCTTCATCAGCGCAACATCCCCGTTCGGCAAGCTACCGTTGGACCGGTGAACAAGAAGGACCTTCTGATGGCCAAATCAGCAGCCGACCCGCTACAGCAGGTCATCCTCGGATTTTCCACCAAGGCCAACACGAGCGATGTTGCTCAGCAGCTGTCCGATGAAGAGGGCGAAGTCAAATTCATCTCAGGACCGATCATCTATCACATCATGGACGCCTTTGAAGAATGGCAAGAACATACCAAAGCGGCCATCGAGGAAGAACAGCGGGAAGCCCTTGTCTATCCGGGTAAAGTCCTCTATCTCAAAGACCACACTTTCCGAGCCAAAGGCCCCGCTATCGTGGGAATGCGTGTGCTCGGGGGGCGAATACATGTTGGGCAGCGTCTGATGAAACTGGACGGCACACCCGTTGGTCAGGTCAAGAGTTTGCGAACCCGTGCAAGCGAGGACGTCAAGGAAGCGATGCAGGGCGAGGAAATCGCCGTCGCCGTACAAGGACCAACCGTGGGCCGACATATCGAGGAACTCGACGAATTCTATGTTGACGTGCCAGAACGCCATGTAAAGCGACTGAAGAAAGTTGACCTATCACCCATTGAGGAGGAAATCCTCGCCGAGATTGTGGCCCTTCATCGAAAGGACAACCATTTCTGGGGCCGTTAAGCAGGAAATCGCTTGACGGCGCCATGAGCATTTTCTGCATGGAAAGCGCACACATTCAAATACGATATGACCGGACATGAGCCTACAAACGAGGGTCTTGTTATGGAAGCAAGTATGCAAGGAGGCGCTGGCGGCGCTCGCACACAAGATTTGATTGCTACCGTTTCGGCGATCTCGAACAGCCTCATGAACGAAGTGAGCAAGGTCATCATCGGGAAGAACGAGAATCTTCGTCGAGTCACCGTTGGTATTCTGTCCAATGGAAACATGTTGCTCGAAGACTTCCCAGGTCTGGCCAAGACGCTCCTTGCCAACACCTTTGCCCGAGCCCTTGGGTGTAAGTTCAAGCGTGTCCAGTTTACGCCCGACCTGCTGCCTTCCGACATCATGGGGACCTACATGTACGACCAAAAGTCAGGGGAATTCAAACTCCGTGCTGGACCGTTGTTCTCCAACATTTTGCTGGCAGACGAAATCAACCGAGCGCCTCCAAAGACGCAGGCAGCCCTTTTGGAAGCCATGGAAGAGAAGCAGGTGACCATTGAGGGTATCACGCACAAACTCCCCGCACCGTTCGTTGTGTTGGCCACGCAGAACCCCATCGAGCAGGAAGGTACCTACCCACTTCCCGAGGCGCAAATGGACCGTTTCTTGATGAAAATGAGCATGGGCTACCCCGACCGTGCGGAGGAAAAGGCCATTCTCGCCCGACGCAAGTTGCGAGGACAGGATGAACACATCGTGGAACAGGTCACCTCGCCCAAAAAGGTCGTGGCCATGCAAAAAGCCCTTGAAACGGTTCACGTCGACCCGGCCATCCTTTCCTACATCATTGAAATCGTTCAGCGAACCCGTGAAGACCACCGTGTCATCAACGGTGCCTCGCCTCGTGCAAGCCAAGCCCTGTTCAAGACCGGTCGTGCGGCCGCTGCTGTTGCAGGGCGCAACTACGTGATTCCAGACGACATCAAGGGCATCGCCTTGCAAATCATTTCACACCGTATCAACATGAAGCCAGAAGCCAAGATTCGAGGCATCACCGGCATGCACATCGTTCGAAAGATTCTCTCCGAAGTACCCGTTCCTGTCATTCAACCCGCGTGAGTCGTGGGCGTTTGAGGCTCGCATTGAAAGGGGAGTTCCTTTCTGCTGAAGTTGCCGGAGGTGAACACCGTGAATCCCTACAAAATGGTCATCGCCGTTGCGAACCAAAAAGGAGGGTGTGCAAAAACCACAACCGCCGTCAACGTCGCTGCCGCCTTGGCCAAAGGCTCTCGTCGACAAGGACTGCCTCCCGCCAAGGTTCTGCTGGTGGATTTGGACCCGCAAGGCAACTGCGCCACGTCTTTTGGCCTTGAGAAAAAGAAGATCAAAAAGACGGTCTATGACCTTCTCACCAACGATTCGGGTGAAGAGCTGCCTCTAATGGAGGAATACCTCATTCCGCCTGAAGACATCACGAAAGCCATGCGAGAAGCGTGGAGCAACCGAAACGGGGGCAAGAAAATCCCCGATACCATCGATGCGGGCCACCTTTGGATCCTCCCAAGCGACATTCATCTCTCGGGTGCAGAGATTGAACTCAGCCACAAAATCGGCCGTGAGACCCGCCTACAAGAAGCGCTTCTTCCCATCATGGATGAATTCGATTACATCATCATCGATACACCGCCTTCCCTTGGTCTGCTGTCCATCAACGCCATGTGTGCAGCGAATTGGGTGATGGTGCCCGTCCAAGCAGAGTACTACGCCCTTGAAGGCTTCAGCATGCTGATGAATTCCATCAAGATGATTCAGCGAAGAATCAATCGGAACCTGAAAATTTTCGGTATCGTGATGACCATGGTTGACGGGCGCTCAAAACTGAGCACCTATGTGTGCGACCAGGTCAACAAGAAGATGCCGAACAAGTTGTTCAACACAACCGTACGTCGATTGGCCAAGGTGGCCGAAGCACCGTGGAGCGGTGCACCTACGGTGATCTTGAACAAACCAACCAATTCCGGTGCTGGGGCTGGAAGTTTAGAGTATTGGACACTGGCCAAAGAGGTGCATCAGCGGGTCCAGGAAGTGCGCCGAGAATTCGGCGTTGTCGAGGAGTCGAGGCTTCGTCGACAACGCAACATTCGTTGAAATTCAGTATGCTCGCCGAGCGCCTCATCCTAAGAAAACAGCACGCTTCACCCTGCTTCTCTTCGCATGGGTTAAGTATGGGCCCAAACCGAACGCTGACCGGGTTGAGGCATGACGGCAGAAGGAATGACATCCGTGAGCGTGAGTTATGAGATTCGTCGTCAGTTGAACACGTTGCGAACAACCGGCGGGCACAAGAGTGTCAATGAGCTCTTAGCCGAGATGATTCGCACACACAAGATGCTCAAGATGAAAGGTGAAATCGATACCCTACGGGAGCGTATGAAGCAAGCCGTCGACGTGGATGTTGACCACCTTGCCGAGCGCCTCAACCTTGCTCCGTTCCAGGTTTGATGACCATGATGTCTTGGCGCCCACCCGGCTACCGTTTCCAAGCCAAGGATTTGGTGAAAGGTCTGTGCAGCGACGAAACCGAGCAAGCCTTGTTGTTGATGGCGGCCATACACGGAAAGGTTGAGCTGTTCGCAGATGCAACGGCATGGAACGGCTTTTTGTGGTTGGTCATGAGCACGTGCAAGGTGGACGGAAAGCCGCTCTACACGGGCGTGGAACTTGGGGCACTCAAGGCGAGTTTACCCATTGTCTGGATCTAATTCTTGCCGTACTTCGCCAGCCATTCATGGCCGTACCAGCGCCACTGGTCCATGGTCCACCCATCGGGTAATCCACTTTCTGGAACCGGAGGCGCTTCGCTGGGCATTTGATTTTGAACCTCGGGTTCGGGCGTTGGTTCCGGTTGTGAGCCAATACCGGCGATGTCTTCGAGGCTTTCTTCTTCGTAGGTCATTGAACCCGCCTCGCTTGGTGCATCGTCGCTCTTGAGCGCCATGTCATCAAATCCGTCCTGTTCGGCATCGAAATTCAACACCGCAACATCATCGTCCCACGAAGCATCGGCGATGATGCCGCCATCGGCAGAAAGGCCTCCCCGGCCCTCCAAGGCTTCTTTGGCGGCGTTACTGGACATTCCTGGACGAACGCCGCCGTATTCCTTGGTCGTGGCGGCAACTTTGCGCTTGTTGATGATGAAGGCCACGCCCAGAATAAGCGCCGTCAGTCCGACAAAGGCGACCAAACCGACGATGATGACCTGATTCAAGGTGTCCTCGTCAACAGCGAGGGTCGAATCGCCACCTTGCGGGTTGTCTTTTGTGGAATTCCAAGCGTTGTAGCCGAGGACAAGCGCACCTTCCTCCACGCTGTTCACGTAGGCTTGGTAGGCCGGGTCGTTCCAACCCATGCAGGCTTCCGAAGTGTCGTTTTTATCGTTCAAACAATGGTCTTGCTCGGTTTGGATGAAACCACGGGTGTCGTCGTAATCGGCGTTTGAGCCTACACCGTCACCGTCGCCGTCAAAGTGTTCGTTGGCGTCGATGTCCATAAGCGGAGATTCGGTTCGGTCAACATAACCGTCCCCGTCTTCATCAAGGCACCCGAAGGACGGGATGGTGACGTAGCCCTTCGTGCTGTTTGGGTCCACACTCACGGCTTTGGTGGACGTTCCAAACTCCCAGGGACAAGCATCCGGGCTCTGCCCGTCCGCCGCATCCCCATAACCGTCCCCGTCGCCGTCAAGCCACTGCGTGGGGTTGTTTGGCAAAGCGTCAGCCCCGTCTTCCACCGTCCAGTTTTCTCCAGGGTTGGAATACCCATCGAGGTCGCTGTCGGGGCAACCGTATCGGTCGAGAGAGGAGAAGGCGTTCACGGTGGGGCAACTGTCGGGCTTGAAACCGTCCGGGTTGTCACCGTAGCCGTCTCGGTCCGTATCAGCCCACTGTGTGGCTTCCTGCGGGAACACGTCCCCGTCCTGTCCGTTGCTGTTGTCGCCATAGCCGTCTCCGTCTGCGTCTGCCCACTGGTCGGGGTTGTTGGGAAACAGGTCAGGGTTCTCACCCGCCACGTTGTCGCCGTATCCATCACCGTCCGTGTCAGCCCACTGCGTAGGGTCGTCGGGGAAGGCGTCGGGTTGATTTCCGTTCGGGTTGTCACCGTACCCGTCGTCGTCTTCATCAGCGGATTGTGTTGGGTCGTCAGGAAAAGCATCGTTCAGGTCGTTGATGCCGTCCAAATCGCTGTCAAGGTCGAAGTATCGGACCCTGGTTTCGCTGGGCAGAACCCCGATGGCGAAGAATTGCCCCGTAAATTCTGGTTCGATGGCAATGATGTCTCCTGAGGCGGTGAAGGTTTCGAGGACGGTGAAGTTCGTTTGGTCGATGAACGAGATTTTTCCTGACTTTGCACCGACAACATACATGTCGCTGTGAGCATCGATGGAGGTGGTTTGCTTGGTGTGGCCCAGCGAGAGACTGGACGCCGTCCATGTCGTTGTGTCGTAGTGATAGAGCGTACCTCCGGTGGTACCAGCGAGCATCGTGGTGTTGTCAATTTCCACAATTGATGAAACGATACCGTTGGGCTCCTCCAACGTGTTGGTAAGGCTACCGTCGCCCGCGTGGACGTAGATTTTCTTGTTGTATGACGCAATGGCAAGGCGACCGTCGTGAAGGATTTCGAAAGCCGAGATGCCCGATGCAACGGTGGTGCTGCTCACACCGGTGAAGCCGCCCGCATCGTACTGTTCCGCCCTTCGCTTGCCTGCAAAGTAGACCATCCACAGGTCGCCTTCCTGGTCGAGAACGGCATCGTCCACGGGGTCGGAGGACGTGAAGTTTCGGAAGATGGTTTGCGTACTCATCTGAACAACATAGGCCCCACCGTCATGAGCGACGCTCACCAATTCTTGGGCGTCGTCCAATCGAGCGTTGTTGGCGTCGACGTTCAGGAAGACGGTCCATTGGGTTGACAGGACACCGTTGCTGAAGGCGTTCACGCTGACGTTGCCGAAATGGTCAACGGTCAGGATTCGGCCGTCGTTAAGCGAGGTCCAGAGCACGAGAGGACGATCGAGGCTGTCGGTTTGGCCGCCGTCGGTCAACAACGAAAGGTCAGCGGAAACGGGTCCGACCACGCTCGCTTGTGTGCTGAGCAGGACCACGATGAAAAACGCTAAGCCTCGCTTCATGGAATTCGGACGAATCCGATAGATATGAACAGCGCGCTTGCCCGTGTAAACAGGGAGCGCCTCAATTTTCATCGCTGTCGTCTTCTGGTTCGAGTCGCTTTACGGGACTCTTGGAGACCGGTGTGAGGGTCCCTCGAACGGGACGAAGCGTAGAGGTGGTTGGTTTTCCAATGGACGAAGAGGGCGGAGGGCCTCGCTTTTTCTCGGGGACCAACATGTGGCCGACAGGTGTGAGTGAAGCGGTTCGGACCGCTTCCTCTTCTTCCAACGGGCGGAGCGTCCCTCGAATCGGTTTGAGCAAGGCCGTGGGCCGTTGCACGGTCGTCGTCTCTTCAGCGGTGTCCTCCACCACATCCACGACGTCCTCTATCACATCCATTGCGGTCTCGGGTTCAACTTCTCCCTCAACCGGTACGGACGCTTCTTCCAGCATGGCCTCGCCCGCATCCTCCATGGCCGCTTCTTCTTCAGGAACAAAGGCCGGTTCACGAGAAGCGATTGGCTGACGAATGTTGCGCACGGGTTCGGGTTGAGCGATGGGTTGGCGAACGGTCCTCACCGGTGGGACCTGGCCTGCGAGCGGGCGGGCACTGGTCATGGGTGCACGCATGTTGCCCAAACCGAGCCGCGGCTCTTCCTGGGTTTGTTGACCCATCAAGCCACGAAGTGGACGACCTGCTGCGGCACCAAGCCCGTCAGGCCGAGCACCGAGTGCCGAGGGGTCCATGGCGCCAGCGCCAAAGGCGGCTGGGGCTTGACCGGAAATGGACTGCATCCACTTTTGTCGCTTCTCGGCTCGGGTGTCCGTGGCTTGGAGGGAACTGAATTCTTGTTCTCGAGCTTGAAGTTCGTTCTCGTCGGCGTCGATTTCGCCTTGAATTTGTTGAGAAACGGCTTCTCGCATCTTCTCCTCGGCCATTTCCTTGAAGGAATCCATCTTCTCGGCGAGGCCTTTCAAGCGGTCCCGAATTTCGGCACGCTTGAGACCCAACTGTCCTTCGATTTCGGCCCGGATTTGAGCTTCTCGCTTTCGAACATCGATGAGCGCCTTGTTGCGCATGATCTCTTCTCGCTTGTCGAGTTGGCGTTCGAGTTGCGTGGCCACTTCTTCCTCTTTGCGGGTCTTGAAATCTCGGAGACGTTCCTCCATTTCCACTTCAAGTTCAAGTGCAGTCTCTTCTTTGAGCAAGTCGAGGTCGGTCTCGTGGGTGAGGCGCTCGTTGCGCAGATGAGCGTCAACTTCTGACATGATGGCCTTTCGTGCAGCGGCTTCTCGAGATTGGAATTCGAGGTCCAAACGCTCGGTCCAATCCTGCTTGTTGGCTGCGTATTGAGCCTCCAATTGCTCGCGTAATTCCGCTTCTCGCTCGTAGCGGTAGCGGGAGAGGCGGTTCTGAATTTCTGCTTCTCGGGCGTGGCGGTAGGAACTGAATTCGTTTTCCATTCGGTGCTCGAGTTCGGCCTCAATCTCGGTGTGCAAGGCTCTCGAGATGTCATCGATGGCTTTGCTGAAGGTGAGGTCGTACTTCGCCTTGAGACGGGCTTTTCGCTCGGCAAGGCGCCCCGCCTGCTGTTCGTTGAGTTGCTGCTCGATTTGGCCACGCAACTCATCCCTTCGCTTGGCGATGGCGAGTTCAACGTCTTCTCGCATGCGATCTTCGAGGTCGTCGGTTTCTCGGCGAAGTTGCTGTTCAATGTCGGTCTGTAACTGCTGAGCAATGTCTTCCTCCAGTCGTAGACTTCGACGTTCAAACTCAACCTTCAAGCGAGCTTCTCGCTGCTTGAGACGCTGGCGCAATTGTTGTTCCAATCGTGTTCGAATACCTCGACGCAATTGGTCTTCACGCTCGGCAAGCAGGGCTTCATGACCTTCTTCTAGGCGACCGATTTCGAGGTTTTCCATTTCGATGAACCGCTCCTCCATCTCCTGTTCCAAATTGGCTTCGATATCACGAAGGCGTGCCTGCAATTCTTGGTTGTAATCCAACTTCAACCGCTCTTTTTGGATGGCCAAACGACGTTCGTATTCCTCGTGGAGTTGGCGCTCAATCGAAGTTTTCATCTCGCCTTTTCGCTCTTCCAATCGTTGATGTTGTTCAACACCGTGCTGTTCGTGCATGGCCTGGATCTGACGTTCTAATCGGAGGTCCAATTCCTGCCGAACCC
This sequence comes from Candidatus Poseidonia sp., assembly GCA_049600935.1. GTDB lineage: Archaea > Thermoplasmatota > Poseidoniia > Poseidoniales > Poseidoniaceae > Poseidonia. The sequence goes on from JBMYQB010000018.1 coordinate 13,133, forward strand.
GTGCTTCTTCAGCAGCCAGAGCATCTCGCTCCATGGTTTCAAGTTCTGCCTCCATGGTTGAGCGCAAGTCGTTCTCGAGAGCGTCAAGCGTGAGTTCGTGTTGGGTCGCAAGGTCCTTTGCGATGTTGGCTTTCATGGCGTTGACTCGCTCGGTGATGGCTTGTTGGCGGAGACGACGCTCTCGACGAAGGTCGGCCCGCAAACGCTCTTCTTGACGGAACCGTGCTCGAGTCCCGAGGGCTTCGTCCAGGGTCGGGTTGCTCGCCGATGTGAATTGGGAACGAAGCGACGCTAAGGTCACTCGTTCGGCCGTTTCTTGGCCTGTGTGAGTCGCATCCCCTGCCTCACCGTCATGGCTTTCGCTCATACCCATTGGAATCCCATCCACTTCTTCATGGGCTTCTCTTCATAGATAAGGAGCGCGACGCAGCGGCGCTCATTCTGTTGAATTTTGACCCCCCCTTTTTGGGGCCGTAGCCATCAAAACCGTACCGAGAATTCAGTCTCGCAAGCGGGGCATTCAATGCTCCGTGTGCCGGGTCGGCGCTTCATTCTGAGATTTCGATGGCAACCTGGGCATGAAATTTCGACGCGGGGCACCTGTTTTTCCAGCGTGAAAAAGGTCTCGCAGGTTCCGCATTTCAGTTCTGCAGGACGGTGGTCAACACCAGCAACGAGCACCTTGGAACACGATGGGCAGGAGATCTTCTCCTCCTTCCACTTGCGTCGAGTCAGCGGGTGGTCCACTCGAACTCGGGCGTCGCAAAGGGTGCAACTGAGTTCGCCAAGGCCCACGGGGAGCATGCCCTTGCACTTTGGGCACGAGAGGGCAGGCGGCGACACCTTGGATTCCACGCGCAGTTCTTCGGACATGACATCACTTCTTCTTGGAATACAGCACGAGTTGTTCCGGAATAAAGTTCCAAGGGACGTCAAGAGCCAGTCCAAATTCCTCGGAGAGTCGAACGATCAGTTGCTTTGCGCTCACTTGGTCCCGAGAACCTTGGAGGTCAAGGACGATGACATCCCTGCCTTCTTCGTCAACCGCCAGTGATGCAAGGGTCGTTGAGGGGCGAGAAGATGTTGCGGCGGGTGCAGCGGGTGCAGCGGAGGCTGCAGGTGCCGATGTCGCGTTGAGCAGTTCGGGCAAGTCAACGTGGAGGTTCTTTCTCCACCAGCGAGCTCGGCCTTGGTCTCGGTGATTTTCAATGAGTTCAAGCGAAGCGAGTTTTTTCAGATGGTGATACAGATTGTACCGGTCAACACCCAGCCGTTCTTGGAGTTGAACGGTGCTCATTTCCTCTGATTGGGCCAGTGCGACATAGGCGGCACGACGTGTCGGGTGAGCCAAAGCAGTGGTGATGGGGTCTCCGCGCACTCGTCCCATTCTCCCACCTATCGGGAAGATGGACTCATAGGGTTTGAAGATGTCGCGTCAAACCGAAAGATTTGCTTCATCCACGGGCAGGAATGTACCTCGCTTTGAACGAAGCAAAGGCGATGCGGGTGTCCTGCACCATCGATTTCATGGTTTCTTTCAAGAGTTTGAACGACTGGCCGTTCTGTGCGAGGCGAGCCCCGTTCAAGATGACCACGACCACGGATAATTCGTGAATGAGTACGCCGACCCATAGTTGGTCGTACCACTGCTGCACGACAGCAAAGACCAGCGTGACCGTGATAAAGACAGAGAAAAAGAGGTTCTGCATCAAGGTCCGTTGCGCTTGGCGCGCCAAGTCGATCATTTCGGTGATGACCCTTGGGTCGTCGCCTGGGACCAGCACATCGGCGGCTTCGAGGTTGACCGATTCTCCCGTTCCGATGGCCACCCCAACATCGGCAACCGCCAAAGCGGCTGCATCATTGAATCCATCGCCAACCATCATGGTGACGTGGGAACTTGAACGCGCTTTCACCCACTGGACCTTCTCTTCTGGACTGAGTCCACCGTGCGCTGCGCTCTCGGGCAAGCCGACCGAACGTGCAAATTCTGAGACCGCATCTTGGTGGTCCCCAGAGAGAATTTCGATGTTGATGTTACGCTCCCTCAGGGTCGCAATCAATGCATCGGTACCGTCCCGCGTGTCGTCGTGGACAAAGGTCGCCAACGCAATGCCCTCGTCATCTTTCACCAGCAGGCTTGCTCCGTGTCCCTGTTGTTTGGCTTCCTCAAAGGCTTCGAGCAGACGTTGTTCTACTTCAACGCCCATGGCCGCCGCTTTATCGGGGCGGATGAAGGCAACTTCGCTGGTTCCATGTTTTCCGGACACGCCGGCATCGATGTCGCTGAGTTCCTTGATCGACGCCGCTTTTACTCCCGCTGCCGTGCAGTGGTCGACCATGGCCAGTGCATAGGGATGGGAGGAACGAGATTCGAGCCCCATCATGATTTGAAGTGCTGAGGCTTTCCTCCGGCCTTTGCCCATGATGACTTCACCTACCGTCGGCCGACCTGAGGTGAGCGTCCCCGTTTTGTCAAGGAGGATATGATTCACCTGAGCCATACGCTCAAGGGCGTCTCCACCTCGTACAATAACACCGTTTTGTGCGGCATTTGAAAGCGCGGCAGCGTGGGGAACCGGCGTGGCCAGCAACAGGGCGCACGGACAGGAAACCACCCAGAGAAGGAGGATGATTTTCCAGTCGTTTGGGAAGGCCACATACCAGACGGCAAGGGCGCCAAATAATACTGCTGGAACCCAAACCGCAGTGAATTTCTCGATGCTGTTGTGCAATCGGGGGGGGACTTCTCGGAAGGTGTGGACGGCATCGATGAGGCCGGACAATCGGGTGTCTTCACCAACGGCGACCACCTCGCAAACCACCGGGCCTTTGGACAGGACAAGTCCGGCTTCGATAAGGTCGCCAACCTCGACATTAACGGGCACCGCCTCTCCCGTGAGCGGCGCCTTGTTGAGGGCACCTTTCCCTTCGACGATGCGTCCATCGGCGGGGATGAGCTCACCGCTTCGGATTTCGATGGTATCGCCCGGCCGAATCAAGTCAATGGGAACCATTTCCGTCTCGGGCGTTGCCATTTGTGGAGGAGCGAGGCCGGGCCCGTTGCTGGCCATGGGAAGCACGATGCCGATGGGAGCAGAGACGGCGATGGCGTGGTTCTGGTTGACCTTTCGTGCGGTTCGTGGTAATCGGTCCAGTCCGCCCTGCATCGCTTCCCTTGCTTTGACCAGCGCATCGCCTTCAAGATGAATGGTGAACGCCACCAAAATCGTGACGATAAGAGCCTCTTCCCACATTCCGAGAATGCAGGCACCGATGACGGCCAAACTGGTAAGGACTTGGAAGCCCATCTGGAGGTTTTTGAGTGAAGCAAAGGCTTCCTTGAACATTTGAACGCCTCCGATGGCGACACCTGGGACGGCCAGAATCGGAATCAATAGGCCGTGGTAGCCCAAAAATTCAGCCACCATCACGACGAGAAGAACGGGGAAGGCGATACCACCTCCGATAAGTCGCCACTGGTCGGGACGTAGGCGATTGGATTTGGCCACGGCAAAGGCAGGCTCAACGCCAAGCACCGCTTTCAGTGCCTGTTCTCGGGCCTCAAGAAGCGCTTTGTCGCTGCTCACCACCAACTGAACGAGAATGCGGTCATCATCTGAAATTTCAGCGTCCAACACACCCGGCTGTCGGCGGATGACACGTTCCAGTTTCTGAACGGGCACCCCGTTTCGACGTGCAACCGCCTTGGCTCGAACGCCGATGATTTCGTGATGTTCAACATCGGGTGCATGTCCGAGAGAGCGCAACACGGAGGAGACCTCTGACATCGATCCGTCCTCGAGGTTGATGCTGATCTTTACCTCACCAGAGGTGGCGGATACATTGGATGTCGTGACTTGCTTCATGTGGCCCAGTGCGCCCATGGCCTTGCTTGCACAATCGGGACAATCCATGCCGAGCAGGGGCCAACTGACGGTGAAGGAGCCGCTGGCGTCCTGAACGAAGGTGGCGTCAGCCATCTCCGGAATCAACACCTCTTCCTCATCCACGCCCTCCGGTTCGGGCTGTGCAACCACCGCTGGTTCGGGCACAACAGAGGGGGCGGGTCCGTCATCCTCCAGAGAAAGGAAGACCTCCGTATCGCCATCCTCTCCCATGCTTTTGCCACCATCTACGAATTCAAGAACCCTCTCCCGTATCGTGAAGGAATTCTCAAGCAGTGGGAACGTTGATGCTTTTCTCCTTCTTGGCCCAGCACATGGAATGGCTTCCCGATGGCTGGTGCCCTCGCGTGGTTGTCATCGACATCGACGGCACCATTACAGACGGGAAAAAACACCTGTCGACGGATGCAATCCATGCCGTGCGTCGGCTCGAGGATGCTGGCATACCGGTGGTCATCGCCACGGGAAATGTCCGCCCCATCACCTACGGACTGTGGCGTTTCTTGGGGTTATCCGCACCCATGTGTTGTGAAAACGGCGGCGTGTTGTGGCATCCGTCCTGGGAGGAGCCTGTGCTTCGAGCGAAGGCGGATGAAGCCAAGGAGGCTGCAGCATGGTTGGCCACGCAAATCGAGGGTGTTGACGCCCGAGGCATTGCGACCAATCGTTGGAGGGAGAGCGAGTGGTGCCTCTATCCTGACGACCCGCTCGAAGCCATCACCGATGCGATTCACGACAGCCCTTATTCACATTTGAGCGTGGTTCGTACAGGTTTCGCCATTCACCTGATGGAGCCTCATTTGAGCAAGGGCGAGGGTCTCCAGCATTTGTTTGACCGAATGGGGTGGTCGCCAGAGGACGCCTTGTGTGTTGGCGACGCACCCAACGATCTTTCCATGTTTGAATATCTGAATTGGTCCGTTGCGGTTGGCGGTGCTTTCCCGGTGGTCCAAGAAGCCGCCGACGTCGTCTCCCCCCACCCTCACGGCGCAACCTTCCCTCCGTTGGTTGAGGCCATCTTGGCTCGACACGAGGGGGCTGGCCAATGAACGCCATGGGCATTGACCTTGGCGGCAGTGGTTTTCGGTTCGGCGTGTTCGATACGTCGTCCGGCCGCCTCATCGGTAACCTTCGGCATCAACAACACGGTGCCTCAACCGCGCCGGACGATGTGCTTGGGGCGTTGAAGGAGGCTATCGAGCATGAAGGTTGGACCGGCCCCATCGGACTTGGTTTTCCAGGTGCAGTGGAGCATTCGAGAGCCATCACGGCCCCCAATCTTGGTCAAGCGTGGACGAAGGTGGATATCGCAGCGGCATTGCACCCTTTTCACGGCGGTCAGTTTGCGATGCTCAACGACGCCGACGCCGTTGCGCTGGCCGAAAAGAACCACGGTACAGGCCACGGGGACCATGCCTGCGTGCTCACGCTTACTGTGGGTACGGGACTTGGCACAACGGTGCACCGGGACGGCACGATGATCCCCAATCTGGAATACGGACGACTGCCCCACCCTACAGAGGACGGTTGCTTGGAAGAACATCTCTCCGGAGCAGCTCGTTCACGTCACGGTTGGACGCTTGAGGTGTGGGCTTCACACTTCCAAAAGGGGCTGACCTTCTTGGAAGACAAGGTCAAACCAGGGCGCATCATCCTCTACGGTGGCATCATGGAGCATTGGGAGACAATTCAGCCGCTTCTCAGCACGGAGGCTGAACTGGTGAGTGCCACGCTCGTGGAGACGGCAGGGCCATTGGGTGCTGCCCTTGCAGCGGTTCAGATTCAGCCTTTGTGAGCGTCCGCCAGTGAAAAGGACGTGACCATTTGCATGGCTTGGCCGTACTTGATCTTCCCAAGGTATTCTTTGGAGCGTCCGTGGGTGATAACTCTGAGCCGGTAATGGCAAACCCGCTTGGTCCGTCGCTTGCGATGATGTTTGTAGAAATGAACGCCCACTTTGTAGGTGCCCAGCGGGGCATCCCCTTTCCAAACGACGTTCTCAACGGGGGTGTTTGAGACCGGTCGCACGTTCATGTCAACGTCAAGAAGGCCTCCACATTCGCTCTTTTTGTTGTTGAAGTAAATGCGCTCGCCAGAGGGACAGAACAGGTGAAGGTCAAGGTCGTTGAAATCGTCCCATGCCAGTGAAATCTGAACTTCCCCAGAAGCACCGCCTTCTCGCTCAAGACGTTCATCGATGTTCACTTCAGGTTCCTCGTCCGCTTCGGTGGCCACCACCACGCCACTTCCGATGTGTTCTTCGGCCACAAGGGTCGCGTGTTCTTCCATCGGTGGCTCGTGTTCGTTCATCCAAGCCGAACGCTGCGTCAACTCCATCTGTCGCTCTTCCTCGCTCGGCTCGTCTTCCTGCTCGCTCTCGGAAACGGCTTGAATCAGGTCAAGTTCCATGTAATTGCGATCCCGTTGTTCGTCTCGGTCGCGCCACGCAGCCTGCTCTTGTTCGGGAAGTTGGTGAACTTGGGGCATGCTCACGAGCAGACGCATTCTGCCCTGGTGAAGGGCGATTCTGGAACTTGTGCTGTATTTTTGCAGCAAGGCCTGGTCGCGGAGTCGCTGCTGTCGTTGGTCCCAGGACCGTTTAAGCAGATACAGGCCGAACCCACCGAGCGCTGCACTCGTGGCGAGCGTAACAGGGTCAACCATGATATCCAGTTGTCCTCGGTCCTTTATAGGAGGCGCGATAGAATTCCCATCAGGACAGGAATTCCGCATTGAGGGCATCCAACGAGGCCTTGTCGGGTCGCAGCACCTCATCGGGAACGTCCAGCAGAGGCTCTTCAACCAAGCCGAGGTCTTCGGCAAGCGATGGTTTGCTGGCATCAAAGTACAGGAGTCCCGTCACGTGCTTCTTGCCGTTTTCTGCTTCGTGAAGCGCCGTCAATGCGGCCATGGCGTCAGCAGGATCGTGCTCCGAAGAGATGGTTTCCAGTCGAATGGTGGAACCGTCGTGCAGCGTGATGTCACGGTAGTGGCCTTCGGGCACTTCAATTTCCTCAACCGGGTTGAAGTGAGGGATGTAATCGGCCATGTGCAGCGTGATTTCGTTTTCTTTCACGTAGCCGTACGAGCGCATGGATTCGTCGTTATTGTTGAAGGTCACGCACGGCGAAATCACGTCGATGAGGGCGAAGCCTTTGTGCGACATGGCGGCCTTCAGCAGCGAGGTCAATTGCTTCTTTGAGCCCGAAAAGGAACGGGCGACGAAGGTGCAGCCAAGGTTGATGGCCAAGGCGCACAAGTCGATGGGTTGTGTTTCGTTGATGGGCCCCTTCTTCTTCTTTGAGCCGACATCGGCGGTCGCAGAATATTGGCCCTTGGTCAGGCCGTAGACGCCGTTGTTCTCGACGATGTACACCATGTCCATGTTGCGGCGAATCGCGTGGATGAGTTGTCCAATACCGATCGAAGCGGAGTCGCCGTCGCCCGAAACACCGAGGTAGAGCAAGTCCTTGTTGATGGCATAGGCGCCGGTTGTTACCGATGGCATTCGGCCGTGAACGGTGTTGAACCCGTGGGACTGGCCGAGGTAGTAAGCAGGGGTCTTGGAAGAGCAACCGATTCCAGACATCTTGGCGATGCGGTGGGGCTCAATGCCGTTCTCCCAAGCGGCCGTGATGATGACGTTGGAAATTTGGTCGTGGCCACAGCCTGGACAGAGGGAGGACGGGCCACCCGTGTAGCTGTCCTTGGGTTCGTTCAAGACGTTGAGTTTGATGGCTCGTGCAGGTTTTTCGCTCATTGCTTCACCTCCTCAAGGGTTTGCAAAATACGCTCGGCGTAGATGCGAGCACGGGGTGGCATGCCGTCGCTGTAGGCGACCGAGTGCACCTTGGTGACCAAGTCGTTGGGCAGTTCTCGTCGCAGGATGCCGTAGAGTTGGCCGTCTCGGTTGATTTCCAACACGATGACGACTTCATGCCGGCGGACAAAGGCCTCCACTTCAGAGTGGAACGGAAGGGCGCGCACGCGACACTGGCTGACCATCATGCCGGTTTCTTCGAGGATGTCGTCAATTTCTTGGATGGAATTCTCCATGCTTCCGAGGAAAATGATGCCAACCTCGCACTCTTCTTCCTCTCGCAAAATCGGCGCAGGGAGGAGGTCTCGAGTGTTGTCAATCTTGGTGCGCAGTCGCTGCATGAGATTGTAGTAGTCTTCGGGCTTTTCCGAATAAACGCCCATGGGATTGTGTCCCGTACCTCGGTAGAGGATGGGGTCCATGCCGGAACCGGGAAGGGTACGATAGGGGATGCCGTCTCCGTCGACGTCCAAATAGCGACCAAAGGTTTCGAAGGCGTCGAAGACGTCCTGCTCTCGGACCACCTTTCCTCGGTCCATCGGTTGGTCCGGATAGGTGAAGCCTTCGCAGGCCCAGCGGTTCATCCCCAAGTCAAGGTCGCTCATACCGAAAATCGGCGTTTGGAAGCGTTCGGCATAGTCGAAGGCGCGCCAACCGTATTCAAAGCACTCCTCCACCGTGCCGGGGATGAGCACGATGTGTTGGGTGTCGCCGTGGCTTCCCTCGTAGAGCATGGCGATATCGGATTGTTGGGTGCGGGTGGGCAAACCTGTGGAAGGTCCCACACGGGTGACGTCCCAGAACACCGAAGGAATTTCAGCAAAGTACGCCAGTCCAATGAACTCCTGCATCAACGAGATACCGGGTCCAGAGGTGGCGGTCATGCCGCGTCCACCAGCCCAACCAGCGCCAAGGACCATGCCAGCGGCAGCCAACTCGTCTTCAGCCTGAATGACCGCCATCGTGGCGTTGCCGTCGTCGTCGGTTCGAAGACGAGGAATGTAGTTGATGATGCCTTCAGCCAGGGATGACGAGGGCGTGATGGGGTACCAAGCCAGCAGTTGAACGCCGCCGTAATGAGCGCCCAATGCTGCAGCTTCGTTGCCTTCAATGAAGAATTGAGGCTTCTCGACTTCGCGGGACTCAACAGCATAGGCGTCTTCCTTCGTTAGGTGTTCCTTGCAGTAGTCACGACCCAAACCGAGGGCGGTGATGTTGAGTTCCACGGCGGTGGCCTTGCCCTTGAATTGCTTGGCGACGGCGGATTCGAGACAGGCTTGGTCAATACCAAGGAGTTCGGCGAGCACACCAACGTAGATGATGTTGGTAACGAGTTTTGCAATCTTTGGGTTGATCTTTCGGGCCAGGGAACTCATCGGCACGGGGTAGGAGATGATGTCCTCACGCTCGACCGTTTTCTTCTTGGTATCACTGTTCCAAATGACGACCGAACCAGGTTCTAGCGCAGCCAAATCGTCTTCCCACGTGGCGGGGTTCACCAGCACTTGGATGTGCGTCCGGTCGCCAGGAGCCTGATAGCCCCTGTCCGACAGTCGAACAATGTACCATGTTGGTAGACCCGAAATGTTGGAGGGAAAGAGATTCTTTCCGCTAACGGGAACGCCCATGTCAAAGAGGGATTGGAGGAGAATCAGGTTTGCAGATTGAGACCCGGTTCCGTTGGCGGTGGCGATGTTGATGGTGAAGTCGTTGATGATGCGGTCCATGTGAAACATCCCTCGTGGGGTGGCGGTTGACCCGTCCTGCCCGTTGGGGTCCTCAAGCACTCTTTCAACATGTTGCCATTACATTCCCCGCAACCTCCAGCGGAAATTGAGCACTACTGGCCAAGGGTGAGACTCAAAACCACACGGGGATTGGGAGTGGACATGGCGGACGACACAATCCGAGCTGGCTGGGAAAAGGCAGAGAAGGCCATCACAAAAGGGAAAGGTGACTCGGCTCTGAAGATTCTTCGAGACATCGATGCAGATGGAAAAGAGCCAACTACGCTCATGTTGGCTGGCCATGCGACATGGATTGAAGCCAAAACCGGCAACAATCGAGCGCAGTACCGAAGGGCCGCTTCGCTGCTCCGGGAATCCACTAAGAAGAACCCTCGTGATAAGAAGGCCGACCGTCTCTACAACGACCTGCTCAACGAGATGCAGGACAAGGGCATCAGTGAGACCTCGTTCCCTCGCCTGCTCAACGACGGTACGCCAACGCCTGCCGGCATCTTGGCGATTTTCCTCGCCGGCGTGCTCGTGCTGGCCATGATCAACGTCGCCAACAGGTCCGACACCACCACCGACATCGTTGACCTTCAACTCACGTGGAACGGCGGTGCGAACAGCGGAACCGTGACCATCGAACTCTACCCTGACGCCGCACCTGTTCACGTTGAGAACTTCAAACTCCTCGTGGAAAACGGCGACTATGATGGGACCATCTTTCACCGCGTCATTGACGACTTCATGATTCAAGGCGGCGATTTCACCAACGGAGACGGCACCGGCGGCCACGCCGCCAAGTGGTTCGGCTACTGTAACGGCGCTGAAACGCTTGAATCCGAGTGTGCGGGAAAAACGTCCTATACCATCCCAGATGAGGCTGACAACGGCTTGAATCACGAACCGTGCACCATCTCAATGGCCAAGACCAGCGCAGCCAACACCGGTGGAAGCCAGTTCTTCTTGATTCCAAGCGACAGCACGCCCAGCTGGCTGGACGGTCAGCACACTGTGTTCGGCGAGGTCACCAGCGGTTGCAACCACGTTACCGCTATCTCAGGTGTGACCACTGGGAACACCGACAGCAATGACCAGACGACTGGTGATCAACCAATTCAAGATGTTAAACTGGTTTCAGCCACCTTTGTGGGTTCTGAAACCAAGCCCTGGTACGAGTTCTGGTGAGCCTTAACATCGCGCTCGGCCTTCTTTGGTGGGGCAGACAGGTGTAAGTGATGGAGGGTTGGCTTCATAGACGGCTGAGTTTTCCCGCAAATCATGGCGACCTTGGACCCCTTTAACGCACGGCAAACCCTCAGCGTTGGTGGCGATTACTTCTCGTTGGATGCACTTGACGCCAACGGCGTTTCCACAGCGCATTTACCGTACTCCATTCGCATTCTCTTGGAGGGCGCGTTGCGGAGCAACGACGGCTTCCTCATCACCGAGGAGGACATTCGCAAGATTGCCGCATGGACGCCCGACGGCGAGCGAGGCGAAATCCCCTTCCGCCCCTCCCGCGTCATTCTTCAGGACTTCACAGGCGTGCCAGCCGTGGTGGATTTGGCGGCGCTGCGTGACGCCATGGTGGAGATGGGCGGAGACCCTGAGAAGGTGAACCCGCAAGTCCCCGTTGACCTCGTCATCGACCACTCGGTTCAGGTTGACATTTCAGGTGCTCACAGCGATGCGCTTGATATGAACCTCGACATCGAATACCACCGCAACATGGAGCGCTACACTTTCCTCAAGTGGGGACAACAATCGCTGGCCAATTTCCAAGCGGTACCTCCTTCTCGTGGCATTGTCCACCAAGTCAACCTCGAATTCCTGGCCAGCGTTGCTCGCCAGGAAGAAGGCGTGTGGCTGGCCGATACGCTGGTCGGAACGGATTCCCACACGACCATGGTCAACGGTTTGGGCGTTCTCGGCTGGGGTGTTGGCGGCGTTGAAGCCGAAGCGGTCATGCTCGGGCAACCCATTTACATGCTCGCACCTGACGTGGTCGGCGTTCGCCTTACGGGCAATCTTCAGCCGGCTGTGACGGCGACGGACATGACCCTGCGTATCGTTGAGATGTTGCGTGAACACGGCGTGGTCGGCAAATTCGTGGAGTTCTTCGGACCCGGCATGAAAGCCCTCTCCCTGGCGGACCGAGCCACCATCGCCAACATGGCGCCTGAATACGGTGCAACCTGCGGTTTCTTCCCTGTCGACGAGCGTACCCTCGAATACTTGCGCTTGACGGGGCGCGAAGAGGCTGCGGTGACGGGTGTCGAAGCCTACGCCAAGGCTCAGGGACTCTGGTATGGCGAAGACGCTGGTGAGAAATCCTACACGGCCGTGCTCGAGCTGAATCTGAACGATGTGGTTCCTGCTCTTGCAGGACCCAAGCGACCGCAGGACCGCGTTGACCTCGACAAGATGAAATCGCATTTCATCGAAAGCCTCACCCATGAAGTTGGGCATCAAGGCCACGGCCTGACCGAGGGCGACCTCTCAAAGAGCGCCATCGTTGAGATGAACGGTGAAATGTTTGATTTGAACCACGGCGATGTCGTCATCGCCGCCATCACGTCGTGCACCAACACTTCCAACCCCGGCGTCATGATGGCCGCGGGTCTCGTGGCTCGCAAAGCCCGTCAACGTGGATTGAAGGTCAAGCCGTGGGTTCGTACCTCGCTGGCTCCTGGCAGCCGCGTGGTCACCGAGTACTACGAAGCAACCGGTTTGCAGGACGATTTGAACGCCATGGGCTTTCACACGGTGGGTTATGGTTGCACCACCTGCATTGGAAACTCCGGTCCACTGGACGATCCCATCGAAGCCGCTATTGACGAAGCCGGCCTTATCGTCGGTTCGGTTCTCTCCGGCAATCGAAATTTCGAGGGCCGTGTCCACGGCAAGGTGAAAGCCTCCTACTTGGCAAGTCCACCGCTCGTGGTGGCCTACGCCATTGCGGGAAATCTCGACGTTGATTTGACCACCGAACCCATCGGACATGATGCAGAAGGAAAACCCGTCATGCTCTCCGAAATCTGGCCGAGCGAGGATGAGGTCAACGAGGCGATGAAGGTCATCACGCCCGAAATGTTCCGCCAGCGCTACGCCGATGCCATGAACGAACCTCGTTGGAACAGCATCCCTGCAGAGCCGTCTCCCCTCTATCCGTGGGCTGACGCCTCAACCTACATTCGTCTCCCCACCTTCTTCAGCGGTCTTTCTTCAACACCCGACCCCATCGAGCCGATTGAAGGCGCAAAGGTGCTCCTCAAGCTCGGAGATTCCATCACCACCGACCACATCTCGCCAGCAGGGTCCTTCCCCGCCAGCGGGCCAGCAGGTCAGTGGTTGGTTGAACGCAACGTGAAGCGCGGCGATTTCAATTCCTTCGGCAGCCGCCGAGGCAACCACGAAATCATGATGCGAGGTACCTTTGCTAACGTTCGCATTCGCAACCAAATGGCACCCGGAACTGAAGGCGGCTACGCCCTCAATCACGAAACGGGCGAGGTCATGTCGGTGTACGACGCCGCTCAAATCGAAGCGCCCAAGGTCGTGCTGGCGGGTGGCCAATACGGTACGGGTTCGTCTCGAGACTGGGCTGCGAAAGGAACCTACTTGCTCGGTGTCAAGGCCGTCATTGCGACCTCCTTTGAGCGCATCCATCGCTCCAATCTTGTCGGCATGGGTGTGCTTCCATTGACCTTCAAGGACGGTGAATCGCACGAGACGCTCGGCCTGACCGGTCACGAAAGTTTCACCATCCCCCTGAGTGACACGGTTGAACCCCTTCAGTGGATTACCGTCCACGTCGAGCACCCCGACGGAACGGCTTCCTCGTTTGAGGCACAAGTGCGCCTTGACACCCCGGTTGAAGTGGAGTATTATCGAAACGGCGGCATCCTTCACACCGTCTTGCGAGAGATGGCCACATCCACTGCATGAGTCCAGCAGATTGAAAATCAAACGACCCACAGGCTGGCTTGATGCGTCAACTCCGAGGCAACGTGAGATACCGTTTCCGCTCGGATGACCACGATGTCAACATCGTCATCGAAGGCGAGGCGGGTTGGGTCCAACAGTACGTCGACGAACTCGGCCTAACGGGTGTCGGATGGACCATGCCAACGGGAACCGAAGTCAAAGCGACCAACCTTTCCAGCGTGAGCGTTGAGCGACAAAAGGCGGGCGTCAACATCGAAATGGACGATGCTCCCGAATCCATCCGTCCTGCCGACATGGGGCCAGAACCTGACCCGAGCCGAATCCCTGTTGTTCGTCGCCCCATTGGCGAATTGGACCTGCAAGAAAAATTGAGCAAGGCTGGACTTGAGCCTGCCGAGCGACCCGACGTGATCGAGTTGATGGACATCCTCGACGACATGGATCCTCCTCAACCCGTTCAGGGCGCCACCAGTGTCGACCCGATGGCCGAGGCATGGTTGCGAGAACTGCTCCAACTCGTGGTCCGAGACCACGGCATCACAGGACTTCGTACAGAAGACATTGAGGAAATCGCCAGCAGCAAACTCGGAGGACGAGAAGGAACAGCGCTCGAAGTTTGGCTTGACTCCCTTTTTTCTGCTGGTAAACTCGTCAAAATCCACGGCGGGGACGCTACTGGATGGGGGCCGTCGCCGAAGTGGTTGGCCGGTCGATTTTGAAGGATGATTTCCTCTCTCCTCACCCTAGGGAGAAAAACCCCTCAATTTTGAACATAATCGGGGCCTTGCGCCTCTGCTGTTCACGAACTTCAGTGCAAAGGCATTATATTGAAACAGGGCGTGGCTGAAGTCAGTGATGTCCATGCTAACCCAAAATGACCTCTCTAAAGCCCGAATGCGCAGCATCTTCTTGACGCTGCTGATGGTGCTCAGCACCACCGCTGCGTTGGCCACCACGGCCAGCGCCTCGGTTGCACGTACCTACACCACAAATCGCGATCCGATGGATGTCGCCATTGGCGATTTCGATTGCGACGGCCACAACGACATGGCCGTTGCGACCGACGGCACACACTCCATGACCATCCTCTACAACGACGGATTTGGGAACTTCAACGAGCGTGAAGACATTTGGGTTGCGGGCAATCAGAGCCGAAACGCCGACTGGGACGAGTTCGCTAACGTCGAAATGGTCGAAGTGGGTGAGTTTACCGGCGATACGGCCATTGACATCGTCATCTACCAGAAGAACAACCCGTTCAAGACCAACGACCAGGGCGCTCCTGCTGGTGAACCCGGCAACGTCACCATCATCGAAAACGGCGGTTGCAACAACCGAGATTGGAGCATTGGCGAGCGCTTTTCCCACTTTTGGGTGTGGGACATGACCGTCGGTGACGCAGACCAAGACGGCAACGACGACATCTACGTCCTCGACCTTCTGAGCGACATCACAACGCAGCGGGTCGTCACCTACCGAAGCCCCATCACCTCCGCTACCAACGGCATCCCCACCACCTTGGGTTCAGCTCAATCCAATACGTATCGCTCTCTTGAAGTCGGTGATTACGGTGAATCCCAGAGCGGTCTTACCGGCGCCTGTACCGACGACGACATCTTCCTGTTGCGCAGCGAAGGTCTTGACTACTCCACGGGCCAAGTAACCAACCCAGGCAACGATGACAACATCACCGTCATTGAATACGACTGTCAACTCCAAAACTACCCTGCAACCTACTCCTACGGAACCAATCAAGCCAACACGCACGTCATCAACATGGGTGTTGTAACCACGGAGGATTTCTCCATCGCCGATCTTGGCGGAAACGGATATGTGGACACCATCGCCGTCATGGACGGCAACCTTGAGAACGTGAGTTACAAGCAGGCTACTGCCCAAGGAAACTTTGGTTCCTCAAAGATGGCCTACTTCGGGCCATACATTTCGTGGGTCATCCAAGTGGCTGACCTTAACGGCGACGGTGAACCCGATTTCATCAACCCCACCATCGCTTACCAACTGAACAGCTCCGACTCCGCTGGTGGCAGCACCTCGAGTTTCTTCCTCAACTTCCCAACCACCGTCCAAGTCACCCTTTCCGACGGCAACGGTGGCCACGTGAGCCCGCTTTCCTACCCTGCGGGACGACGGCCCTCTGCTGTCGCCGTTGGTGAACTCCAAGGCGGTACCGGCTCGGCACCCGACCTCGTGGTCGGCCACACCAACTATGCCTTTGGTGGCTGGCGCGACAACTTTGGTTGGGAAGGCCAGTACGATACGCTCACCGTTGTTGAAATGGATAACAAAGACTTGGCAGTCACCGACCTTGATATTTCACCAACCGACCGATTCTTTGGCGTGGTTGGTGAAGGTACTCGAACCATCAACGTGACCGTCACCAACACCGGTATGGACACCTTGAACGGTCAAACGGCCGACCTCGACGTTGAACTGAAGATCGTTGACGAGGCCAACTCAACCAACAATACGGTGTATTCGAATGATTGGGATTCACCCGAAGTCAAGACCGGCTGCGGTACTGGATGTTCATGGACGTTTGAAGAATACGTCGACGGGGCCACCAATTGGCACCTTGAGACCAACCACTCCACGGGTGCAACGGCGTCGGGCGGAAACAACGCCGAGAACGTTTCAGCCAACTACCTCAACCCAACCGACTTCATGTGGGCTGGGAACATGAAAACGAACGGCTCTGGAGACGAATGGAGCGGGTACGGAAAGAACTGGGACGACGCCATGGTCCTCAACGATGTCGATTTGACCGGCGCCGACCGTGCCTTCATGAGCGTCGAACTCTTCCGCCATCTCGGACTTGGTGCGCTCGGAAACTCCGACGGCACGGGCTTCATCGTCGGTGATGTTTGGGATGATTTGGCCATCGTCGAGGTTGGAAGTGAAGAAACGGGATGGAACCTCATCGGTTGCCCGCAGCAAGCCGCCTTGGAAGGCGCCTGTCCTTCTGGAGCCACCATTTGGGGTGGATTTGACAACGACCGCATGTTCAAGCAAAATGCATGGGGTGCTGCACCTGAGAACATCGTCTACTACGGTCTCTTCGCTTCTGGCACCTATTACGGATGGGATAACTTCACGGAAGAAGACCTCGGAGCCTTTGACCTGTCCTTCTGGGCTGGCGAAACGGTCGATGTTCGATTCCGTTTCCGCACTGGATTCCAAGGCTCAACCGCCGACGACAACGAAAGCCGGTGGAGCGGACGCGACGGGTACGCCGTGGACAATCTGACCATCTGGAAGCAGAACACTGCGTTCTTGCCTAACCCGCAAACCCAGTCGACCACCATCGGTCCGTTCACCAATTTGGAGCCAGGACAGGAATACACCACCTCTATCCAGGCAGACCTGCTCAACGATACCACCTATCGGATTTCCGCCGTCATTTCCAACAACGCCTGGGATGAACAGGACATCAACGACGACGTTATCGGTTATGTCACGCCGTTCAATTTGTATGACCCGACGGTTGAGAGTATCGAATACTTCAATCCTGGCGGCCTCTATGCAGAAGGCACCTTTGACATTAGCGTGACGACCAACAACTACGGAAACACCCCGGTTGATTTCGGCATTGAAGCAACGGTCTACTCAGCTACACCCTCCGATGTCTACTGTGGTACACCATCCGCCGTTTGTGAAGAAACCTTCGAAGGCGGCACTCAAGGCTACCGATATGAGGAAAATCAGCAACCAAAGGGTGCCATCTACAACGAGAACAGCTGCTCGACGAAGATCTTCAACAACAACGCCTACTGGTTCGGCCACCCGTGTGACACGAGTACGCTTGGCTATGACGATGCATGGGCCAACGAAACGCTCACCATCCCCGACATTGATTTGACCAGTATGAGCGGCGACTTTGTCTCCCTCAACTTCGAATATTATGCTGACACGTTCTACACCATTGACCAAAACGGCGATGTGGACCCAAGCGATTACGCCATCATGACGGTCGATTATTCCAAGGACGGTGCCGACTACACCGGTTTGGTCTTCGCTCAATGGAACGACTACAACGAAGACGGCACATGTCAAAACGACGACGACGGCAACGGCATCGTGAACGCCACGGAATCCATTGACCAAACGGAATTGTCGTTCATTGGCGACCCTGCCAACACCGACGGCAGCGGCAACTACAACGTCTTCTTCAACTCCGAAGAATTGGTCAAAACGACCAGCATTGACCTGACCCACCTTTACATCCAGAACCGTTCGTCTCCCGATTCCAGCCAGTGGCGCTCGGAGTGCATGTCGCTTCAGGGCTCCACGGTGGACGTCAATTTCGAGTTCCAATCGGACGACGATGGCCGCAACGGCATCAACGACGGGTTCAAGGGCATAGGTTTCAACAACATTTCGCTGCAGGAATACACCTTCGTTCAGGACGCAGTTTACACCGACTCTCGAACCAACGTGGACGCTGAGGAATCGGCGCTCACCACCATCGCAAGTCACGAGTTCTTTGCTGGTGTCTATCGGCTGGACGTCAAGACGGTGTTTGACAACACCACGCTTGGCAAGCCGTGGTACAACGACAACGAGTTATCAGAAGCCAACAACATCGAGCGAGTCATCTTCAACGTTGAATCGGTTGACATTTCCATCGGCAAGCCCAACATTCTGGCCTGTCATGACGACCAAACCTTGGAGTGTGTTCTTCCGATTGACAGCGCCTTGACCCACTCATGGGACATCCAAGCCACCAACGGTGTGCTTGCAGGCGACTACGTCTTTTACATGGAAGTCACCGACATGGCCGACGGAAGTCAGGCACACTTGGTCGACTCAGGCCCAGCGGTTACCCTCCAAAGCCAGCAGAAGACCTCAGTCTCCTTCACGCCGTGGAACGGCTGGATGGACGGGAAGACCTACAACATCAGTTTCTACGGTCGTCTGGCCGACGGTACCGAGACGGGCAACGTTCGCTACTTCCACGCCAGTTTCGCAGACCACGTTGACATCGCCATCCTTTCGGACACCTCGTCCCGAACCACCGCCATCAAGCAGGACCTTGCTCTGCTCGGCATGACCTACACGCAGTACGAGATCAACGACTGGAGCACCTACTTCGATGCAGGCTGGTTCACCCACTACGACAAGATCGTCTTGCCATGGCAAGAAGTGCTGGTCGCCAAGGACACCCAATTCGGTGGCGACGGCTACTATCAGTATCTTGGTGAGCCCGCTCGCCGAACCGTCTTGGAGAACTTCATGTCCGCCGGCGGTACCGTCCAGGCTCACTTGGGCCCGCTTGGTAGCCAAATTTACGGCCTCGACCAAGGCTTGGCTGGACGTCTACCGTTTGGTTTGGACATCCAAAGCCGTGACACCACCGAGACACAGGTCACCTACAGCACGATGGACCTCGCCGACCCTTACCACCCGGTGATGGACAACATCGATGTGAACGCCTTCCAGGGCTTTGACGCCAACTCCGGCGTTGCTCAGGCCGTTTTGAACACAAAGTCGGTCAGCACCAACAACGTTCCCGAGACTTGTGATGGGTACATGGAAGACGGTGGCTACTTCCAGCGATTGATTCGTTCCACCGAAGACATCCAAGACACCGTACTCGGCGTTTGCAGCTACTTCTCTGGTGGCCTCATCGTTTCGACCATCGATGTCGCAACGCACTCGGAGCGTGCCGACAGCACCACCTTCCCGCTGCTGGGCAACCTCTTGCAGTACCAAGTGAACCCGTATCCTGACGGCTTCGGAACCCTTGGAAACGGCCTTGATTTGACCATCAACGGTGAAGTGCCAAGCATTGACCCGAGCACTGGCAAGTATGCGCTACGCTACATGAAGAGCGATGCAACGCTCAACTTTGGCTACACCACCTCGACCACGGAAACGCTCCACACGGATTGGATCATTGACGGACCGACCAACTGGGACGGCAGCAGCCTCGCAACGGGTACCGGTCATTCCACCGAAGCCTCGCCCAGCATGACCTTCTGTAAGGCCGATTTGGCCTCGCAAACCGGCTGTGCTCAAGGCGAGCAGTGGCACATCACGCTCATGCTCCACGACGATAACGGCCATGCACGAACCATCGATGTGACCGTCGAGACCAACGACGTCTACGCTGACGAATTCCGACCGGAAGCCGATGCGACCATTGACATGCGGACCGACTACGAAGACAATGTTGAGTTCGTTGGTACCAAGACGGTGTCAAACGTTGAGTGGGATGTTCACCGCATTATCCTCCAAGGTGAGGGCGATGACGCTGAATTGGTGATTCACTTTGATGCCAGCAACTCGAGCGACCAAGACGCCTTGGAAGGCAACGGCATTGAGACCTACGAATGGAAGGTCCTGTTTGACGCTCCATACGGCGATGATTCGTTTGATTTGGACGGCCACACCTTCACGCAAAGCGCTGCAAGCGGAGGGGAATGGTCGTACAAATTCAAGAACGTCACCGTTGATTCAACGGGCACGACCGAGAACCAGATTCGTATCGAGCTCATCGTTTACGACAGCGCCGGTAAATTCTCAGAGAAACATCGTATGTACTTCGTGATCGTTCCAGAGGGCTTCGGCGACGAAGAGCCTGCGATTCAGTGGGACAACGTGCAGTTGAACTCCTCCAAGTTTGATGAGGACACCCTCACCATCTCCGGAAGCGTTCTTTCGGGCGCTGAGACCGGCGAAGTCTATGTTGAGGCTGCCTTCTTCCAGGAGAACTTCTCGGCGTCCTCGGTGATGAAGTACAACATGAGCGTTCAGAACCTCTGGGGCAAGAGCGCTGCACTCGGTGATGGCGACCGCTTCGAAATCACCCTTGACGTGAGCAACTTCTACTCCAACGAGTCTCGCTCACAGCGTGTTTACATCAAGTACTACGAAGGCGATTATCCCAACGAGCGATGGGTCACCATCAAGTGGATTGAGCTGAACTTGCCCGCATGTCAGGGCCTCGAGGCAGATCCGCAGGCCATCGAAGCCGGAGGCGAATTCATCCTTGACGCCAACGGTGACTGTCAGTGGAGCGGCGATTGGTCCTACGACCCAACCACGGGTGAGTGGACGGACAACACCCAAACCACCGACGGCGGCGACGGTGTATCCGGTGGACTTGACACGACGATGCTCATCATTGGTGGAGTCGTCCTCCTGCTGATCATCTTCGGTTCGATGATGTTCATGCGCCGTGGAGGCGACAAGGAAGACGCCTTCGGTGGCATGGAAGGTGCCTTCGGTGCCGATGCCCTTGACCCGACTGAGCAGTACGTGCAGCAACTGATTGCTCAAGGCTACCCCGAAGAGACGGCGAGGGCGTTTGCTGCTCAGTATGTCGGCGGTGCAGCCGCACAGCCTGCGGCAGCAGCGCAGCCAGCAGCGCAACCAGCAGCTGCTCAACCTGCTGCTGCGGCCTTCGACCAAGCGATCTACGAACAGTACTACCAGCAGTTCGTAGCGCAGGGTTACGATGCAGCGACGGCTGCCGCCTACGCTCAGCAGTACGCCATTCAGTACGCTCAATCGCAGCAGTAAGGCTGGACTACCGAAGGGTGTCAAACCCTGTTGGCGTTGACTGAACATGCCTTGAGGCTACGCATTCCTCGAGATGAAACAATCAACTCAAGTATTGCATGAAGGAATGTTCATCACTCTTCTTCGTAGGGCTCGAGCACAGGACCTTCTTCAATCGGAATGTACCCGTCAGCGTCAATGTGGGATTCAAAATTGGGAAGGCGCAATCGCCAGTTCTTAGGCAGTGATTTGCCGTTATCGATGATTTTGAGCATGCGTTCCTGCCACGAGGTTGGTTTTCGCTGCATGATGTACATGTAAAGCACGGAGGTGCGAATGTCCTCATCGAGTACGGTATACCCTGTGGCTGCTTCGAAATTCATGGCCCGTAGCAAGTTGAACGCTGGCCGGTTGATGATTTGGAACCAGCGCTTTGCGTTGCGCATGCACACCATGATGACAATCAAAATCACCAGGGTGTTCAAACACAACGTTGCAAAGGAAGGCTCACCGATACCCTGGAGCATCACGACCAAAATAAGGAGAATAGGAACGGCGGTGATAAGGAAAATGAAATTCTCAGACATGGGTGGTTTTCTCATTTTTTGACGAATGGCTTCCCAGCCGTTGTGGTGTTTTTCATACGGCTTGAAAATGTCTTCTTGCTGTTGAGCTGCTGCGGCACGAACCAATTGGAGCAAGCCGTTGATCTTTCGAAATTGTGTCATGCCGACGTCCATGTTGTCGTCCAAAATGGATTGGAGTCGCAACTGCGCTTCGGTGTATTCTCCCATGTCGGCAAGGATGGACGCCATTTCCACAACAGGCGTAACCTCTCGAGGGGCGATTTCTCGGCAGGCTTGCCACCAATGGAGTGCATCGTGAAGCATCCCGAGGTCATCGGCCATCAATCGGCCACCACGAACCCACATGTCCATTCGAGACGGGTCAGCTGCGACGATGTTCTTGACGGCAGAAAGGGCTTGAGCAGCTTGTGCCATGGTGGGCGGCATCCCCTGGGGTGGAAGGCATGCATCCACGTACACTGTCCATGCTTCGAGATGTTCAGGGTCGAGCGAGGTCGCTTTCTTTGCTTCAGATTTTGCGCGGTCTCGGTCACCTTCGTCGAGGGCTTCGAGCGCATTGAGGTAATGCGATTCGGCACTCATGTGTTCACATCCGTTCAGTCGTCTTTCCGTTCAAACTTACGAGGCCCATCTCTAAAATCACGTGGAGGCTGGTTGTGGGCGTGGCCAGAACGCTTCCCTTTTGACCTTCGGAAGGAGGAATCGGACGAGCGCCGGTTCTGCTGTCGAGGCCCTCCTCGCCCACCCTGTGGACGCCCTTGGCCCCGTCGGTCGTTGGACCTTCGGTCGTCACTCTGACCGTTTCGTTGACGATAACCGCCTCGGGAATTGTCCCGAGGCTGTCCACCGCCTCCACCGCCTGGGCGAGGCTCTTCACATCGATTGCAGACGTTGCGGAACGAGAAATTCGAATTGCTGCATTTAGGACAGGTCCAATCGTTGTCGGCAAACGTGCCACGTTGTCCATCCCTACTCCCTCGGTCGTTACGACCGCCTCGACCGTTGTCTCGGCCACCACGGTCGTTTCGGTAGCCACGGTTGTTGTCCCGTCCATCACGGTCGTTTCGGTAGCCACGGTTGTTGTCCCGTCCATCACGGTCGTTTCGATAGCCACGGTTGTTGTCTCGGCCACCAC
>JBMYQB010000019.1:0-35166 GCA_049600935.1 Candidatus Poseidonia sp.
TTGGGTTTGATGGCCCGCCCTACCATGAGGAAGGCTGCGGTTGAACTCGCCCGCTCTCCCGTTGTCGGTATGACAGAACAACACGTCCACGAGGTCTTCGTTTCGCTCGAAGACGGTCAAGCGGCCCTTCCGCATCTCATTCAGCACGCCCCTACCGAACGTGTGCAGAACCTCTTGCAACGGCTTCAACAGCGCATCAGTTGGGGGGCGGTGTACGATGTGTTTGACCTCGTTCTCGATGAATCCGACTTGCTTGTCGCCTACCCAGAAGACGCTCAACGCCAATTCGCTGAGGCATGGCTCACCGTCGTCCAAGCCATTGGCAAGGATACCGGTCATGACGCATCGGAAATGTACCGGCGGATGGTGGCGGTTCGCAACCTTGGTAACCAAGGGCCACAGGCCATCACTCAACCAACCGCCTCGGCCGTTCAAATCATGACCATTCACGGCTCAAAAGGGCTGCAGGCCCCGGTTGTGGTCGTGACCGGCCTCTTTTCTGCTGGAAAAGCCGACGCCAGCATGTCGGTTCAGGACAACATTTTGGTCACGCCGCAGGTCTTGGCCGGACGCATCCAACCTTGGAAAGCGAAGGAACGACCGGAGGATGGTTTGTGGGCGTTCACCGCAGAGATGAACAAAGCCCAAGATAAGGCCGAATTGCGCAGGAAATTCTACGTCGCTCTCACCCGAGTAAAAGACCGCCTCATCCTGACCGGTGCGCCTGGAAACAAAGCCACGTTCAACGAAACCACGGGGCTGCTTTCTGTTCGCTTCGCTCCCGACCCCCGAACGATGGGACGCATGCTCGTCGAAGGATTGCGAAGGGCGTCATGGAATGCACAAACCCCAGCACCGTGGCTTTCCGCAGACGAAGTCGAAAAGGCCACGCTACCGCTCTTTTCTTCCAACGCCACCGAGACGCCGTTCAACCCAACATCGCTTTTGGACCGGTCACCGTTGGGAAGAAACGGCCTTGCGGGGTTGCGCATTTACCACCATCCGTCGTGTTTTGAGACCATCACAACGCTCTCTCCACAGCAACGTGTCCGAGCATTAGCCACGCATCTTGAGAGCCTCAGTGAGACCACCGTTGAGGAACCAACACCGCTTCTTCTCGAAGCGAACATCAAAGGGGCTGCCCACCATTTGGACGCCACGTCATCTTGTGTCCGCAAGTATTGGTTGGAGCACGTCAAAGGGTGGGCAACCGAACCGTTCTCGCTACCAAACACGTCGACCAAACCCCCCTCGCTTCGGCCGTGGCCAGAGCCGACTACCTTTGGCTTGATGATGCACCGCGTGCTCGAAATCGGACTTCGAAACCCGCGGGCACAGCGTGAGAGTACACCGGTGTTGGAACCTTCATGGATGCACGAAAGCGATGACGACCTCGCTTCATCCAGTACCATTGGGCGCGTGATGAACGAATTTGGATACGGCTTTGAGCAGGAACCATCGTCTCGTGAGGCGACGTGGCGAGACCGATTGATGCACTTGAGTGCGCTAACGGATGCAGGGCTGTTGGGTCGATGGGTGCAAGGTGAAGCAGTGAACGGTTGGTCGGTGGAAGCCGTACGAACCGAATTACCCTTCTTCCATCGAGAGGTGCTTGACCGAAAAGAGAGCGTAGAACCTCCCTTCCGCCATACGAACGGGGCGGTCGTCCATCGGGTGAACATGGACTTCAGCGGGCGTGCGGATTTGGTGCTGGCCCTCGTCGACGAACAGGGCGGGGGCGCGCTCCAAGTGGTGGACCTGAAAACACGGGGATGTTTGGCTGCCTTCAACGAAGATGAACCAACACGAGGTCACCCTCTCCAGCAGGTGCCGCCCAGCGAAGTCAGCACCGTGCCTCAAAGCGATGACGAAGCTCACATCCTCAACGAACACCGCCTCCAATTGACCCTTTATTCCATGGCGCTCGAAGCCATTGAAGCCCGAAAAGCCGAGGCAGAACGTCGACGGATTCTCCCTCCAGCGCTGTTGTTGGGGGCAAACGGTCGAATCGTCGCCCTTTCCCAAGGTGCCTTTGACCGAGCAAAAGACGACTTGAGAGCACACCTCGACTGGCGAGCCTCCGTCCACCTTGACGCCTTCCTCAAAGAACCTGAGCGGCTGGAAAAGGGCTCGGAAACGTGCATGCAATGTCCCTTTTATCGGGGAGATTTACGTCGTTGTGGACCGAAGGGTGAACCGCTCGGTTTCGTCGCTCATCTCAACGATGAGCCGTGAGAATCAACGTGCCGTTCCAACCCTCTTTGGCACCCACCTGCACGGCCTCAATCTCCGTGAAGCCCGCCTCACGCAATCCGGCGGTCCACTCGTCGATGGACAGCAAGGCCATGTGCACGTTCAACGACGGCCCCCAATCATGGCTGGAAGGGTTTTCCAGATAGTGGTCAACGCCGATCACCAATTTGCCGCCAGGGTTCATCCACGCATCGTGAAGCGTTTTGAGAAATCCGAGCGGGTCTTGTAGATAGTAGAGGCACTCCATGGTATGAATCAAATCAACCGGTTCTGCAGGTTTCCAATCGGGCAACATCGCCTCAATGTAGTCGCCTTCGGGGTCAACTTCCCTGGCTTTGGCGATCATGGACGGGGCGCCGTCCACGCCGCTGGCGTGTGAACAATAGGCATGCGCCTTCAATCGACGAACCACCCAACCGTTTCCACACCCGATGTCAAGCGCCGTAAAGGGTTCGTTTCGCCCACTCAAAAGTCGTTCAAGCATGATGTTGACGCTGGCCGTGTGGCCTTTTTCCATGCCTTCATCACGGCCGTTGTCGGCCCATTCGCTGAACAAATCCGTGGCGGTTCGCAAACCCATGATGGTTGGCCGCCCTCGGCGTTCCATGAAGATGTTCATGGCGAAAGGAACATGCACGCAGTCGCCATGGGAGGTTCATGCTTGACACCACCACGACCTTGGCCGATGTTCTCTATCCACCGATTGAACCTCACACAGAAGGAATGCTCGAGGTCTCAGCGCTTCACACCATCGCATGGGAACAAAGCGGAAATCCGGACGGCCTTCCTGTTGTGGTGATTCACGGTGGGCCCGGCGGCGGAGGGCAACCTTCCTACCGGCAATACTTCGACCCTGAGGCCTTCAACATCGTACAGTTTGACCAACGCGGGTGCGGCAAATCCACGCCTTACGCAGAATTGGAAGACAACAACACCCACGCCTCAGTCGGCGACATTGAGGCCTTGCGAACCCATCTTGGAATCGATACGTGGCACGTTTTTGGCGGGTCATGGGGCTCGACGCTGGCTTTGATTTACGCCCAGCATCATCCAGACCGAGTGCGAAGTTTGGTTCTTCGCGGCATCTTCATGTGCAGAAAATCGGAATTACACTGGTTCTATCAGGACGGTGCGAGCCACCTCTTCCCCGACGCGTTTGCACCCTATCGAGACCATATTCCTGAGGCTGAACGGTCCAATCTGATTCACGCCTATTACGCTCGCCTGACCAGTGAAGACGTTGAGGTGCGTCGGGCCGCTGCGAAGGAATGGACCCGTTGGGAAATGGCCACCAGCCGTCTTTTCCCCGACCCAGAATACCTTGACAAAGCCGAGGACCTCGATTTCGCCGTGGCCTTCGCACGCATTGAATGCCATTACTTCATCAACGCTATTTTCGTAGAGGAAGCCTACATCCTCAACCACGTGGACATCATTCAACACCTACCAACGGTCATCGTTCAGGGCCGCTATGACGTGGTCTGCCCGCCTCGCAGTGCATGGGAACTGCATCAGGCCATGCCCAGCAGTCGGCTGGTCATGGTGCCCGATGCTGGACACTCGATGGGTGAGGTCAGCATCGCCAGAGAATTGGTGGCTGCTACGGATGCTCTTCGTTGAGTTTGAAGCCGCGCAAGGTGCGCAAAATGGTGCTCTTTGAAGCGTCGGCTTGATAGGGAGGAGTGGACTCGGTAAGGATGGAGGCTCAACCTCCGGGTGAAGACATGACGGAAGGAACCATCACGCCTGAGGTCCGAATCAAAGAACTTGAAGAGGCGCTCGCCACCGAAACCGACCGCCTGCAGAAACTCTTCGCCGCCTACGAAACTCAAGAGAAAGAACTCGTCGATGCCAAGGCAGAGATTGAAGTTCTCGAGAAGGAGATTATCGACCGAGAAATCGAGAAAGAATCCTTGGAATCCATCATCGCCGAAAAGGACGTTCGTGTCCGTGAACTTGAGATGAAAGCCACCAAGAACTCGAAGCGCGTTGAGCATCTTGAACCAGAATTGGAGAAGATGGAAGAGAAGTATTCCCGAGAAAAGGACCGCTTGGGCAAGGTCTTCGGCATCGCTGAGGAACTTGACAACGACCTTCGCTTAGCCGTCACGGAAATGAAGGCTCGAGACGACTGGTACGTCGACCACATGCAGATTTTTGAAGACCTCAACAAGGCCATCAAGGAACGCTATGAAATGATTGAGCGTGCTGTTGAGGCGGAGCGAAAGTCCCAACACATGTCCCGTGCATTCACAGAACGCGTCGAAGAAATGGTCCAAGCCCGCTCTGAAGAAATGGCCGAGGAGGAAGCCGAAGCCGCACAAGCCGAGGAAGCGACAGCGGCTGTTGAAGTGGTCGAAGAAGCCGCCGCAGAAGAGCCTGCAGAAGAGGAAGCACCGGCTGAAGAAGAAGCGGTTGAAGAAGCCGAAGAGGAAAGCGCCCCTGCTGAGTGGGGAGACGCACAAGACCCTTGGGCGACGGAGTAAGTGATTGAATGGCCGGACTGGCCCCGGGTGGCCACGGCCCCGTGTTCACGATGACCATGATGGGCGTGAGCGCCCTCATCATTGGTACCATCATCGACCCGATTGCCGGCCTTGTCCCTCTTTTTGGCATGGGCTGCTTGATGGCGGCGGTGTTCTTTGGATATTTTTGGAGAGACCCCGATCGCCCTATCCCTCGTGGCGAGGGGTTGCTCGTCTCTCCAGCTGACGGCCATGCGATGTTTTTGCGTCGCGAGCGGGCGACAGGCCGTCGTCCGACCAGCGAACAGATGAGCAACGGGACCACCGAATCCGACGCGCTTACCGGTGATTGGTTTCCTGAGCCCTTGGACCAACCCTTGTCCTTTGCGACCGAGCAGCGCTATGAGCCCGTGAGGCCGGGTGAAGAACAGCCCACGGATGTATGGCGTCTCGCCATCTTCATGTCGCCGCTCGATGTCCATGTCAATCGAGCTCCCGCTGCTGGAAGCGTTGAGCGAATTGAACATCGAACGGGAAAGGGTAGGCGGCGCGGACCGTTTCGTGCGGCCTACACGAAGGAAAGTGAGCACAACGAACGGGTGCGCTCCGTTCATCTCCTTGACGATGGGGTTCGAATCGAGGTGACCCAAATTTCGGGGGCATTAGCACGAACCGTGGTTCCCTATGCCTTTGAGGGAGATCGCCTTCGTCGAGGCCAACGCATCGGCATGATACGTTTGGGTTCCAGAGTGGATGTTCGCGTGCCTGCCGAAGCATACATTTCTTCAATCATCACCGCTGAGGACGGCGATAAGGACCATCCGAAGGGCATGCATTTGACGGCAGGTACAAGCGTGATGTTCACCGCAATACAGGAGGAAGAAGAATGAGCAAATGGCGACGAACCGTGCCAGCGATGTTGATATTCATTCTCGCCAGTGCGCCTTTTCTTTACTTCCAGGTGGGTAACCTCGTCTACACCCAAGCCGCGGCCAGCAGCCCGGACTGTTCGGGTCATTCTCCCCGAAACTCACCCGACCAGTTCAGCGTTGAGTTGTGGCACGAAGACGTCACCACCGTCACCCATCAGAAGAACGAAACCTTGGCTGCAAACCTCGAACCGCTGTGGTTTGAACAGTGGGACAACGTGACCATCGATGTGCCGAACGAACCCATCACGCTGGCTGCATGGGTGATGGAACACGATCCTTCACAACCCTGGGTCATCATCGTCCATGGTATTCGTTCCTGCAAAGCGAACCACGAGGTGCTGATTCCAGCAGCGTGGTTGCACGATGCCGGCTTCAACGTCATCCTCTTCGACATGCGTGACCACGGAGACAGCACGACCGAGGACGGCTTGGTGTCGGCCGGACAGCGGGAGTATCGTGATTTCCTTGCGGTGTGGCAGTGGATTCAGGATGAAAAAGGCACACAGCCCGAGAACATCGGCGCTGTTGGCATCTCCATGGGAGCAGGGGCCGTCACCATTGCTTTCGAACAGGAGCCTCTGCTCCAATCAATTTTCCTCGAATCGCCTTTCTCGTCGATGGGCACCATCATTCACGAAGAATTGGAATTTGCCGGCTTCCCGCCGTTCCTCAAAGACGCCGCCATCTTCGCTGGGAAGGTCTCATCCGGAGATGACTTGGTCAAGTACGAACCCATCAATGCCATGGCGGAGGTGGACAATCGCTCGGTCTTCATCACACAATCCTTGGAGGACGTCCGTATCAACATCCACCACGGTGAATCCATGTGCGAAGCAGCCCAAGAGGGTGTGAGCGAGGACGGTTTCGTGGATTGTTGGTTTGCTTCTTCGGGCGTTGCTCACAACGACCGAGACCGAGAGGGCGTCCTGTCACACATCACGTTGATGCTCACGCAACCCGATGAATACCGGGACCGAATGGTTGCGTTCTTTGAATCGAGCATCGGCAAACCGGATGCGGTGGTTTGAAGCGGGGGAGGCTGACGGCAACCTGCGGTGAACATCATGGCCGACACCAACCCGCTCCCGTTGCTCGGCCAAGGGAAGAAAGGGCTACGAATCCACGACCTGGTCAAGGCGCCCGCGAACACGCCGTGGGCCAAGGCGAAGCAGCAATCCTGGGATGCCAGTGAACCCGCTACGGTTTACACCACGCCCGAAGTGTTGGCTGATGGTACGCCCTGCAGTGCCGTCACCGTGATTTTGCGAACCAAAGGCTGCCACTGGTGGTGGTCGTCTGGCTGTACGTTTTGCGGATACTTCAACGACACACGGGACGACGTGACCAACGAGGATCTTCACGCTCAATGGGCTGCTGCCAAAGAAAAATTTGACAACTTTAACGACCAAGCCATGGTCAAGGTCTACACCTCTGGCAGCTTGCTGGAGGACCGAGAAATTCCCGTTGCGTTCCAGGAAACCGTGTTGAGGGACTGTGCTGAGTTGGGCAAGGAACTCATCGTCGAGAGTCGATGTGAACAACTCACCGAGGAGAAACTCGCTTGGGCCACGTCGATCAACGATTCGTTCACGGTTGCTATTGGGCTGGAAGCCTACGATGATGAGGTCCTTCGCTTCCACGTGAACAAAGGCTTCAGCACGTCGTCATGGGACCGTGCCGTGGCCAACCTCAAGGCCTTCAACCTCCGAATCAAGACTTACTTGATGTTCAAGCCACCGTTCATGAACGAGGCCGATGCACTTGACCATTGCGTCAAATGGATTGAAGCGGTGGCCGAACAATCCGATGAAATCTCCGTGAATCCCATGAACATCCAGCGTGGCACCGTCATTGACCGACTCCATCGCCACAACGAATACCGTCCTCCTTGGCTGTGGTCCTTGGTTGATATGATTCGGCGAGCCCATCCGCTGATTCACCCCGAGGGCGGCGTAAACGGAGACGACGACCAAGTGTCTCGCCTCATCGTTCATCCCACAGCCGGTGGCAAAATCAGGGGCTCTCACAACTGCGGTGCATGTGACGCTGAGGTTGTTGCTGCCATCGAACGCTATGCTGTTTCGGGCAGTTTACAGGAATTTGACGGGTTGACCTGCGCCTGCGAAGCAGTATGGCGCAACGAGGTTGAACTCGAACGCCAACTTCCCGTTCCGCTCGGCCTGTCGAAGCCTCGGCGCGGTTCGGCCGTGGAACGTCTTCGCTCGCCGTAAGCATCGCCTTGCAGGGCGTGGTTTTTCCTCCTTGGAAGTGGTGAATGTTTATCACCGCCCGTTTAGTCGGAGGCTTGACCCCTATGGGGTCAATTTGAGGTGAACTGCATGACAAATTCCCGAGCCCTCCCCGACACGACCGTCGGAACGGGCGAACCAACCGCCAGCCGAATTGTCTTGACCCTGTTCTTTGTCGGCCTTCTCGGCCTCTATTCCCTCTTCTCCAACGTGTTTGGCTGGGACAACCTCCCGCTCCTTGGCGAACTCGTTCCGCTCGTGCAAAACCTTGGTGGAAGCGGCATCTGGTACTACCTGATTGGCTTCCTCGTTGGTATCGGTGCCATTGTTGCAACTTTGGTGGGTG
Organism: Candidatus Poseidonia sp.; assembly: GCA_049600935.1. Lineage (GTDB taxonomy): Archaea > Thermoplasmatota > Poseidoniia > Poseidoniales > Poseidoniaceae > Poseidonia. Next base: position 8,246 of record JBMYQB010000019.1, read on the forward strand.
AGGTCCTCGCCGAATGATGGAGGTGTGATGCATGGACATGATTTTCATTGCTGGCGGCTTTTTGGTCGGCCTCCTTTTCCTTCTCTCTCAATCGCTCGTCAAGGGTGTCGGCACCGTTGGTGGTGCTTTGAAGGCGATCGGCCTGTTCATCCTGCAAAAGAACCCCCCTGGTCTGGTCGACATCTTCGATGACCGAGACGGAAGCGGCGCCCGAACGTGGATGAATTTCGGTATGCTCTGGCTCGTGTTTGCCGCCCTTTTGGGATTCCTCAGCGGCTGGCACAACTACGACCCAAGGGCACTTGACTCCCTCGCCAGCGTGGGCTGGTCGTACGACGACGGCTCGTCGCTGACCAATGCAACCCTCAATTTCCTCACCATCGCTTTGCTCTACGGCATGGTTGGAAGCGGTATGGTCGCAGCGTCCCGAAACAGCAACGGTCGTTTGGCTAGCGAAGCCAACGCTTCCATGGTGGCTCTCCTGCTCTCCGTGGTTCTTCTGGCCAGCTACCTGCTTCCCTTCATCTTCGGGTTCCTCGATATCGACACCGAAACCGGTGCTGTAGCCACCTTCCTTTACGGACTTGGCACCCTCGCCATTGGCTTGTTGTTCGTGCCCGTGTTCATCAACATCCTCATCACGGCCGCTAACCGAGGCGAACAAGAACTGCAGACCAGCGTTTGGTTCCTCATCATGGGTATCGCAGCCTACATCCTTTCCATGCTCTTCATGTTCTTTGGTGAACTCGCCTCCTCAACCCAAACGGTGTGGCTCGCTGAGCGAGTAGCGCACGGGTGGGTTCCGTTGGCCTTGATGTTCTCTGTCGGTTATCACGTCATTCCAATGACGGCAAAGCAACCCATTTGGTCGGGTTCAATGCGGTCGGCCAGCATGTTGTTGCTTTTCATCACCATTCCACCCTTCTTCATGACCGACGCCTCCGGCAGCAACTTCGTCACCAATCTTGGCGCCATCCTGCTCACCCTTGGCGTCCTGCCCATCTTTGCCGCTTCTATCAACCTCCTCATGACGGCCAGTTCGGGCCTTAGCGCTGTTGTGAAGCAGCCGGGAGCCGTTGCTGCAACGATGGCATTCCTTGCTCTTCCCTTCTTTGCCATCGGCGGCTACTTCACCGCCATGGACACCTTCGTTGGTACAGGCGAACTCGGCTCCATGGGCGAAGTCGTGAACATGAGCATGTTGTTCACCGTCGGGGGCTTGCTTGTTCTCGCTGGTGTCTTTACCAACTATCCCAACGCCATTGGAAAGCCGCTCGCAACGCCGTCAACTGCCACGCTGGCGACCTGGATGGTCCTCGTTGGTGGGGTCGCTTCGACGCTCACCTACTTGACGGGCGAATTCACCGCCAACGCCGTGGCTTCCTCCGAAATTGAGGATGTCGTTGCCAATAGCGGAGGATTCTACCTCACCGGTTCAGCGCTGTTCTACCTCGCGTCCATCGGAACCATTCTCTCAACGATGGTCGTCATTCGAACCGGCATTTCCGCCTCGGGCCGGTCCGTGGACGTCGAAGAAACGTCCGACATGGCCAGCTACACGCTGACGTCCGGTTCCTCCACCACGATTCGAGAACTCATCGGCCGAGGCGTCGGCGTTGATACCGCCCTGGTCGTCTCCGAAACCGAAGCCAACGAGGGTGGCTCAACCATCATCGCCGTGGACTCCGCTCTTCACAACGATGAGGTCAAGGAATTCCCCACCACCACCTCGACGGTCATGGTTGACTTTGTGCAGTACCTCACGAACACCGAGCAATCGGTCTTCCAACTCTTCCGAAGCATGGACCTGGACGACTCTGGCAAAATTGACAGCCGAGAATTCCTCGCAGCCCTCGAATCCTCAGATATCGAAGGACTGGCCGACATCAACGCCAACGAACTCGTTGAACGCATGGACTTGGACGGCGACGGTGAGCTGAACCTTCCAGAACTTGACATCGCTATCGCTCAAATCAAGCGAGATCACGACATCACTCCTTCTCAGGAAGAGGAGTGAACCCTCAAGGGCGTGCTTGCGTGCGCATCGGTCTGGTCGGCAAACCAAACGTCGGGAAGTCCACGTTCTTTAGCGCCGCCACGCTCGCTCAAGTCGACATCGCCAACTATCCGTTTTGTACCATTGACCCCAACGTCGGCGTCGCCTTTGTTGAAGCGCGTTTGCCCTGTCCGTGCAAAGACCTCCGCGAAAAACTCGAGGCCGAGGGACGCATGGAGCCGACACCCGACGACGACCCTCGGCAGGGCAGTCTGTGCGAGCCTCGAACAGGAAGTTGCATCGGGCATCGGCGCTCCGTGCCCGTCGCACTGGTTGACGTTGCAGGGCTTGTTCCAGGAGCCAGCGAAGGCCGAGGCAGAGGAAATGCCTTCCTCGCTGATTTGGCCAACTGCGACGTCCTGATTCAGGTCGTCGACGCTGCTGGGTCAACGGATTTGGAGGGCCAATTCATGGGCGCAACCGCTTCCAAAGACGATGCTGTTGCAGCGGTAAACGCCGAGATTGAATTCCTCGAGCACGAATTGGACGCATGGATTGGGGGCTTGCTCGAGGACGGATGGAACCGAGGCGTACGTCGCGTGCAAGCGGAAGGGGAAAAGGGGCTCACGTCCTTTGTCCAAGAACGCTTGAGCGGCTTGGGCGCCACCACTTCGCTTGTCGCTCAGGGGATGACGACCTTCAACGACCTTCACACCGACGAGGCTCAACCCTGGGACTGGGGAACTCCATCGCTTCACTTGCTTGGACGGTGCATGCGTGAGCAACTGTTCCCCATCGTCTATGCGGCCAACAAAATGGACGTTGCACCCGTAGGCGTGCTCAAGGCCTTTCCCAACCGAACGATGTTTGCGTGCATGGCCGACATGGAACTGGCGTTGCGCCGTGCCGCTTCGGCCGGTCTTATCGACTACAAGAGCGGCCAATCCACCTTTAATCTCAACGAAAATGCCTCCCTCAACGAGGCCCAAAAGAAGGCGCTCGACCACATGGGTGAACGCCTTCAGGGCATGGGGGGAACGGGGCTAGCGCAGCTCATGGACACCGTGCTGTTTGACCGATTGCAGCACATTGTGGTCTATCCTGTTCAAGATGAAACACATTGGGTGGACGGCGATGGTCGCGTGCTGCCCGATGCGTTCGTGGTACCTTCTGGACTTCATGCCAAAGCCCTCGCCGGTCGCGTTCACACGGACCTTGAAGCCGGGTTTATCCGAGGAGTTGACGGGCGTACGCGACGAGTTGTCGGAGCCGACCATGAATTGTCGGATGGTGACGTTCTCAAAATTCACGCCAAATCCTGATGCCAATCAGTGGCCCTTGGGACGGTCGTAGGCCGGTGAAAGACGAGCCATGTCGCCAGAATACTGGCCGCCCCGGTAGATGAAGAGGACAGGTGCAGCGAGGGTGAGCAGAATGAGGAGGATCAAGAAAAACAGACCCCATGGCTCCACATCCGAGAGGGTGGAGCCCCACAGAATCCAGAGGAACGGGAGGTAGAGGAAGATGCTGTAGCGTCGTGCGACGGTGGAGAACCGGGCGCTCGCCGTGCTCTTCTCGAACAGGACCGGAGCGTCTTCCTTGGAAATCAGGCCTTTGTCTACACCGCAGCGGACGCACACCTGGGTGTACTGGCCGTTCCCGTGAATGAAGAACTCTCGGGGGTAGGTACTCGCACAGAGTCGGCAGGTTGGCATGACGGTTCCCGGTTCAACCCAGCCGGAAGGGATTCTTCAACCATCCGATGAAATGGCTAGAAATTCAGCAATGACCTGAACACCGTCGCGTGAACCGATGGATTCTGGATGGAACTGAACACCGTGTATTTCTCGTTCGGGATGGCGCAATCCCATAATGAGGCCGGAGGAGGATTCCGTGGCGTTCACCAACAGTTGATGTTCGCCGTCCTCCACGGCAACGAGGGAATTGTACCTCGTGAACTTCAGCCCTTGGCCTTGCTGATGAAACACGCCTGTTCGGTCGTGGTCGACCTCAACGGGGACGCCGTGAATGGGGCCGAAGGGTGAGGAAATGACCTGACGTCCGTCGGCAAGGGCCAGGGCTTGGTGTCCCAAACACACGCCGAGAACGGGTACGTTGAGTTGACCTGCAAGCGCATGGTGGGCCATCGCCATCGTCAGTTCAGCGTCCTGTGGCCGCCCGGGTCCAGGACCGAGGATGATGTGCGTTGGTTGAAGCCGCTCAAGGAGGTCGTGGAGCGCAACCGGGTCAAGCCACTGCCCACTGTTTGGGGCCCGTCCCTCGAGGACGGTTACGTTGCGGCCCGTTTGGGTGATGGCGTCAGCGATGTTGAGCGAAAACGAATCCAAATTGTCAACGAACAGCACACCCGTTGGAGCGGCACCGGTCAAAACATCGTCCACCGTCTGAACCGTTCCACAATCGGCAGTTGAGATGTTTCGGCGAGGAGGCTGGAGCGGGTGGATACCCAACGATCCCGTGGGTAGCGTCGTGTGTTCAGCCTTCATCCACCCAGCGGCAATTCGAAGTGCTGCACCTTTCCACGCTGCTTCTTCAACCTCGTTCTTAGGTTGCGAAGCAATGGTGATGCCGCCGCCAGCACCGACCGATGCCTGCCACCGGTTCCCAACCCGGTGCGCCTCAAGCGTACGGATGAGGATGTTCCATGAAGACACCCCTGAATGCACGTCAATGTACCCAATGGAACCCGTCCAGAAGGAACGGGGCATTTCTTCCAACTGGTCGATGACCGCACACACCATCGTGCGAGGGCATCCGGTGATGGAGCCTCCTGGAAACACGGCTTGAAGCGCGGATGCTCCGGTTTCACGGTGGTCAAGCTCGGCGGAAATGTGGCTGACGAGATGCTGCACGTTGGCGTAGGCCTCAACGTCAAACCGGTCCACGTTGATGGTGCCGGGGCGAGCGACCTTCGTCAGGTCGTTGCGCATCAAATCCACCAGCATTCGGTGTTCAGCTCGCTCCTTTTGGTCGCCGATCATCGTCTCTCGCAAGCGGGAGGCTTCCTCTGGATTGGCTCCTTGAGGACAGGTGCCCTTGATGGGCGAGGTCTGGAGTGTTTTCCCGTCGCACATTAAGAGCGATTCGGGTGAAGAACTTGCGAGCGCAAACCCGAGGTCTTCCGCTTCCGTGTAGGCAGAAAACGGAGCAGGATTACTTCGCATGAGCCGTTGAAAGACGGTGTACGGGTGGTCAATTTCTCCCTGCCAGTGTTTGCCAATGTTGACTTGATACACCTGACCGTTCACGATGCCTTGACGAACCGCTTCCACGTTGGATTCGTGTGTTTCATCGGTATGCGTCACCGCCTCTCGGTGAGATTGCGCTGTTGGAACATCAACGGTCGAACCGTCCCACGGAGTTGTCTCTTCAGCCGATGCACACCATGTTTCGTTGTGGCCAAACACGCTGGTGGTTTCCTCCTGATGGTCGACGACCATGCCCCCGTCAACCAGCCAAAGCACGGCGAGTATCGTTCCCTCGCTGGGAGGGTGCTGGAGACGAAGCGGTTGGGTCCATTGGACGAGGTCGTAGGCCAACGCTCCTGACCAGAACGGTCGTTGAGGAAACGAAGACGAGAGCGTTTGTGGAAACATTCGCTCGTCGGTCAATGCACGTAATTTGTTGAACACATCCTCCATATCAACGGCCCGAAGCGTAACACTGTGGTACCACGAGCCGTGTTTCCATTCTTCCACTTCGGCGTGCAGCAACGGTTGGTCGTTGGTGAGCCGGATATCGCCTTGAAGCGGGGCATGAGGTTCAGCAGCAGGAAGTTGCGTTCTGGACGGTTGGCGAATCACCACTCGCTTGGTTGAGGGTGCGGCAACAAGCGAGTACCTGGCAAGGTGAGACGTCGGACCTCCCGACACCAACATCACCTTGTCCGGTGCACCAAATCGAAACGCTTCTTCGCCGAGCAACCGGTGGGCTTGCAAACGGTCAACGAGGGCCATCACGCGTTCAGACATGGTGCGCCCCCAAGGAGGACCATGTCCCCTCCTCGGTAAAATGTTGGGAAAGAAGCCGCTGACACGCCGATGAGAGCGCCGTTGAGGAACCGAGGACAACGCCGTCCAGACTGCTGACATGACAGGCGCCCATGCCCGTACCCACAAGTACCAATTCTGCACACCGTGCGACCGTTCGTTCGTTCAATTTTCCTTTGACAACGGGCAGACCAACAGTTGGAAGAAGCGCCTCGAGGACGCCAGCCGTCACGCCATCCACGCCTCCTTCACTGGAGGGTGCCATCCAGACCGTTCCATCTTCATCAAGGACCAAAGGGGTTCCACGGTCGCCGTCAACGATGGCGTAATCGTGGACCAGAAGAGCAGCATCGCAACCGGCCCGTTCCGCCAATTTGTGGGCTTCGATGTAGGCAGACCAGTCGCCATGCTTCGTTCCGTTGGTTCGTTCGTTCCATCGTGGAGCAGGAACGGTGATCGCTTCAATGGCCTCGTCTCGGAACTGAACAGGACGGTAATTCACGACCCATGTGGGTTCGGTTGAAGAGCACGAGATTCGTGCGAGTTGCCAGGTTTCGTTCGTTGGTGGCGTCATCTCAGGGGGGTCGGTCGGAAGCGAAAGACGCAGTCGTTTTGCATGTTCGTGCAGTCGATTGAGATGTGCGGACCAATCTGCCACCGAACCGTTGTTGCGGACCAGAACGGTCGTGAACACTTCCGAGCGAGGTCCACTTTCAGGCATGGTGTGCCCTCACAGCAAGTCGTCAAGGAAGGACGTGTCGATTTCAGGCATCTTTGGCTGAGGAGCAGGTTCATCGAGCAACCCGTCAAGAAGCGAGGGGTCAACCTGTGGCTTCAACACTGGCTGTGGCGCTTGATAGGCCGCTCGCCCGTAATCAACGGGTTGCCCTTGGCTCGCTGGTGCGTAAGGTTGGCTGGAGGTCTGCGCACTCATGCCGGGCGGAGGTGCCGGAACGGCGGCTGGTGTCGATGCTGCGGGGCTATCCCAGTCGGCGTCTTGTATGCCCCACGTCGCTTCTTGCAACTCCCATGTTTTCGAGCGCTGCTTGGTCGTGTTTCGTGAACGAACGACAAGAACCAGCAACAACAGGATAACGATGAGCATCCCCGCTGCGATGAGGTTGGGTGTGGTCAGCAGTGACTCCAGCGACAACGAGCCGTCATCGGCCCCCGCTCCATCGTCGCTTTCGCTCGCTTCAAGGGCGTCCACCTTCACGGCTTCAACCGTGGATTTGGCCACCGTGTCGTCATAGGGCACGACAGCCACGTAGTAGACTGTCGCGTTGTCAAGACCGTCGTAGAGGTCGGGTGTGATGAGCAGCGAGTTCGCTGCGGCCGTTTCACCCACCATCGTCGCATCGTCGGTGGAGGTGAACATCTCATCGCTGATGTAGACGTGATAGCCACGCACGTTCGCATCCACGGAATGCTTCCATTCAACAAAGATGTTCTCGTTTTCAAACCACTCGGCTTCAACATCCTGAATGTCGGGGAGGTACACGCCCGGGTCCCTGATGCCTTCGTCGGTTGCTTTGGCCGATGTCATTGTGAGCATGTCGGTGTGCGCGTTGTACGATGAATCAACCACCACCACGGCCACCCAGATTTCTTGCCCTGGGATGACGGGCACATCCCCTGCGATCACGTCGATGACCAGCGGCAAACTCGGTGCGCGGTCAAGCGTTGCAATGGGGTTGAGTGCCGTCTGTGTGCCTTGTTGGCCCACGGTGCCTTCAAAGTTGTACGTCTCAGCGTAGACAAGGTACTGCCAAACGTCATCAGCCTCCGAGAGGTCAAAGGAGAGCAGCAAGGCACTTCCATCGTCGTTGGGACGGTCCGTCAAGACCAGTTCGGTGAGTCGGTCGGGGGCGGTCTTGTCGTTGATGTTGTCGACCGGGGTGACGCTAACCTGTGTGAGGTCGGTAAGGTGAACGTTGCCTTTCAGATCGTGCACCGTCACGGCGACATAGAGTTCCACATCGGGTTGAATGAGGCCCGGAATTCCGTCAGAGAGATCATCACCGTTCTCGGTGTAAAGCGCCGTGGAGATGGGGAGCTCAATTGGATTGGTTCGCTCGTCAATCCATTGTTTGTTGAAACTGAAGCATCCGCAGTTGTTGGGGTTGTTGCCAAAGGCAGCATAGGCGAGGGTCAAATCGCTAACAGGTGCATTGGCGACCCAAACGGTGTAGGATGCAAAGTCCTCAACCGTTGAAGGCTCCCATACGACATCGATGGTCGTTCCATCGTCATCGGGGTGGTCGAAGGCCATGAGTGAGGTAATTCGTGGCGGTGTGGTCCCTTGACCGATGATGTTCTGGAAGGGAGAGGCGGTCACCAGCATCACGTCGTCGGTGTTGCCGTTCAGCCAAACATCGTAGGCCACCACGCCAACGGTGTAGACCTGCCCGTCGATGAGTGGCACGCCGTCCAGAACGGTGATGATGGTTTCATTTTCATCGCAGGGGTTGATGACGGCTGCCTGAGAGAAACCGTCCACGGAGCCCATTTGTCCGCTTTCATCAACATGCTCACCTTGTTTCATGAACACGGTGTAAAAGGCACAATCCTCGGCGGTGCTGATGTTCCACTGAACGCTGAGACGACCGCCCTCATCATCGGGCACATCGCTGACCGTCGTGCCCGTGATCGGGTCGGGGGCATCGTTGTCGTTGAGTTCGCCCGTGGGGACCACGGGACCGACCACGGTCATGTTCGAGAGGTTTTCTTGTCCTGCTTCATCAACGCAGGTGAAACCAATCCAAACGGGCTCGCCCGGCGTTTGGGCGATGACCGACTGGTTGCCGTCGTTGGGCGCGTACGAGGTAAACGGTGAGCGTCCGATTGCATCGACCATTTGCGTGGTTGAAACATAGACGTTGGTCCTGGCGAGGTCGAGCGCCGTGCATCGAGCCCATTCAAGCTCGATATCCCCGTCGTCTCCGTTGCTGCCCATGGCACTGGCGGTGGCCCATAGCGGCGCACCGGGGATTTCGTCGCTCGGTGAAGCGGGACCAAACGGAGCGGAGACTTTGCCCCATCGTCCGTCGGTGTATTCGGCAACCACAACGCCGTAGTAGTCCGTTCCATCCTTCAGCGGTACGCCGTTGGCGGTTTCAACATCGGCTGCCAGACGGCTGTGGAGTGAGATGGCCTTGTCCGGTGCCTGGCCAAGCAACTCGAGTTCGGTTGGTGCTGTCGACCACGGACCCTCGTTGAGGAAAACCAAGTAGCGAGCAAAGTCTTCGTCATGAACCAGCGACCAGGAAGCGGTGAGAACGCCTCCACCGTCATCGGGTCGGTCTTCCAATCCTTCCATGCTCACAGGCGTGTCGCTTCGTACGTAATCGTACGTTATTCGGGCTTCAAGGGAGCCATTGGAGGGAGAGAATAGACGCAGGGTCACGTGGCGGGTGTTGTTGTACAACATCCCGTTGTCCACAGCGTCTTGGAGGTTGAGTTCGAGGGCTGGGTCCTGACTCAAATCGAGCAACACGTCGTACTCAAGGGACACCGACTTGGCCCAAACGGCAGCACCGGTGCTCGGTGAGGTGAGGATAACGGGTACGTTCTGGAACAACAGGCCGTGTACGCCAGGTGTGCCCTGGCTGGCGTCAAGAGCATACGTCTTGCTTGTGTTCACGAGTTCAATCGGCATGCCGAGATGGGTCATGTCAGTGATGTTCATACCACCGCCGTTGCCCATGGCGCGTACGGTCAGCGGCAACGCTCTTCGAACGCTGCTTGAATCCACAGCGGTGTACTGGCCGTTGTTTTGCCAACCTTGCAACCCGTCGAGGGTTGCGATCCAAATGTGGTTTGCGCCGAGCGTACCGGTGACGGCGTCGTTGGAAAGTTGGAAGCCGTTCAGATAGTTGTGCCCCGTGGTTCGGCCCTCGACCAGCATACCAGCGTTGAGCCCGCCGATGGCGAGCACTTCGTCGCCGTTGCTGAACATGCTTCGTACGGGGTACTGGTTGGATGAGAAGCGAACACCGTCTTCAAAGTCTCCTGAAGAGAGGTTCCAGTGGGTTAAGGGCCAACCTTCGGTAGCGATGTGGAGGCCCCACCAGTCGGATGTAAGCGACGTCACGGTGTTCGAGGGCAACTGGTCAAATCGGTGCGTTGAGGTGACTTGCTGGGTGTTGGTGTTGACCAAACTCACACCGGGGCGGTCGGAGCCACGACCGTCATGACTGACCAGCAAAGTTGGTCCACCAGGGCCTGAGTTCACGAACGACAGACCCCAAGCGGACTGGCCCATCAGCCCGTCGTTTACGGTCATGGTGGTTCCCGACTGGGTGGTCATGTCCCAAACAAAGAGGCCTGATGGCGTGGCCATGTAGACATCGGTTCCCACAGCGTAGACGTCTTCAACGACATCGCTGGGTAGGCCGTTGGCAGCCGTGATGGAGTCCATCCAATCGTTGGTTGAGTAGTTCCATCGACCGATGCCTCCATCGGTAGCGATGAAGAAGACGGTGCTGGTTTCGGTAAAGCCGTTGATGATGTTTGACGGGAGGCCGGCGATGAGGCGTCCGTTGCCAAATTGAGAGGTCAAGGGGTTGAACATTTGAACGCCAGGCGGGCTTCCACCGTCTCCTGCAAGTCCGATGACGAGCTGATTGTTGTAGAGATGCATGGTGTCGAATTTGCCGTGCAATGAACCACCGATGGAGGTGATGGATTTTGTGAGCGTGTCGAGTTTGAGCATACCGCCGGGATTGGTGGCGATGAAGAGTTCAGTTCCGTGAAGGTGAAGGTCACTGGCGACGGTGTTTCCGGGAAGCGTCCAGCCGTATTCCCATTCAATCGTTCCGTTTGGCAGGAAGGTGCCTTGGAGCAAGCCGGTGCCAGTGCCACCAAAGTTCCCAGAGGTCGCAGAAGTCCCGGTCGCGGCCCAAAGGTGCGTGGCGTTGGCTACCATCGTTGGTACTTGGCCGCTGACGAGGCCAGGAAGGTCGACGACCGTTTGCCGTCCCGAAGAGGAGAGGGTAGCGACTTCGCTGTAGCCGGAAGAGCCACCGGCTCGGCCAATCAGCCACTCGGATGAGCCGCTGAGCCACTGCAAGGACGTGACGGGCGAACCAGCGCCCTGAATCTGTGCTTGCAAGGCGGTCGCACCGCTGGCCACCAAGGTTGAGTACCCGCCTGCGATGAGGTTCGACCCAAAGTTACCGACGGCGTGACCGACGATGAGTTGTGTGCCTGAATGCGAAAGGGCGTCGTACCACACCCGGTCGCTGGGCAGGTTGTGACTGGACGTGGTGAGGCTGGAGATGAAGGCTGAAGTGGCGTAGCTGTAGCGGCTGATCGGTTGGTTATCGTTGTAGTATCCAATGTAGAGTGTGTCTTGGCTGTCGCACGTCACCGAGGCAGGACCGACACCGTCAAGTTGGCTGCGGTCGAATCCTGAATTGATCGTTGCATTTTGCAGGTCGAGCCGAGCGATGCCGCCGTTGTTGTTGTACATGGCGATGTTGAGCAAACCACCGCACATTTCCATGGAGATGGGATAACCATCGGGTACATTGTTCGTTGAATCAGCAGGGTAGGACGTCCATGCGCCGGCACCGTTGCGGTGCGAGATGATGCCTTCCCTAAACTGGCCGAAGTTGGTGAAATCAGCACCGCCGACGACCAAGTGCGTGCCATCGGTCCACAATTCGTAGAAGATATCCCCTGCATTGCTGGGCAGACCATTGCCTGCCTCCCATGTGGTGTTCCAGGTGTTGGTGGCTTCGTTGTAGCGTTCGACGCCGTCCTCGGTGGCGAAGAGCGTCTCTCCGTTGTACTCAACGATGCCTCGGATGGGGAACCCAAGATTGGTCCACGCGTTCACGAGGTTGCGATTGCTGTCGTAGAGTTCCAACTTCAATTCGCCCCACGAGACCCATGTGTTGCCGTTGGAAGATTCGTAGGCCGTGACTCGGTCAATGGACCCGGTTGGGAGAATATTTCCTTCCCACGATGAGGTGGTGGTGTTCCATCGAGCGATACCACCCGAGCCATCACTGTTCCACCATTGACCGGAAACAACGCTGACCATGAGCGTGTCTCCCGACATCTCCATGCTGACGATGTCCCCTCCGTTTTCACCAACTCTCGCACCGATGTCGAGGTTTGAAAGCGGGACGGCGTTGGTAACATTCAAGCGACTGACTTCATCACTGGAAGTGCTTGAGTGGTAATACATGATGTTGTTGTGGATGATCATGCCGTAGGGAACACCGTCAGCCGTGTATTGGCTGCTGGTTCGCTCGATGTCGTAGACCTCGGCGCCGTTGGTCACGTTGATGAGTTGGAATCCATCGCTTCCTCCGACCCAGATCATGTCCTGGCGGATGTCTGCGGCCAAACCGGTAACATCGTCGTTGCCACCGTCGAGCACACCGTTGTCTTCAGTGAAGGGCACCAACCACTGATTTGAGGTGATGTTGTAGCGCAAGACGCCCAAACCATCGGTGCCGATGTAAGCGATGTCGCCCATGATTTCAACCACGGCATTGCCCGTTTGGGTGCCTTGGCCCCAATTCTCGTCGTGTTGGAAATTGGATTTCGTGATGAGGCCAACACCCGAAGTTGTGCCTCCGTAGACGTAGGTGCTGTCAACGCCAACACTGTAGGTGGCCCAGTTGGGCATGCCGTCGTAGACATTCTGACAATCATCGATGTTGAGATTTGAAAGGGTGTACTTGCAGACGCCGATGTTGGTTCCAGCGTAGAGGTTCGCCCCGTCGATTTCGAAATCGAAGAATTGTTGGGGCCGTGTCTGCCACGAGGAGCCTTGACCAAAGCTCGTCGCTTGGTTTCCGTCCCACTTTCGAGCACCTTGTTGGGTTCCGATGTAGAGGTTTGAACCGTCGGATTCGAGTGCGTAAATTTGGGAGGTTGGGAGAACGCCGCCTTGATTGCTCGCAAGGAGCGGTGAAAGAATTTCGCCGGTACTCAAGTCCTTTCGCACCACACCGTAGCCCTGCAAGCCGAGGTGGAGGATGTCACCGACCATGGCGACGGGTGCGTTGTTGACGCCGTTGATGCCGGTTGAGCCCCACGGTTCGAGCCAAGTGTCGTTGGCGATGTCATAGCGCAACACTCCCTTGTCTTCGGTTGCCATGTAAGCCATGCCGTCCAGCAGCGCAACATCGCCGACAAAAGAGGTGGGCAGGCCGTTGGTGGTGTCGTAGGCCGTGCAGGTTGTGGTGGCACGGTCGATATGAACGAAGCCGCCGTTCTCGAGCGACATAACCACACTGTCAGCATCGGCAACCATGCTCACGATGTTCGCAGACGACGGGTAGCACCCACCGGTACCGTCGTATGTTTGCAACGTCGTTCCAGAAGCGTCCATCTCTTTGACCACAGGCGAACCTTCCATGGCAACAAACAACGTCGACGTCCCTTGTTGCGAGGCAGACGCAGCGACGATTTCAACCACGTTGTCGCCCACATCCCAGGGGGTGAGCCATGCGGAACTGGCGATGTCGTAGCGCATGAGCAGCATGGAATTATCGCCCGAACCAATGTAGAGAATGTTGTCAAGTTCAACCATGGCCGTCATTTCATCGGTTGCAGGGGCACTCGCCAGCAAGACGTTGCCTTCGATGAACGGTGATTGATTGGGGGAGAGGTGAATCAGATTGCCGCTGCCGTCGTCCACCAGTAGAGCGTCATTGGCGGGTGATGCGCCTCCGGTTGATAGCCACGGAACCAAGGATGCACCTGGGTTTGCCAGGCCGAGGGTGGCCAGGTCGTAGGTCGTGGCGAACACACCGTTGGTGGTGTTGTAGGAGTGGAGGTCTTCGCCAGCGAGGATGTAGAGCGTCGGACCCACACGTGCGATTCCAGTTATGGTGTCGCTGGAGAGCCAGTTCGCCGAGGTCCAGGTTGAGAGCCAAAACCCTGCAGCGAAATCAAAGCGGGCGAGACCGTTGTCGGAGGAGCCGAGCAGGAGTTGGTTTCCAGAGGTGGCCATGTGAGTGATGCGGTCCGAGTGGAGGTTGTTGGCTGAACTCCATGTAGAAAGGGCGCTTCCAGCGTTGGTGTCGTATCGCAGAAGGCCGACATCTTCCACACCTGCGTAAACGATTCCGTTGACTTCAATCATTGACAGGGCTTGTGTAACGCCGTCAACCGACGCCCCTTGTGCTGAAGCGACGGTGTTCCAAGCAGCACCGTCCCACATGTGAATCCCGGTGCCGCTGGCTGCAAACACATCCCCGCCGCTGGTCATGAGGAATTGTTGGACGTCACCATCGGCCAGCGGCGTTTGTTGGCTGCTGTCCGACATCGAAACAGCACGGAAGGTCCCATCGGCCAACAAGAGGTGGAGCACGCCACCAGAGGCGTCCACGACGATGTCCAACACACCGCCTTCGGTTTCAAAATCATACACATCGATAACAGGCGGGTCGTTGTTGGCATTGAGAAGCAGGAGTTGGGTGTTCGCAGCCACATAAAGCACGCCGGTGTTGGGGTCCATGTCCGCAGCGTGGAGCTCAAAATCGTAGGGCGTGAGCGATACCAGTGGGTCGGCGGGTGCGAGGACTTCGATGATCATCTCGGTGATTTCAGCATCCGAAGGGAGATCCCATCCTGCACCGGAATTGCTGTTGGGGTTGAGTCGGCCTGAATAGGTGCTGCCTGTGGTGAACGTGCTCGCTTCGCCAAGCACACCCAAACCTCGCCAGTCAAGCAGCGAGGTGCCCATGCCGTCAACGACCAGTTGCGGCTCTTCGATGGTCATCCCGTCTTGGCCGCTGGCTCGGATTTCAAGGGTTACGTTGGATAATTCGGCCCCGGGGGCGAACGCTAATTCCCAATCGGCACTGGCTCGTTGACCGGTCTCTGGGACAGCACCGAGGGCGTCCAGGGTGACCCAGCCGGTGTCGTTGCTGCCTTCCAGGGGCCAAGTTACGCCGCTGGGTTCGGCGTGGGCGGAAACCACGGGCGTCGTGAGCAATGGGCCCATGGACATGAGCACCATCAGGACCACCATGGACAGGGCGCGTGGTCGCTGGCCCTGAGATGGAGAGGCTGAACGCCCATGTTTCATGGAGGTAGGTGCATTTTCCCCTTATTTGAAAGGAAGCCCTTGCTGACTGAACAATGCTCGGTTGCTTTTACGCTTCTGTGGCCTGTTTGTGGCGTGAACATCGGGGGAATGTTTTCCTGATGTTGCACCCCGCATGAACCATGGAAGAAGCGTTTTGGAACACCGAGGGAGGAGAAAAGGAAAGCGCTAACAACGGCACCGATGCTCCTATGAGTTCGTCCGAATCATCGCCCCATGCAACCGAACACGTCATTGAAGGCTCCCCGCTCATGATGATTGGCGGCCTCCTACTTTTTGCGGTGATGGCCGCATCACTCCTTTCCAGTGCTCTCGGCGACGGCGTTGATTACACGTTTGAAACGGTCGCCTTCTCAGTGGTAGCGCTCGTTCTCCCGTTGTATGGATACGCCCAGTACAAGAAAACGGTCATCATTTCCTGGAAACAAGAACAACGTCTCGTGGAAGTCTTCAAAGGATTCCGAAACAGTGAGGAACGAAACACCATGCTTTCGTACACGGCTGAGCCGGGTGATCAAATCATCATTCAGTCCGAAACAACACATTCCGGCGGTCACCGCTCCATGGATCACGATTACACCGATTCAAAAACAGAATACTGGTTGGTGATCAGGCGAAAGGATGGCACCTACGTTGAATCCTCAGACACTGCAAGGAGTACCTTTTTTCTGAAGCGAATCAAGCAACACCTCGATCAACTTCAATGAATCAAATCAAACGTGTTCGCCCGATGTTGACGTGCGGAAAGAGCATCACGATGGCGTCAACTTCGCACAACAATCAAACCCCGCCTCTCCGCCCTTTTGATGGGGATAGCCTTGTCCACGAGCAAAAAAGACGAGATGTTGCGCAAGGAGGCGCTTGAGTACCACGAGGCTGAACCTCAAGGGAAGATCAAGGTCGTGCCCACCAAACCACACGCTACGGCTCACGAATTGAGTCTAGCCTACTCTCCCGGTGTGGCCTACCCGTGCTTGGAAATCGAGGAGCGACCCGAAGACGCCTACCGCTACACCTCGAAGGGCAACTTGGTGGCGGTGATTTCCAACGGAACGGCCGTCCTTGGTCTCGGCAACATCGGTGCGCTTGCCAGCAAGCCGGTCATGGAAGGCAAGGGTTTGCTGCTGAAAACCTTCGCCGGCATTGACGTCTTTGACATCGAAGTCGACACCGAAGACCCTGAGGAATTCATCAACACCGTGGTCAACATCTCGAAGACCTTTGGTGGCATCAATCTTGAAGACATCAAAGCCCCTGAATGTTTTGAAATTGAACGACGAATCGCTGAAGCCACCGATATTCCGGTGATGCATGACGACCAGCACGGCACGGCCATCATTTCCGCAGCGGCGTTGCTCAACGCCGCTGAACTCCAAGAGAAAGCCCTGAGCGACCTCAAGGTCGTCGTCATCGGTGCGGGTGCATCGGCCATTGCATGCGCCAACCACTACGTGGCGATTGGCGTGAACATGGCCAACATCACGCTCGTCGACAGTCAAGGCATAATCACCAAAACGAGGCTGGATGCGGGGGAACTCAACGAATACAAGGCACCGTTTGCTCAAGACAGGCCTGCTGGCGACCTCGCCGACGCGCTCAAGGGGGCGGACGTGATGTTGGGTCTCTCCCGTGGGGGTCTCGTCTCCAAGGAGATGGTGGCCAGCATGGCGGCCAAACCGATCATCTTCGCCCTGGCCAACCCTACGCCAGAAATCCTTCCTGAAGAGGTGCTCAGCGTCCGACAAGACGCCATCATCGCCACCGGTCGTTCCGATTACCCCAATCAGGTCAACAACGTGCTCGGATTCCCGTACATCTTCCGAGGCGCGCTTGACGTACGAGCTCGGGACATCACGCAGAACATGAAAATGGCGGCTACCAAAGCGCTGGCTGCCCTCGCCAAGGAACCCGTTCCCGATTACATCTCCGCCGCCTATGACGGTGTGGTCATGCAGTACGGTCCCGATTACATCATCCCCAAACCCTTCGACCGTCGGGTGTTGATTTGGGAAGCGGCTGCGGTTGCTGAAGCAGCGATAGAAGAAGGCATTGCCGGAATTGACGCCGAGGCCTTTTCGCTCACCAGGTATCGAGAGGAACTGGAAGCCCGTTTGGGTGAATCCTACTCGGTAATGCGTCAGGTCATCAATCAGGTCAAAGGCAAAGGGAAGCGCATTGTGTTCCCGGAAGGGGACAACGAAACGGTGCTACGAGCCGCTGCCCAACTTGTGGAACAGAAGATTTGCTACCCCATTCTTCTCGGGCCGGTGGACCGCATCGAGCGCATGGTTGAGGAATTGGGTCTGAATTTTGATTACGAAGCCTACGACCCACGCTACGACGAGCGTCGAAAGACGGAGTACGCCAACGCCTTCTTCAAGCGTCGTCAACGAAAAGGCACCACCTGGCACGATGCGGCTCGGTTGCTGAAGAGCCGCCCCTATTTCGCATCGCAGATGGTGAAAGCAGGGGACGCCGACGGATTCGTGGGCGGCGTGAGCAGAAACTATGCTGATGTTCTACGACCCACGCTTGAACTCATTGGGAAAGCAAAGGACGCGCACTGCGTGGTGGGCTGCTATATGATGAACATCAAAGGACGCACCATCTTCCTTGCCGACGCCACCGTCAACGTCTACCCTGACAGCCGAACCTTGGCCGAAATCGCTGTCCAGACGGCCAAGGTCGCCCGTCGCTTTGGCGTTGCCCCCCGGGTTGCCATGTTGTCCTTCTCCAACTTCGGATCTACTCGGGCTCAGCGTTCTGAACGTATTGAGGACGCTGTGGAAATGGCCCGAACGCTCGACCCAACGCTGATGATTGACGGCCCGATGCAGAGCGACACGGCCCTCAATCCAGACGTCCAGAGCGAGTACCCCTTCATGCAACTCGTAGGCCCGGCCAACGTCCTCATCCTGCCCAACTTGGCAGCGGCGAACATCGCCTACAAACTTCTCGAAGAACTGGGGGACGCCGAGATGACCGGCCCCATCCTCGAAGGCATGGCTCACCCCGTTCAACTGGTTGCTCAGCGTGACGGCGTGCGGCACATCGTCAACATGGCCACCATTTGCACCGCCGATGCGATTCGAAAGGACACCTATTGGGCCACGCTTGACGGCAGTTAACGCACGTCATCGAAGCGCAGCATCGGTCGGCGAGGCCGCCAAAGAGCACCGGTGAAAAAGCCAGCACACAGGCCACCGAACAGGAGGTTTACCCAACCTTCGGTGGCGTAATCGCTCATTCCTCTGAGCACCGGGATGAGGAAGGAAGGCACGATACCCAGCACCGTTGTCCACAACATCTCCGAGCGGATGTTTTTCCAGCGGTCGGTGTGTTCTGGAACGCGTCGTTCAGGACCGTCTCGGACCGGTACGAGCGCCAAGCGGGACACGACGTTGGGAAGCGGTCGGTCGAGCGGGACACTGGTCATGGCCGTGATCTCAGCGTTGCGCGGGTGCACGGCGATGGCGGCGATTTGAGCAGAAGCGGGTCCGAGTAATTCGTTGGGTCGTGGGCGACCGTCCATCATGGCTCCACGGTTGTTGGAGGACGGGGCGTCAGCCAATCGTTCGGTCAGGCCGTTGCCAAGATTGAGCACCTTTTGGGCCCGAGCAGCACTCCATTCGGCCTGCGTTAAGGGGCGAAGTTCCCATGAACCCTCCAATTCGCTGACCGCATTCGTAAAGTCGGCGTCGGCCATGACGTGCTGAGCCAACTCACGAAGTTCCAGCGATGTTAGCGATTCCATGGGTGCATGCATGGCGGACTCCTCGGACGATGCTCCGAGGGCCCGGGTCACTTCGGCTTGCGTCAACGGCGCCTCCATCACGTAGAATCGCGGTGTCTTCGCTTCGTAGCACGGTCGTTGACCCGCATAGACCCAACCGCCTTTCGTGGTGCCCATGACGGTGGTAGCGGCCTGCACCGGGAGGAACTTAAGACCGCAGAGGCTGATGCTCACGACCATCCCTCACTTCAGCGATGCTTCCATCCGACGGTACCAGGCCATGCCGTTGGCGTGGTCGGTGAGTTGCTCGAATTGCGGGTACGGCGAAATGGAACGCATGTAGCCGAAGGCTGCGAAATCCACCAAATCCGGCGTTTGGCCACCGAAAAACGGTTCACCGGCGTGTGCATCGGTGAATTCCGTCAACAGGTCGTGCCAGAGTTGCTTGGGTTTACGTCCGTCTCGCTTCACCCGTTTTCGGGCGATGATGCCCCACATGATGGGGAAGCCCGCCCAGGCATAGAGGCGTTTTGAAATGAAGCCAAAATGTTCGATTTTCGAAATGCGCGTGGTGGTTTTGAGGGCGGAACCAAGGCTGCCGTAGAGAATGGGCACGGTGGCTTTGGAGAGGTGGGCGTCCACCCATTCCATCCACTCGTTTCGGCGGGTTTCGTCACCCTGCACGCTCATCTTCCCTTCGTTGTACTTCTCGTCGATGTATCGGAGAATGGGTGTCGAATCGACGTGATGCGTGCCTTCTTCGTCGGTAAAGACCGGCACCTTCCCCCAATCACCCGCAAAGGCCACCTCCTTCTTGATGCGCATGCCGTTGACTGGAACGTAATCGGTGGTCACGTTCAGGTGTTCCAACAACCCCCGGACCTTCCAGCAGAAAGGGCAGGAATAGAGGAGGTGCAGGGTTGGCGTTTGACCCATGGTTCAGCGTGAGGTCAGCCCTTCTTCAAGCCTCGTTCTCATCGTCAAGGCCGGGTTTCCAGCCCGCTTTCCAGAACTCAAGGTCGTCCAACCACCCGAGCCATTCCTTGTCGGTGCAGTTCAGCAATCGAAAGGCCCGACCCTCGAGGCCTTCCCGCAGCGAGGGCGCCATGTCGCCCCTGTCCACGGCTTCCTTCCACTCGACTTGCATGTGGCGTATTTGGCGTCGGGCCTCTTCAGGTTGGTCGAAATTCATCTCACACGCATCCCGAAGTTCTGACAGCCAGGTGCGCGTGTCCTTCAATATCGGGTCGTTGCTGTTGGAGGTTTGTTTGGTCTTTTTCCCAAACGGCCACCAGCCCATGAACCTCCTCTGCGACATTGGTTCATGGTCTTGTCCGTCGGCCAACGGATTGAAGAGGCGAGTTTGCGAGACCCTGTCATGGGGCGTCTGACGGTTCACACGCACGGCGTTCCCAAAGAACAGGCGATGAAACGCCTCATTGAGATGTATGGTGATCGTCTCAAATCCCGTGGTGTGAGCGTCGAGCACCATCCTTCCAAACTCAGCGGTGATGCCTACGTTGAGCGTTTGCTTGCGAAAAGCGGTCATCTGGTGCTGCTTGACGAAGGAGGGGTCCAACTCGATTCCATGGCGTTTGCCGCCCAGTGTGAACGCTGGCAGTTGGGCGCTGAGGCGATTCATCTCGCTCTCGGGCCAGCAGAGGGCTGGCCAGACCGTAGCGATGTCAACACCCTGGAGCGTCTTTCGCTCTCCTCGATGACGTTTCCTCACGAATTGGCGGCGGTCATGTTGGTGGAGCAGCTCTACAGGGCCAGTGAACTTCAGCGGGGCTCGGGCTATCACAAAGCATGAAAACGGGGGGCTTCGGAGGGAACGATGATGGATGCGATGTTTCTCGACGAAACCACGGGCAAATGGTTGGCCATCGCCGTGCTGACAACGGTGTCCGTCGCCCTCATCGGTGGGAGTCGCCACCAACCTTTCCCCGAAATCTCAGGTCGATTTGGATGGACCTTAGCCACCATCACAGGTTTGCTCGCCTTGGGAGAGACGGCACCTCGTCCGATGTCGCTCACGTTGATGCTGGTCGTGGTGTTGGTGTTGGGCAGTTATGGTGTCTTGGTCGGGGTCCACCACATGGTTCGAACGCGCCGAGACGTGTTTATCGCTCCGATGTCTGGCTTTGTCTTCTGCACCGGTGCGGGTGGCTTGATGGTCCTGACATGGCCGGACCTGAACACCTTGGAACAATGGGCCGGGTTTTTGCTTCTGGTCATGCTCGGCGGTGGGCAAACGTGGATGGTGTTCCGAGGATTGTTGATCGGACGTCTGCCCCTTGCGTGGAGCCAAGCCGGCATGGTGGCCCTTCAGCGACGCCAACTCCACGGCCCTCACGGCGCCATCTCCTGTTTTGAGCGAGGTTGGGATGCGGACGAGGAACACCTGAATCCTATGGCCTATGTGGCGCTTCATCGCATCCATGTCTTCCTCCAGCAGGAAAAGGAGGCTCAACGCTGGTTGGAGGCCTTTGAGGATGCAGGCGGTGAAGCCGCTGTTGCGCCCGAGTGGATTGGGGCGATTCACCATGCTTTGAACGAACTTGGTGCAGATTTCAGCGATGAATCTACGGATTCTCTCACGGAAGAGGGTTGAAATTACACTTTTTCGGGGAAAAGGCGCACAAAACAAACGAGGACTTATAGCCCTTGACGCCAATGTATTATCATGAAACAACTTCGGGAGGCGCCAAAAGACTGGCCACTGGGGAACATTCTCTGGTTTGCTGTACTGGTGTGGTTCTCTTCGAGTCTACTGTCCCAATCGGCCTACATGGCCATTCATGGGTTACCCTACGATGCCGTTTCCATGCTCGAGTCGCTCGGGCCGTTCTACTACGTCGTGGTCCTGCTCGAGGTGGCCATGTGGGGCGGCCTGTTGTTCATGGGCTGGATAAAACTCAGTCGCGCTCGTCGGGACGAGCCCACGCCCGCCCTCACACCAGCGTAAGCCGCTGATGTCGGATGGGCGATTCTGGTTCAAAAACGACGATTTTCCATTCTCATCCTCCGATGAGTTGAAGAAGCGTCAAATGAAGGAGTAGCCGTGACTACACCTTCCGACGAACCTCTCTATTCTGGGCTTCCCATGGAATTGGACGAGCTTTCTCCAGAAGCATCGCTTCCTTATCCACTGCCTGAAGGTGCGTTGGTGGTGACCATTGAAGACGCCAGAGCGTCCCTGCCAGAGGCGAGCAACGTGCTCATGGTGTTGCAGGCCATGAGCGATGAGGCGCACGACCTCACCAACGAACTGGAATTGCTCCTCGACCGATTTCCGATGACCCATCCGCACGTGATTGAAGTGGCGGAACATCTGGGTCAATTGGTTACTCAGTGGCAAGCCAGCGTCGCCCGATTGGAAGCCATCGGTGCTCGCATCGTTTCCATGGACCCCGGCCGACTCGAATGGTACGGCGTGGTCGACCACCGCATGGCCCTGTTTTCATGGGCGGTCGGTGAGTCCGATATCGAGTGGTATTACCGGATGGAAGAGGGCTTTCCTTCCCGCAAACCCCTCATAGAAGCATGATGTCCCAGCGTTGAGGCTGACGCATGGTCAAGATCAATCGCGTGTACACCGGCGGCGGTGACAAAGGAGAATCTTCGCTCGTCGACGGTTCACGCCGAAAGAAATCCGACCCACGCTTCACCGTGGTCGGCGCCTGCGACGAGGCCAACAGCTGGCTTGGCGTGATCTTGGCCGAAATCAATCGTCTGCCCGACCACGACGATGGGGGCGAGCGAACCAACGTGCAGCGCGTGCAGACGGTGCTCAACGAAGCCATTGTTCGCGTACAAAACGAACTCTTTGACCTCGGGGCTGAATTGGCCTGCCCGCCCGAAACGCTGCCCGATTACATGGTGCTGCTTTCTCAAGGCCAAACGGATGTGTTGATGGCAGAGATGGATGCTTGGCTCACGTCCTTGCCGGAATTAACCAGTTTCATTCTCCCAGCAGGTTCACCAGCCGTGGCGTCCATGCACATCGCCCGCACGGTGGTTCGTCGATTGGAGCGGGATATCGTTCACCTCATGGAGCATGAAGGCGAGGCTGCTGTACGACCGCTGGTCCTGGTCTACGTGAACCGACTCTCCGATTGGTTCTTCGTCATGGGTCGCTGGGTGAGCATGATGTTGAACGAAGAGGAAGCGCTCTGGGTACCTCTTGGGAAACGTCCGGCTGAAGCAGGTGTAGCCCACCGCATTGAACAGATGCAGGCCAACGACGACGATTTCTCGTCTCTGTGAATCACTGGTTCCCGTGCAGATTGACAAATTGCTGCGCCAAACGTACAACGCCTCGCGTTTCATCGTGCGTGATGGTCTCGAGGGCTTGGTCCCAATCAAGCCACAAGTAGCCTCGATGTTCGTGGGACAACCTCACGTCCATCTCATCGGTTTCTGCAACGTACCAGTAGACTTCCTTTGATTGCCGTTTGCCTTTGTGGCGGAACGAGTATTCCGTTCGTTCTTCAAAGCCGTTCAACACCTGAACTTCCTGAATTCCCGTTTCCTCAGCGAGTTCACGAAGCATCGTCTCGATTCGGTCGGCATCATCCTTCTCAATGTGACCCTTGGGAAGGTCCCAGTGTCCTTGAGGGTACTGAAGCAAAAGAACCGTGCCGAAGTTGACCAGCACCACGCCGCACGACGTCTCCATGGGTTCATCTCAGCGGTTCTCATTGATGGTCGTAACGGGTGAACGCCACCCAACCTTGATGGACATGGGGGGCGGGCCTTGGGTCATGGCCATCACGCCGCTTACCGAGGATGAGGTGCCGATGTACACGCGCATCGTGGCCGATTCCGACATGGACGGCCTGTTCGGTGCGGCCGTCCTCAAGGCGTTTCGTCCTCAAGCCGAGGTGATGTTCACCCACGCAGCCGCATTGCGTTCGGGCCTCGTGGACGACCACGTCGACCGAGGAACGGTGTTGGTCGACCTGCCTTTTCATCCGGCATGCGGCTGGTTTGTTGACCACCACCTGACCAACCGCCCAAACGACGACGAAGCCTCGACGTTCGCTTCTGCGGGTGGGACGCAGCACTGGGAAGCCACGCCCTCTGCGGCTCGCCTGGCTTACGAATTGCTGGCGGAGATCACGGACATGCATCACTTGGAACCGATGATGCCGGTGGTGGATGCGTTGGATTCGGGTGGTATCAGCAAAGAAGACTTCCTGGCCGACGGCCCGTTGCTTCAACTGTCTCGCACCTGCACGTCGCGTGACCCCGACTACATGATGCACCTCGTCTCCTTACTGGCTAACGGCGCCTCGTTTGAGGACCTGCTCGCTGACCCCGTCGTTGAAACCAGGTGCCAAGAGGCAGCAGCCGAACGTGCTGCCGCCCAGCGTCATGTGGAGGAGAACACCACGGTGCACGACCGTTTGGCCGTCTGTCGGATGGACGAAACGTCGTTGCGAAGCAACGGCTATTTGGTCACTGCATGGGTTGGCGAGGCTGCCGATGCATGCTGCATCGTTCACGGATATGCTGACGGTAGTTTGAGCACGCCTGAACGTCCACCGTTGGGTGCCAGTTTTTACGCCAATTCCTTTCTTCCTAACGGACAAGGACGCTACGACCTGTCACGCATGGCGACCTCGCTTGACCCAACGGGTGGAGGGCACGCCAACGCTTGCGGCTGTCGCATTCAACCGCCAGGCCTTGATGCAAACATGGAGCACTGGCTTGACATGTGGTCCCGACGGGACGACGTGCTGAGGTTGTGAATCAGAACTTCCGCATCGACGTGATGTTGGATGCGTTCTCAATGTCCAAATCTTCCTCTGGTTCTTCAATTGGCTCTGCCGGTTGGCGGGAAGCGTCCTTGAGTTTCTCGACGGTGGCCTTCAAGACCTCAAATTCGATTTCAAGGTCCTCAAGAGCATCACGGGTGTCTTCAATGTGTTTTTCAACACGCTTCAACACCTTGTTGACCTTTCGAAACACACGGTCTTCACGAGCCATGAACGGGCGTTCCCCCTTTTGCATTTGAAGATTCTCCATTGGAAATGGGGGTCATTCTTGCTCGGAGGCAACGGGCTGTTCGGGTGTGCTGGGGCGCATGAAGGCTGGCGCCCACCAGTTCCATTTGCCCATCAAGCGCATGGTGGACGGCACCACGAGAGCACGAACCAAGGTTGCATCGATGAGGATGGCCAGGGCCAATCCGAGGCCGATCTGCTTGAGAATGATGACCGAAGAGAGGCCGAAGGCACTGAACACCACGACCATGATGGCGGCAGCGCCCGTGATGAGTCCGCCCGTTTTCTGCAGTCCGTTGGCGACAGCGAGCGTGTTGTCGCCCGTTCGTTCCCATTCTTCGTGAATGCGCGACAGCATCAGCACTTCATAGTCCATGGAGAGTCCAAAGACGATGCAGAACATGATGACGGGATTCCCGGAATCGATGGGTTGGGCTGTGAAGTTGAGCAGTTCAGCTCCGTAGCCCCACTGGAAGACCCATACCAGCATTCCAAAGGAAGCGGAGATGGAGAGGATGTTCATGGCGATGGCTTTGAGTGGGATGATCACCGAGCGTACCTGCATGAAAATCAGGAAGGTTGTGGCGATGAGAATGAAGGCCAAGGCCCGTGGAAGGTTGTCGGCGATGGCCTTCAGGTTGTCAGCGTTGTAGGCCGCAAATCCAGCGACAAGGAGGCGGTCGTTTTCGCCCGTTAACTCGTCCAAAAAGCCATCTCGCTCGTTGCGAATGTCTTCGACCACTTCTCGGGAATCAACGTTGGTCTGGGCGCCTTTGAGTTGAACCGACATCATGGTGGCGTTCTCACCCACAAAGGCCCCTCGCAGGCTATCTCGCATGGCGACCTGCTCCGCAGGCAAGACCTCGTCGGGTGCGCTCCAGTACTGAACGACATCGCTTGCACTCATCTCTGGTGAGGGAAGACCAACGCCAATCCCGCCAGCTACCCTCGTATCGTTGAGGAGTTCGGTCAAGTAGGCGTGTTGTGCCCGTAGGTTGTCTTCGCTCAACGGGTCAGCACCGTCGGTGTCGATGACGATGAAAATCGAGTTCGCGGCTTGGTCCGGCCACTGCTCGTCGATGAGTTCCATGCCGAGACGGGATTCGTCGTCAGGAGGCAGCGCCTTCCACGAAGACAGGGAAAATTCAGCGTAGGCAAACGGTAGGCCAGCGCCGACGAGAAGAATGAGCGTAGGGATGAGCACCGCCCACGGTCGGTCCATGACTCGTTTGGCGATTCGAGCCCACATACCGTCGTCCCTGGCCGACATGTCAAGCGCAAACGGAATTTTGAGGCTGTTCACTCGGTGTCCAAGCGACGCCATCACGGCCGGCAGGACGATGGTGGAATAGACCATGGCAATGGTGACCGCAATCGTACCACCGATGCCCAACGAAGGCAGGGACGTGTTGGTGAAGAACAACATCCCCATCAGGCCAATGGCGACGGTTATGCCGGAGTAGAACACCGCCTTACCAGCGGTGGCACAACTCATGGCGGTGGCGGTTCGAACATCATGACCTCGGGCTAACTCTTCCCTGAATCGGTTCACCAAAAAGAGCGAGTAATCGATGGAAACACCGATACCGATGAGCGAGATGATGTTGGTAGCGTAAACCGTGACATCGGTAACGTTGGACAGCCAAATGGTCATGCCAATAGCGGCGAGCACGGTTCCAACGCCCACCCCGACGGGGAGAAGCGCAGCGACAAGGGAGCCGAACACGATACCGAGGATCATCAACGAGAGCGGTCCAGAGACGAGTTCGGCCTTAATGAGGTCGTTCTTGATGCGGTCGTCAAACGTCCAATCGACCGCAATCCCGTCGGTCATCCATCCCTCAAAGCCCGAGGCGATGTCAACCGAATCGTGGAGGTCATTCATGATGGATTTCGCTTCCTTCCGGTCGGTCGTGAACGTGACTTTGTTGATGGCGTAGGTCCCGTTGTCATCCACAGCAACCACATCGTCCCTGTCCACCTCCTCAACTTCCCAAGAATATTCAATCTCCACATCAGCATGACGCTCAAATTCCGAGAGTGCTGAGCGGACGGCTTCCTGCCATGATTCGTCGGTATCGCTGAGGGTCTCGTGATA
>JBMYQB010000020.1:0-29515 GCA_049600935.1 Candidatus Poseidonia sp.
GGGCCGGGAAGTTTAGTGACCGCCATATCGAGGAGAACCTCATGAACGGGTGCTTTCTGGGCAAGTGTCTTCTGGTCTTCGTTGTTACAGTACTCGAAAATCTCCTTGAAGGAAATGCCAGACTTGGCCATGTAAGGAACGGTGATGCCCCAGTTGTGATAGGCGGAGCCGAAGGCGACCGTGCCGTCTTGAACGGACACCTGCCAGGCCTTGCCCATGCCCTCAGGAGCGAATTGCTTGATCAGCTTGTTGACCTTCTTGATGGTCTCCGTGAAGCGAGCCATCATGTCTTCGGGCGTGACCTGCAATTCGTTGATGAGCCGGTCCACCTTGTTGATGAACAACACCGGCTTCACCTTCTCTTTCAGAGCTTGGCGAACCACCGTTTCGGTCTGTGGCATTGGCCCTTCAACCGCACAAGCGAGAATGAAACAACCGTCAACAGCACGCATGGCACGGGTGACGTCGCCACCGAAGTCAACGTGACCCGGGGTGTCGATGAGGTTGATGAGGTAGTCCGTGCCTTCCACGGCGTGGACCATCGATGCGGATGCAGCGTTGATGGTAATTCCACGAGCGGATTCTTGCTCGTCAAAGTCGAGCACACGGGCTGCCCCGGCGAGTTCGTTGGACATCATTCCGGCACCTGCGATGAGGTTGTCAGAGAGCGTGGTCTTTCCGTGGTCAATGTGAGCAGCGATGCACAAGTTCCTGATTTGAGGAAGAACGTGCATGACTTCTGTGGCCTTCTTGATGTTGTCTTCTTTGCGTCCCATGGTAACCACCGTGTTCTCGTTGCTTCGCCCACTGAAAAGGGGTTCTTAAGTGCCTCGCAGGTGAGCGAAGGTTCAGTAGACGAGTTGGACGTTCGAAGCCGTGGAAAGAGCGATGACACCAGGTGGTCCGCTCCAAGCAATCTTGTCGTCGGGAACATACAACGCACCGTCGCCTTCCTCATGCCCAAGAACTGCTTTGACGGAGCCAAATGAACAGTGTAAATCAGCGCCGCCCAGCAGAGTATCCATCAAACCGTGAATCATTTTGGATTCAGGACCCATCTCAGTTTCAAGGTCGGCCAAAAAAGTAGCCTCGAGAAATCGGACTCCTGCTGCAGCAAAGAACACGGTGACCTTGTGGCCATCGTTCACGGCTTGAGCGGCACAGGCTAATCCAACGATGGACTTCATTCGGTCGAGGTTCGGGTCGGAAACAAACTTGACAAAAACAGTATTGGTCATGTTACGAAGTTACGAAGCGAGCCAATGAATCTTCGCCAGTTGTGTCGTGGTGCTGTTGATGTAGAATCAACGAGCAGAAGCAGCGATGCGCTCCAACTCTTCCTTCTTGCCGACAGCATAGGACGTGACATCACCTTCGCTGGCCTTGGTCAGTTCGTTGATGATGCAGTTCTGAAGGGTTCGCTTGGACTTGTGCGTTCCTTGCTGAGCACCCTTGGCAAGGTTCGCAAGGGCGACGTCAAGTCGGCGAGATGGGGACGAATCCACGGCTTTGGGTTGTGAGACGGCACCGAACTTGATTCGAGTGATCTCCTCCATTGGAGCAGCGGAGCAAATGGCGTCAACAAAGACCTGGAGCGGGTTGTTTCCGGAGCGCTCGGCGATTTGGTCAAGAGCACCTTCGAAGGCCTTCATGGCACCCATTTTCTTTCCGGTGTAGGCACCGGTCCGCATGAGCTTGTTGATGTAGCGTTCAACGACAGAGAGCTTGGCTTTCCCAAACCATGCGTTGGCGTGGCGACCTCCGGTGTGAGGAACCCCGACGGTTGTGAGATTGATGTAGGGTGCGAGACCGGGGTCTCGACAGGTGACCTCTGAGGCGTCCCACTTTCCGAACACCTTGGTACCGATACCTGCGATTGGCTTGGCTTCAACAACGTCTGATTCTGCATCACTCATCATCTTCACCTCAGCGGACTGGCTTCTCCTTTCGGCCTCGAACCATTTCGTCAAGGGACACGCCGTTGACCTGAATCACCTTGTAGCGGACACCGGGAATGTCTCCGTACGAACGGCCCATGCGACCACCGATACCTTCGACCATGACTTCGTCGTGCTCATCGATGAAGTTGATAGCACCGTCGCCGGGAGCGAAGGCCGTCAACTTGTTTCCGTTCTTGATGAGGGAAATCTTCACGGCCTTTCGAATACCAGAATTGGGTTGCTTGGCCTCAATACCGACCTTTTCCACCACGATACCCTTGGCTTGAGTTGAACCTGCAAGCGGGTCGTGCTTGGCCCTGGACTTGAGCATGCGCTTCTTGTAGCGGCGGTCAGACCAACGGAATTTCTGTCGGTCCTTTGCCATCTTTGCACCTGCGAAGAGTCCTCTGCCCATCATGGTCACCTCATTGAAGCATTTCGCCGACTTGCCGCCCCTATTTAATCAAATCCCTTTCGGCAGGCCATGCAGAGGCGGCGTCAATTGATTAGAATGCCAAAAGATGCAGTGCTTCCTCACGGATGAACAACATTCAAACAACGCCTCCAAGTGGAGGTGGTATGGCCTTCCGTGACCATCTCGGTGCAGCTTCAGTGGAGACCTCCGAAGTCAGTCTTACGCACGACATGCTCCATCACTCGAGAGCATCGGGCCACAGCATGACAATTTTTGAGAACATCACGGAATGTCCAGGCCATCGGGCTGCGGTCAACATGCTCACTCGTGACCGCCTCTGTGCGGCCATTGGCATTGAACCAGAAGCCTACATTGACACGTTGGGTTGGGCCATGCACAACCCGTCCACGCCCGTCCTTGTGGGCCAAGATGAGGCTCCTTGTTTTGAAAACACGGCAGACCATGTTGACCTTCGCACCATCCCCATCCCGCATCACTGGCCCCAAGACCGGGGGCGCTATTCCTCTGCAAGCATCATCATCGCACAGGATAACGGTATTCGAAACGTCTCCTTCCATCGTCAATTCCTACGTGATGAAAATCACCTTGTTGTTCGATTGGTGCCGCGCCATCTTCGCACCATGGTCATGAACGCACGAGAGGAGGGGCGGGAAGTCAACATCGCCGTGGTGAATGCGCCCGACCCTGTTGTTCTCTTAGCCGCCGCCATGTCGTTCAATGAAAACATCGACGAATTGACCATCGCTGCTGCCCTTCACGAGAAACTCTACGGAAAACCCCTCCACTTGGTTGAGATGCCCAACGGCGTCCAAGTTCCCGCCGATGCCGAATACGTGTGGTGGGGAAGGATCACGCTTGAAGACGACGACGAGGGACCCTACGTCGACATCACCGGCACGGTGGACGATGTTCGTCAAGAGCCCGTGATTGAAATTGACGGGTTGATTCATCGAGACCAGCCGATCTTCCATGCCCTTATCCCTGGTGAAGCCGAGCACAAGACCCTCATGGGACTGCCTCGAGCACCGACCATCAAGGCTGCCGTCAATCAAGTGGTTGAGTGTGTTGACGTCCACATGACGGAGGGTGGATGCGGATGGCTGGGTGCCGTTTTGAAAATTCGGAAGCACCATGCTGATGACGGGATGAAAGCTATCCAAGCTGCCTTTGACGGCCACAAGAGCATGAAAATTGTCACCGTTGTTGACGAAGACATCGACATCACGGACCCTGTTCGCGTGGAGTGGGCAATGATGACGCGCTGGCAACCGGACAAAGACACCTTGATTTTGAGTGACCAGCGAGGCAGTTCGTTGGACCCATCTCGCTACGATGACGGTCGAACCTCTAAAATCGGCTACGACGCAACCATCGATTTCGGTGTTGACCGAGAGGGATTCATGTCCGTGCAGTGAGGTTGATGCCATGTCCGAAAGCCAAGACCTCCTGCAACACCCTCGCAGGAATTTGGGTAACCGATACCGCTCAACCGCACAAAAATTTGCCAACCTCGCCAAGGCTGACCCCGAACGCGCATCAGAAAACATGGGATGGGCTGAACAAAACGCTCGTCAAGCCATTCTGCATGATTTCACCGACGAGCGCAATTGGCGCTTCCTTGCAGAACTCAAAGTCATGAACGGCGACGGCGACGGTCTCCATGCGGTATTGGAAGATGTGTTCATCATCCTTGGCCGAGACCCAGAGAACCTCGACCAACTCAAAGGGATTGACTACCTCAGCGTCGGGAGGGAATTGCTCGAGGCTGCCTTTGCACGAGATGCCCTTGACCCGGATGCCTGGTGGGAGCATATTTCGCAGAGCGAAGAGAACGCTGCCATCGAAGATTTCGCAGCACGGTGTCGTCGATTGGACTTCCGAGACCAACGTGCGAACATTGTGTTTGGACGCCGTCTGGAACGATTGCGTACCGCCGGCCATGAAGAGGTGTTCATTGAACTCGCGCGTCATTTGTTGGCGCATCGGCCAATCAATCACGAATTGTGGTTGGAGATGGGCAGGCTCCATGAACGTCGCAGCGAAATTGATGACGCATGGTCGTGTTACGACCAAGTGCAGCAACTCCGCCCCCACCTCAACGAGCGGGACCGCTTCCTCGACCGCCTCAAAGGCAACATGGACGGCGAGGCGCAAAAACCGTGGTCGGGACCTTCAATCGGCCATCGCGAGGCCTTTTTGGAGGGAATGAAATCCTTGACCGACCGCATATCCAAGCCCGAGAAGACAACTGCGTCCTCTGCACCAGTTGATGATGTGGAATCGCACGTTCATCCCGATGAGCCAAAACTGGCCATGCTTCTCGAGCAAGGCGATGTGCAAGCGGCCTTCTTCCTCGCTCGCCGATTGCTTGCCTCGGGCGAATCGTGGGCTGAGCCGTGGTTGGAGCGAATACAGTCGGAAATGAAGTGAACCCATGGCAGGAAAGCCCGTCTTCGTTCTCGCCTGGACCACCCGTGAAGGCGAACGCTTGACACCCATGGGCGAGGGTGGAGAAGTGTTGTTTGTTGAACACCCCACTCGAGGCTGGGAAATTCCGGGTGGCCATCTTGAGGAAGGCGAACGACCCGAAGAAGCCCTCTTGCGGGAACTCAGAGAAGAAACGGGACTGGAAGGCACCGTTGTTTCGTGGAACAAAACGTACTATCCCAAGGGATGGGTGGCGCACGTGCAGGTGTCACCTGAATCCACAGGGGAATGGGATGTTGGCGACAAAAACGTTCAGAGCGTGAAGTGGTGGGACCGAGTTCCGCCCGTGAAGACATGGACGGTAGAGGAATTTGAGGACCTTGCCGAGATGTTCGCTCAACCCGCTTAAGGCATGGCCAGTTGGGCGAGACGTTGCCCCCACTGTTCCGTATTTTCTGGCGTTGAAGCGCAAGCTTGTGCTACGGCCGCCAGCATGGGGTCTTCAACCAACTCGGGATGGTTCATCAAGTCCTCAAACCGTTCCATTCGCTCCAGTCGGTGCGCCAAGGTGAGCATGGCTCGAAGAGCGGGGCGTTCCGGACCACCGTAGCCTGGCTGGAGGTGTTCACAGCACCACTCAAACACGCCCTGAATGTCATTAGGATGAACTTCCAGCACGGGTGATTCGTCTTCAAGATTGAGCGGTTTGGCCTCTTCAACTTGAACGTTCATGGGCTTCGCATCCTCCACTTGATGGCCGATGGCCAAATCCAAGAAAAGCGAACCTGCCTCAATGGCCATCTGCGTTTGGGCCGCCAAGATGGCGTGTTTGTGGGCGTTCCATGCGTGTCGGCCTGCATCAAAGGCATGGCCGAGCGCTTGTCGAATTCGACTCGCACCGAGTCTCGAGATGGCGATGGTCTCGTGAGCATGACCCGCCTTTCTGGAAATGTCGCCATAGACCTGGAGCGCCATCAGCGCTTCACCTTGGGCCATATGATACGCTGCTTTGTTCAGCAGGGAAAGGTCGTGGTCGCGGCTAGCCTTGGCCACCGATTTGAGACGAGTCTCCGCCCACGTCAGGTCTTCTTCCGCACCTTCGGTATCACCGGCTTCAAATCGAACAAGCCCGCGTTCCATTCGCAACCGACCTTCAAGAGCCAAATCACGTGTTTCAGGGGTACGAACCACCGTGAGGGCGTTGTCGATGGCCTCCTCAAGATGCGTATCGCCGAGCCAACGCCGCCTGACAAGACCGAGCACGGCTTTCTCCCCCTCAGAGAGATGCACGTCCATAACGTCCAGTAGTTCGGGAGCATCCATGAACAACGCTGCTTCTGCGAGGGAAAGCCACGAAGGCCACGCCAGTTCGTCTTTCCACTGTTTCAACACGTCGGCTTCAACGGGACCTTCTGTTCGCCAGCGAGAAATGAAAACGCCGGGGCCTTGAGGGGTTTCGATGGTTGTCAACGCTCGACCTCCTTTCGGTTCGTTCGGGCTACAGCATCGATGAAAGCCGTTTCGGCTTCGATGGGATCTACGTTCCCAGACCATCCAGCAGCACCGTCATGACCTCCGCCCTCTCCACCAATGGACGACGTCATGTTGCTCATGATTTCACCCATGTGGAGGCCTGCCAACACGCTTGAGCGTGGAGCGCGAACGGTGAGCCGTGTGGTGCCGTTTCGATGCCGAGTGACGACGACTGCATCGGCGCCTAAACTGTTGAGCATCGAAGCGACTTTCCCCTCGAGCGTTCCAGCGGTGGTTCGTATTACCGTCCACGGACCCGCTTCCGTCGTTTCTGCTCGCTGAAGCCCACGAAGGATCGCTCCTCGTTCACTTGGTGTGGTGGTCGTATCTTCCATCTTCTGGATGAAGTGTTGGTAGTCGATGTTGCCCCGTTCAATGAGCATGGAGGCGGTAGAAAACGACGAGGCGTCAGCGTGGCGAAAACGTCCCGTATCGGTAATCAGGCCTGCGAGCAGAAATTCACAAACGGGGGGAGAAAGGGTTTCAGGGGCATGGGCCACCAAATAATGGGCCACCACTTCAGTGGTCGAACGAACATCCCATTTCAGGAGAAGATCACGCTCACCGAGGGTCCACCCGTCTGTAGCGTGATGGTCGATGACGCAGATGGGCACATCTGGGAGTTCCAATCCCGTTTGGTCGGGGGCGGCGGCATCAACGACGACAATGCCTGCGAGTTGTTTTGGCCAGACGCTAACGCTTGTGCTGAGTTGACGGAACGGGGCGTTGTGTCGCTGAATATAGCTCTGGGCCACACGGCCTGCATGAAGCCCACACGCCATGAGGCTTGGGTGCGAGGCGGCGAGAGCAATCGCTGAACCAACGGTGTCCATGTCACCGTTTTTTCCTGTCACCACCGCCACCGGCCCTGCGGCCGTGGTTGCTCCTAACCACGCACGAAGTCTGAGCAGTTCCTCGTCGAGGACGCTTGAGGTGGAGTTCATTCTTGAGCACCCTGAAGGGATTGCTTGAGTTCATCGTAGGTTTGAATCAACTGCTTTTCACGTTCCGTAAATCGTTCGAGATGAACGGTGAGCGATTCGAGTGTTTCCTTCAATTCCTTCATGAGCGCTTCTCTGTCGGCGACCTCAATCAGGACGCCACCCATTTGTCGGTGAAGGGCCATGCCCTCCGGTTGTGAAGCCACGGCGGCAATGGTGCCCTCGAGTTCCTGAACTTGCGCTCGGACACTGCTCACCTGTTGACGGGCAGCCTGTACTTCTGCAACCACAAGTTGGAGTTGGTCAAGTTGTTCCATGGACTCACCGATTTGAAGGGAGAGGCCGAGGTTCAAGAATGCTTTCCGAAGACCTTCAACACGGAATCGGTCGCAATCAAACCTCGGAGCCTCGTGTTCCACATCGCTCTGAGGTCTTTACCGGTGTCCTCTTCCAACTCGATGGTGAAGCGGTCTTCACTGGACCACTGAACGTCGCAATCGGTGGCAAGACAAGCAGCAAGTGCCTTCGTATCCGTGCTGGAACGTGACTGGATGGAAAGTGACAACCGCCACATACCGTCCACCTTTGCCGAATCACTCTTCTTCTTCAAGCGAGGGGCGGTTGGCCAGTTCTCGCTCGTAATTCATGGCCGCTTCTTGTGCGATAAACGCCATGTCGGCGGTGGTGGCACCGTCAACGGAGCGACGAAGGATACGGTTGTTGGCGTCGGAGGCTCGGGTGAACGGCTCCCATGCACCACCGGCGAAGGTGTGGTCGCACTTCTTGCAGGACCAAATGCCGACCGATTGTCGCTCGACCTTTTGGTACTGGCAAACAGGGCAGGTGTACTTACGGGAACGCTTGGCCATGGCCGAGCCAGCGTTTCGGCGGACGGACACACCGTAGCGTGCTCCGAATCGTGCGGTTGCGCCTGCTTTCTGGGTTCGCTTTGCCAATCAGTTCCCCTCCTTTTCTGCTACAAGTTCTCGAAGTTCCACGCATCGCTTTTGTGCCACATCGAAGATCTCGGCAAACTCGGCGGGAGTGAACACCCCTTTTAGCCCCTTCTGTAGGGAGTGGAGATGTCCTTCATCACCCAAGGTGATGTGAATTCGCTCATCGCCACCAAGCTCTTCTTGCTCGTTGGCATCGAGGACAAAGCGTCCACCCACTCGGGTAAAGGAGGCCATGATCGGTGTACCGTTGACCTGAAGTGTGTGGTCCTCACCCACATCAAATCGTTCGGCAGGAACAACGGCCGTTCGCAACGCAGCGATGGCCGCCAGACCACAAGCATCGAAGATGTTCCCTTGGTCGGAGAGAACGTGAATATCGATCATGACACCCCAGACTTTCTCTCCAGGAACGATGCAGAGGCTCTCCATGTCGATGCAACCTGATTCGCGAATGCCACGGTCAACAACACGGCCGAGTTCAATGGATTCAGGAGACGGAGGACCGGGCTCATATTTGCGTCCTGCAACAGGTCGCAGTTCAGCACCGCACATCAAGGAACCCTGAGTCGGGCGGTCGGGCCACGGCGTTCGCAGTTCGAATTTGACGCCCGCATAGACGACGGTACCGCCCATGACGACCTTTGCAGAGCCTTCGGCGTTGTAGAGGCAATCGGTCTCAAGGGAAACATCACGAGCATCCCAGCGGCCTCGACCGTCAATGCGGTTGTCTTCCTCGGCCAAACGGGCGAGTTCCTGTCGCAACAAAGCGGGGACGAGTTCAACCATCAGGCCTCACCTCCGTCGTATCGGCGCTGAAGCGCTTCAACCATGATTTCGTGAATCTCCTTGGCGGCTTTGAAGTTGTATTCCATGGCCAAGTTGTATTCGTCAGGTGACAGGTCGCCGTCCATTTGCAAAAAGGCGATTTCACCCGTGTTTGGCAAAATACCAACGGGGAGGTCGGCTTGACCGTAGTTGTCTTCTGCTTTGTCCAAGTCAAGAACCACCGTGTCCTCAATTTTCCCGGAAGCCACACCGACAATCATGTCTCGCATGGGAATACCTGCATCAGCAAGAGCGACGGCAGCTGCGGTAATTCCAGCACATCGGGTACCGGCTTCGGCAGCAAGAATCTCGATTTCAACTCGAATCTTCGAGCGAGGATAACGCTCAACCAACACAACGGATTCAAGGGCCTCGGCGGTCACCTTGGAAATTTCTCGACTACGTCGGTTAAATCCGGGACGAATACGGTCAGATGTTGAGAAGGGTGCCATGTTGTATCGAACATCAATCACGGCGCGGTCCTGTCGCTGAATCTTTCGCGGGTGAGCCTCCATTGGGCCGTAGACGGCTGCCACTGCGACGTTGAGACCGTGGGTCACCTTCGCTGAACCGTCTGCGGCAGGGAGAATACCGGCTTCAATTGAAACCGGTCGCATTTCATCCACTTTTCGGCCGTCAAGACGACTGCCATCTTTGTTGAGCAATTGTACATCTCCATATCCTCCCATCATGCATCACCTTTCGTTTTGTTTTCCATATCATTAAGAATCGTTTCAAATCCTTTGGAGTGTCCTTCTTTGACCAGTTGTTGAAGAGATTTTCGGGCCCATGCAATGCCTTCCGAGGAACCCTCAATCCAGGCACGACCGTTTTCACCGATCATGATTCGACAGTCAGATGCGTCTCGCATGCGCTGCAGGAGTGCGTTGTTTTCACCTCGCACACGGTCAATGTGCTGAACTGGAATGGACTCAACGGCACCTGCATTCAATCGGCGGAGGCCCACACCCTTCATGGTCAACACCACGTTGTGGCATTCATCCACCTCTTGAACACGGGCGAGGACCACGTCGCCAACATCCATGTGTTGACGTGCGGCACCAAATTCGACCTTCCAAGGAGCGAGGGACATCGGAAGCAGACCTTGGAAAGACCCGTTGATGTCCATGAACCAAAGATTGTTTCGAACTTCGGCTACAATACCGACGACCAAATCACCGGAACGAGGCATGTACGCCGCATTGATGGGGTCGACCGAAACGGTGTTGTTGCGTTCACGTAGCCAACCGAGTTGGGTGGCCACAAAGGATTCTTCGGCAACGATGATTCCGCTACCTGCTCGCTTCCCGGTGGATGGCCCAATGGCCATTCCCGGGGTCACTAGGCGCTGCTCGGCGCCGGCTTGACCTTGGGACATTCTTTTCTCTCCGGATGCGGCCACTCGCCAACCCATGATAAAGGACACCCTACGACCACGGCCTTCATCAGCCGAGTTCTTTGACTTCGGCCTCTGAACTCCGTCGCATCACCTGGCCAATGATTTCGCCCTTCATACCGGCGGGACATTCGACCACACAAGCCCAAGAACCATCCTCAAGCCAACCTTCTTTTTGCTGATAAGAACGAAGGAATTGCGAGACAGAACCGTAGGCAGAACCCGGGACCTTAAACGCCAATCGAACGGATTCAAACGAGAGAGGAATCAGCGGCTTCAATTTGGCAATGGCGTCTTTGACCTGCTCTTCAAGTCGCTTAAACGGGTCCACAGAATATCTGGACTCTTCCAAGGCGAGTTCAATTCTCGTTTTCGGATGCGGGGATTTGGTCTTCGGGTCAACGGCTTGTGAGTGGATGTGGTGGATGATCTGCTGGCGCATGTTTTCCACCATTTGCTTGCGCTGGGCCGTGGTCAACTGAATCGAACCTTTCTCCAAGATGGTGGTCGTGATGACGACGATGTCTTGCGTTCCAAACGTGTTTTCGATGGCATCCTCGGTGGGTCGCTCTCCACCTCTGGCATCGTGAAAGACCTCATCCATGGCCAAAAAATCGTTGATGTCCACGGAGTCGGGCGCTTCCTTGAACGTCTCGACCATGGTCGGGTCAACGAGAACTTCGTATCGCTTTCCGCCTTTCTCGAGCCGGGCAAGAACGGCATCATCAAGGCTAACCATACCACCACTCAATTGATGCAAAGGTGAGGCACCGCTTCAATCTACCCCTCAATCATCGAGAGGCTTGAGTCGGTCGATTTGCTTGTTAACTTCGCCTCGGTCAAGCACACGATAGCCGTTTGAATCAACCACGGTCACTTCGACAGCTTCTCGATTGAGTTCAGCGTCGTTGGCCGAGCGGAGGGCTTCGAGGCCCAACTTCATGGCAGCGTTCAAGGTCATGTTTTCCTTCCAGTTGTCTTCAAAGAATTCGATGACGGTGTTTCGTCCACTTCCGATAGCGCCTGCGTGGTAGGATTGGTAGGCACCTGACGGGTCGGTTTCGTAGAGATGAATGCCGTTGTCGTCAACGCCGCCAATCAACAACGCTGTACCGAATGGCCGAGAACCACCGTACTGGGTGAACGATTGCTTGAAATCGCAGATTTTCTTGACCAGAACATCAACGGGCACGGTCGCTCCGTAGGTGATGCGATTAATTTGGGCTTCAACCCGGGCCCGGGCTACGAGTTGCCGTGCATCGGCCACCAATCCAGACGTTGCAATGCCGACATGACCGTCAATCTTGAACATCTTTTCAATGGATTCGGGGATGATGAGGCGACTGATGATACGTTTGTCGCACACCAAAACAACGCCGTCTTTGAACTTCAATGCAGCGGTTGTGGTTCCACGCTTCACCGATTCTCGAGCGTATTCAACTTGGAACAATCGTCCATCGGGGCTGAATGTTGTGATGCCGTGATCGTATCCTCTTCCACTGGGTTGCATGGTCTTACCTCAAATTCTTGGCTCGGTTGACACTTTATGAGGATGCGGGTCGTATGGTTTGGGTGACAGCGCCGATTCCAACGCCTTGTACCAGCCGACCCGTAAGAACCCTGCGAGGCGAACATCCTCATCAAGGGGAACGAGATAGCATGACCATGCGAGTGGCCGTTCTCTCGTCCGGAGGAAAAGACTCCGCCGCTGCTTGGTGGTGGGCCACGTGTCAGGGATGGACGGTCGTTGGGTTGGTCACCGTGACCATCACGGGTGAGGATTCCCCGATGTTTCAAATCCCGAGCACGCACATGGTCCGATTGCAGGCTGAGCGGGCAAGATTGCCATGGTTTGAAGTGGAAGCCACCGGCGAGACGCCAGAGGACATTGAAGCCCTCGAAGCGATGCTTAATTCGTTGGAGATTGATGGCTTCGTATCAGGCGCCTTGCGTTCTGATTACCAAAAATCTCGACTTGAGCGCATGGCGGAACGGCTGGGTGTCCGCAGTTGGACGCCGCTTTGGCACCAAGACGGCGAACATCATGTTCAAGACATGATCAATCACGGATTTGAAATCATGATCACCGGCGTATCCGCCGAAGGATTGAGCGAGAAATGGCTCGGCCACATTCTTACGCCATCTTCCTTTGAAGAATTGAAGGGTCTCGCAAAGAAACATCGATTCAACGTCGAAGGTGAGGGTGGAGAATATGAGACGTTGGTGGTTGCAGGCCCCCACATGAGCGGACGCCTCGAGGTCAAAGGCGAGGTGCAGTGGGACGGTGTTCGAGGCCACCTTGCTTTTCACTGAATGGCTTCGCGTGCAAGTGCCACGCACTCATCCACGATTTCACCTGCAACACCGACATGGTTGAGAGGGTCAAACATCGATTCCAACTCTTCAGCCGAAAAGGCCGCTGAGATGGCTGGCGTTCGGCTGCAAACGTCGATGAGTTCCTCGCCGCTGGCCAAGGCCTCAAACGAGGCTTCCCGCATGACTTCGTGGGCCTCGTCTCGAGCTACGCCGTGGTCAACCAATTCGATCATGACCTTCTCGGCCATCACCAAGCCTTTCTGAGCATGAATATTGGCAAGACAGCGCTCGCGGTCCACCCACATGTTGGTGAGCACATTGGCCGTTTTCGCCATGACATCCTCAAGCAACGCAGACGCGTGAGATAAGGTGAAGCGCTCACTGCTGGAGTTGGCAAGGTCGCGCTCGTGCCAGAGCAGAGCATTTTCGTAGGTTGGGATGATGAATGACCGCACAATTCGAGCCAAACCTGAGGCATTTTCCGACTTGATGGGATTCTTCTTGTGCGCCATTGTCGAAGAGCCAACCTGCTTCTTGACGTCAAACCCTTCACCGGCCTCGGCCAGTTCAGAGCGCTGAAGGTTTCGAATTTCCTGAAGCACCTTTTCGCAGGTGGTCGCGACGTTGGCCAACCAAGAGATGTATTCCACGTAGCGGTCGCGACCGACCACTTGTGTGGTTGCCAAAGGAACGCCAAGACCGAGGTGGGTGAGAATGAGACGCTGCAATTCTCTTGCATGCTCTCCCTGTGCTGCTCCTGTTCCCACTGCGCCGAGGAATTTACCGACAGCAATCCGGGGGGAGGCTTCGTCAAGGCGAATCAGTTGGCGACGAAGTTCGTCCAACCACACGGCTGCTTTCAAACCGAAGGTGATAGGAACCGCAGCCTGTCCATGCGTGCGTCCGAGCATGACCGTGTCTCGCTCTCGTTCAGCGACATCGGCACACACGCCGATCAGATTGCACAACTGCTCTCGAAGAAGGACGATGCTGTCCCGCAACTGCAGTGCGACGGCGGTGTCGACGATATCGTTGGAAGTAGCACCGAGGTGGATGCACCATCCTGCATCACCCGCTGCTTCAGCCATTGCTTTCGTGAGGGCCATGATATCGTGTCGCGTCTCAGCCTCAATTTCACTCACCCGTTCCTTAGTGACCGAATCTGGATTTGCGATGGCTGCAACGGCGTTGTAATCGTCTTCTGTGACCCGTCCAAGTTGCCAGTGCGCCCAAATCAGCGCTCGCTCAACTTCGAGTTGGCGTTCATGTCGACCAAGTTCAGACCAAATATGCTTGAAATCTTGGCAGCCGTATCGGTAATCAAGCGGGCAGAAGGCCATGATTCAAGGCATGCGACTCGCTTCATCAACCTTACCACAGGCATCCTTGGACGAATCCATGGAGACTTACACAGACGCTTCCTTGGTCCCTTCAACTGGAGCCATGACGTTGCGAATGAGGAGGATGGCAAGGAGCGACGAGGCGGTGAATGAAACGCCAACCCACGAGGAAAGGTTGTACCACATCATGGCCACACCGATCAAGGAAGCGTAAGAGACGACTTGACACAGCGCCGAAGCCAGTTCCAATTTCCGCAGCCGCTCTGCAGGTAGACGCTGTTCGTGTTCCAACACGAAGGTGTAGACCAGGAAATAAATCGCTTGGAAGGGCAGGGCTGCTGCAATAATGGCCAAAGCCACTTCTCGTATGAGAACGGGGTCCCTGGCTTGTTCGATTCCTTGAAACAACAACAACGCCGTGTTGGTCCCGAGCAGGGCGGCCATGATGGTCCAACGCTTGTCCTGCGAGGAGGTTCTGCTTTCGACGTTGACGGAATCCTCACTCATGCTTCAGCATTGAACAAACGAGGCTTTGAGGTTTGCCACGTTGCGAGGGAGCGGACGGCGAATTTAACCGAGCAGACGAATGACCGTCCCGGTAATGGCAGCCACGATAAGCAACAGGACCATCATGGCCACAGGACCGTACTGGTTCTTATCGTCAAGGGCCGTTCCAAGAAAGCCATCCCGGCGGAGCGCCTCAGCAAAACTTCCGGCTTCCTCAAACTGGGGAGGATCTCGTCGTGGAATGCGCTCACCCTTGCGAACTTCGCCACTCATGTTCACGCTGAGGTGGATGAGGGTCATAGCCCTTGCGAACCAAATGAACGCCGCAAGCCTCATTCACCGATGACGACCCCTCTGCAGCATGGAACGCTACGACTTTGGTGTAGCTGGAGTGCGAATCCATCTCGCAGTGGAAGGGAGCACGGGCGGCACAACGCTTGGCTTGCATCTCGCTGCGGACGTCATCAACCAGGGAAAGCGGGTCTTGTGGGCATCGGTTGAGATGCCTGACCCGGCTCGTTTTTCACAGCTCTTCCAGCATCTCTCCTTGGTTGAAAGTTCTCGATTTCACGCCATGAACTTTGGAGGAAAATTTGACCGAGCCATTGACGCATTGTTGGAAGCCGCTTGCTCGTTGCCCAGCGTTGGGTTGGTGGTGATGGACGATTGGTGCCCCTCTTCAGGACGAATCCCAGCCGAGCGACTTCAACACATTGAGCGAGTGGCCAATGAATGTCCAACAACGGCCACCGTCCTCCTCATATCCAAAGGAAGCGTTGATGCCAGCGGAGCAAGCGACGACCCCATCATTGCACGCTCGGCCGAGGCGATGAAAAAGAACGGATACGAGATTTGGCGCCTATGGCGTGGAACGTCCAACTCCCTGCGCACCCTTGTTAGGGGAGAAACTACCCAAGAACTTCGTATCGAAGATTCAGGCTTCGTCGTCTGAGTCGTCATCTTCACCGAGGAGTTTGGCCATTTCCTCAAGAGCATCCTCGTCCGGCTCGTCAAATTGTTGAGGATTTCGAGCGCCGCCGTCCATCTCATCTTGTCCGGCGATTTTGGGACCGCTGGATTCGAGCATCGAGGTGCGGTTTTTCATGGCCCTCTGGCTGATGAACCAAACCATCAGCAGCAAACTCAGACCCATGATGGCGTAAGCGATGTTCTTCGTGGTCTCTGGCTCCATGGTCGGAACTGGACACCGTTCCTTTTCATCGTTTTGCAGGGCTTACCTGTCGTCGGCCAGTTCTTCCCAAGCCAAGGGTCGAGCGAGGTGTCGACGAGCATCGACGGGAGGCTCCACCCATCCCAAGTGCGGAGGTTTGGTCGGGACCTCCACCCAAACATCTTGACTCCGTTCCTTGCACGATGGACATCGTAAACCCTGACCTGAGCCCATGCTTTTCAGCCGAACATTGCACGGAACACAAAGGGGACGAGTTCGCCCTCTTGCCACCCACGATTCCACCTTCATGCGTTCGGCGTGCAGGCTACCATCAGGGTGAATCAGTCCTGCCACAGAAATGACATCGCCAGGCACCAGCCATCGCGCAAGAGCGTTCACGGGACCTCCTTCAGCGTAGACATTGATGACGAGGCCCTCTGTGTGAATGCGAGCATGCTTTCGAACAGGGTGCGTCTCAATGCCCCCAACCTCGTGCATTGAAGGCGGAGGAAGATGGTCACCGCTCGCTTGATTTGTCTCAAAGACTCGCCAACCAGCCACCTCTTCAGTCCCAGGGCCCTGAGTCACTCGGATGCATGCTCGTTCGGCTGCTGAGGCACTCGTTGCACGAACACCAAACAGCACTGGGGAAGGACCTCTCGGGGCAATGAGGTTCGTCCCTCGGCGAGGGTCTCGTGAAAAAACAACTTCATCCCAACCATCCACCTCAACCACAGCTTCATGGTCCACGCGGCGTGCAGCGTTAGCGTTCAAATCTGCACGCCAGGCAATCGCCTCCCATGTCGGTTGGTGCGCTGGCCATGCTGCGGCGGCAGCAGCCCCAATTCTGCCGTATCCCCCCCATGCTCGGTCGGGTGATGGAACCTCATCCAGACGAACCTCTCTGCGGACAGCGTTCCAATAAAATTCGGGTGGAGGCGAAGAATGGTAGAAGACCATCCCCGGGCTAGCAGGAGTTTGTTTTCGGTCGGAGAGGGTTGAATCCTCGACCAGTCCATCGAGTGGTTCCAAATGCTCCTTCCACCATGCGTCCAGGTGGTCAAACAGGGTTGATTCATCCACCGTGTTCAGCTCAACCGCTAAGGCTGCATTCCCTCGCGTTCGGCGTTGCGCAAACGGCCAAAGGCGCACCAGTCGAGGCATGCCGTGCGTAATTCCATCTGGCAGGCCGTTGAGGAGTGCATGAAAGGCGGCCGTGGTGCACCCACCGCTTAGGGAATCCGTATCGTCCAAGCCAAGCCATCCCATGCACTCACCTACGGTTGAAAGTCATCGCCAAAATCACCGTCATCGTGCACTCGGTCGCCGACCAATCCAAGCCCGATGGTTTTGGAGACTCGAAAAAGACGCGCACCAAAGGCCCAGCCGGCCCCCATGTCAGAACGGCGATCACCCACCATCAAGTCAAGGGCATGGGGCGGTGTTGGCTTTTGACCCCACCAGTTCACGGATGGAGGTTCGATGGAATGTTGCTGAGGCACAAGTGAATGAGCATCGGTCT
This sequence comes from Candidatus Poseidonia sp., assembly GCA_049600935.1. Taxonomy (GTDB): domain Archaea; phylum Thermoplasmatota; class Poseidoniia; order Poseidoniales; family Poseidoniaceae; genus Poseidonia. The sequence goes on from JBMYQB010000020.1 coordinate 17,311, forward strand.
CGTCTAAGCGAAGAAGATGGTGTCCCAGAATCAGCATGCCAGGAGAGGGTTTTCTGCAACCACAGCGGTCTTCATACCGGTGAGGGCAGGTCATGTACGCATCAATATGGGCTTCCTCGTTCTGAGCGTAAAGTTGTGATTGTACTTCTTCATGAATGGCTCGCAACGCCTCTGGACCCCACAGTCCTCGAGCGATGGGGGATTGATTGGTTACGACACAAATCAGGTATCCTCGACGACGTAAGTCAGCAATGACATTGGCGGCTCCTTCCAACAAGGTTACTTCGGCTGGTGAGTTGACGTAGCCGGATTTGCCAAGGTTGATGACACCGTCTCTGTCAAGGAAAGCAATCGGCGATTTCGTCCTGTCCTGAAACGATGCGGACGGAGCCATTTGAACAAAGGGCCCGTCCATGGACAGCCCTCAAGGTGGACCCTCATGGCCTTTGTTCTGTGTTGGAGACCTTGATAGCCCATCACCTCCTCGGTTTGCCTGTGCTCGTTGAACGGGAAACCGCCACGCTCATTGGGGCACTCGGGATGGTGTTCCTCGGTTTTTCATGGTGGAAACGCCAACAAAACCTGCTTCGAGTCTCTCAACTCGGCTGGTTGATGGTTGGATTCTACTTCTTTAGCCAGGCATGGACCTACCACGCCCACAATGACCCCATACTCACCGTTATGTCAGCGCTCACCCTTCCCCTCAGTTGTCTCGCAGCGTGGTGGGAGCACGAAGCTACAGGTGACCGAAAAGAAGCCATTGTTTGGGCCAGAGGAACCGTCGCCTTTGCAGGCGGCCCCTATCTCCTCATTTCCTATGTCCCCTATCTCAGCGTGCTTGCCATCTGGTTTGTCGCATCCCAATCCGCTTGGTTCCTCGGATTCGCCACCGGGCAGAACATCGAAATTGGGACAACGTGGGTCAACGATCCATCAGGACGCGTACGTTGGGAAGATTGGGACGGCAACCGATGGTTTGCGACTGATTTTTCTGGTGAATACGCGTTCCAATCCGAACTCCTTCTCGCCGATGGCGGGATGATTGGCATCAACTTCGTCCTCGCGTGTACCGCCATCCAATCCATGGTGCTCTTCATCGGCGCCATCGCCGTACTGAACATGTCGTGGAAAAAGCGTGTCAGAGCACTCCTCCTTGTCATCCCAACCATCCATGCCCTCAACGTGTTCCGCAACGCCGGACTGATTTGGATGCACATGAATTACACGCAGTGGAATCTTTGGGGACTGAGTGTTTTTGAATTCGGACACAGTTACATCGCACGGTTTGTGAGTTTGTTTGCCATGTTCCTGTTGGCTCTCATCATGTTTGAGATGCTTCCGAAGATGCATCGGAACATTCTCGCACTCACCGGTTCAACAAGACGACCTTCATCCTGAGCGATGCAGACACCGGGAGTCGAACCCGGGTTGAGAGGTTGGGAACCTCCCATCATAACCACTAGATCATGCCTGCCTGTCGTCGTGCACTCGCCGTGAATTCATGAGGCCTGTGGTTGGAAAGAATGATGGGGGCCGCTGAGATGGATCTGCATGCATCCAGCGTTGGAGCCCTTCGTGTTCGCACGGGGCTCCCTCAGCGTTCGAAATCGGACCGTGTTAGCGGCGATGACCAACAAACAGAGCCATGACGACGGACGATTGTCCGAAGATGAAATTCAGTGGCTTGAAGCCAGAAGCAAGGGCGCATTTGGTATCATCACCACGGCGGCCACCAACGTCCAAGCAGACGGCAAAGGCTGGGAGGGTGAATTCGGAACATGGTCGGACGACCATCTCGAAGGCTTGACATCGCTTGCGGACGCCATCAAGGCTCACGGTGGCGTTGGTCTCGTCCAACTCTTCCACGGAGGCATGCGAGCACCGGAATCGCTGACAGGTTTTCAGCCAAAATCAGCATCAATCAACGAGTTGGGTAAGGGACTCGGCGTAAGCAGAGCGATGGAAAATGATGAGATTGAGACGACCATCAAAGCCTTCGGTCAGGCGGCGAAGCGATGCGAGGCTGCTGGATTTCACGGTGTTGAACTCCACGGTGCACACGGCTACCTTATTGCACAATTTCTTGGGTCAGCAACCAATCAACGAGAGGACCAATGGGGGGGAGATCAAGTCAAGCGAACACGGTTTTTGGATGAAATTGTTCGTGAAGTCCGCAGATGCACGGGGCCAACGTTTCTGGTCGGTGTTCGCCTTTCACCCGTGCTTTCTTCATGCGGGATGGATTTGGAAGATGCCTTGGAGACGACCCGCCTTTGCAACAAGATGGAGCTTGATTTTGTCCATGTGTCCTGTTGGGACATTGCGGAAACAGGAACTCATGGCGGGGAGACCTTGCCATACACCACCCATTTTCGCCAAGTTGTGAAGGAAGATATTCCCCTCATCACCACAGGTGCCGTGTGGGACAAGGATGATGCCCACGAGGCCATGTCGCAAGGCGGAGATTTTGTGGGTGTTGCCCGTGCTGGCATTGCTCACCCAGACTGGCCCTCCTACCTTGTCGAAGAGGCTGTGGGTCCAACAAAACCACCGTTCACACCAGAGCAGCTGGCCGAGGCACACTTGAATCCAACCTTCATTGACTATATGCGAAGGTGGGATGGATTCGTCGTTGATTAAGCGCCCCTGCCGCGATTCGAACGCGGGTTCCTGGCTCCGGAGGCCGGGGTGATATCCACTACACTACAGGGGCAACATCCCCTCTGCATCCAGCGTATCAGTCTTGTCCGCTCATTCCTTGGGCGACCATGCCTCATCAGGCGACGGGCGAACCCAAATTTCTCCACTGCCTGTTGGATATTCAATGGTCTCGATACCGTCAAGCATCATGCCCATCAGGTCGGGATGAGGTGCTTCTTCTGTTGGAATGCCGGTGGATGGAACAGCGGATTCGACCGTAGGTTCCGGGGTGGTCGTAGAGGTAACCATCATGGCTGATTCAAAATCAAGCGGTTCTTTTCCGTAATTCATTGATGGAGAATCGGCGAAGGCCGCTTCACTCATTTGGTCGCCTTCAGCCCACATCTCGCCACCATCGTTCTTGTTGCGGCCGCTGCGCAGGAAACCAAGCAAGAGCGCAGCCAACACAAAGAACAGGGCACCTGCCGAGGCGTAGATGATGTCGTTTGAAACACTCGCCACGATGTCAGCATTGTCGCCCACGCCGTCCCCGTCCGTGTCTTTCGTTTCCGTAGGGTCGTCGGGGAAGGCATCAATCTCATCAGGAACACCATCCCCGTCGCCGTCAAAGGCGTCGTACACCGTTTCACAGACAACAACGAGCAAGTCCAGTTCCTCTCTGTCAATGTAGGTATCATCGTTGACGTTGACAAGATCAAAGTTGTATTCGTTTTCCCAAGGATGGCCTTCCAGGGCCGCCAACGTGACCCTGTTGCGTCCGACTGAAAACGATTCAAAGACGATGTTCAATTCGTTGGAGCACGTGCATGCAAACTGAAGCACTTCTCGGTACTCAAACAATCCATCGCCGTTGAGGTCAATCGCTTTGGCGTCTTCGGACAGGAGGTCGCTGGACTTGATCTCTCGTTCGTCGAGCAAACCATCGCTGTTGAGGTCAACCTCCTCGAACAGGATTGTCGCTTCCTCTGCGCATGTGCCAACGCTCGCAGGTTCGTTATCATCACCAGGCTCAATAGGGTCAACTGGAACATCGCTCACATCCCACCGGGCAACGATGGTGATGTCTTCTGAATCCGAAAGTCCGAGGACGGTGATATCCATGCGGCCGTTCATTGGGAACTCAACTGTCATTTTGTGATTCGTTCCTTCCTTGCCACTGCTCATGGCAAATTCAGACGTGGTGATGTCCATGCCAAATCCTGGTCCTGGACGACCACCACCATCGGTAAATTCCATTTCGAATTGAACACCCTCTAGCGTGAGCATGATGTCGCCAGAGCCCCCGTAAGCCTCGATGGAAAACACGTTCCCGGGCTCTTCGAGGGTCGCGTAGAAGAACACCTCGCCACCTTTCGCAACGCTGATGCCTTCAAGTGGTTCATCCTGGTAGAGTTCAATGGGGGTTCCATCGTATTCCCAAACGTAGCGGTCAGCAAATTCTGCAACGATGTTCACGCCGGTAAAGGCGGATTCAGATGTGAGAAGAATGTACCACCAACCCGGTGTTGGGTCGTTGAATGCGATGCGATCGCCGGCGCCATCTGCGGTGGAATGGTGTTCGTAAGTGGACGTCGTTGGAGCTTGGTCAAGACGCATGTACAGCGAGGCCTCGCCAGCGCCGTCACTCAAGTCAACCACCAAGCGTTCCGTCCCTTGAGGCACCTCGACCTTGAAGTATTGAGAAAGGCCGCGGTACCCACTCAACAAACCGTATTCCACGCCCGGTGTTAGCGTGATGGCGTCTTCGGGCTCGACGTTTTCTGGAGGATAAACGAAATCTGCAACGATGGTAAATTCTCGGGCGTTTCGGAAGGAATAGGCTGAGATGTAGTACAAGCCTGGTTCAAGGTCGAACAGGTGAACTTCCTCTTCGTTTCCAGGGCCGGTCGACCACGCTTCCATGACGGCGACGGGTTCATCGGGTTCACCCACTTTTCCTTCTTCGTCAACATCGGGTTCCTCATCCCACCACATCATTGGCTCGGGTGGACTGTAGTAAGAAATACCGAGGTCAACGTTCCCTTGTCCACCGTAGGTACGAATGCGAAGATCTGCGAGTGGCTCTGTGACGTTCACATAGTAGAAATTCATGTTGACATCCCCGTTGTTGTAGGAATCCCAGTTCACCACCTGATTGGTGACGGGGATGCTCTCCTTCAATTCCGTCATTTCGTCCAAGGTGGGTGGCGGGTCTGCAATGTCAGCATCCAATTCAATGTACAAGTCCTCAACGTCGGTGTCAAGAATCATCGTGAACCACATCACGCCTTCAGCAGGCCATGACCATTCGTCGTAGAGGAAGCCCCACTCGCCGTAGGAAACCGTATCGTGGTTCCATTCGTCTGGGATTTCGTTTGATTGTGCATACACGGTGTATTCAGCAGCTTCTTCAAAATCATCAAATTTGAAGGAGTATGAATACCAAAACAGGTCTCGTGTGTATGCCTCAATTTCAACAAAGAACAGAAGGGTATCGCCTTCAGCAGCAAAATCAATCTCGTGGCCCTCACCAATGAACAATTCAACCGCCTGCGCAACAATGCTTCCATCGGGCATGACCCAATCAGCACCCTCGATGCTGGCCATGCGTTCGCCCGTCGAATCCCACGTCTCTACGCCCTCACCCTCGGGGAAATCAAAGTGAATGCGCTCTTCAATCGACGTCGCATCGAGGCCCGAACGAACGGTGATGTTGTCAAGAGCCCCCGCAAAGTGCGAGCAATCACAGCCCGCACCCATTCTCGCAATGTAGAGTTCATCACAACTGAGGCCGTTTTCATAGCAGTCGTTTGAACCAAAATCACCGAGCGGGATGGAGGCGTCCTCATCAAGGACCACCCCCGCTTCTTCACCGTTGATTTGGAACGTGTATCCTTCACCGACCACGACATGAACTTCAACATGCGACCATGTGTCAACCTCAACGGTCCCGTTGGAAACGGGATGGCGAGAGAGGCTGTATTCTGAGGAAAAGGCAACACGGTCGTCGGACAAATACATGCCCCATCCATAATCCCCTTTCATGAGAATAAACTGATTGCCTTCAACCTCGTAAGGGTAAATCCAAGCTGAAAGTTCCAAGTGAGTCATGTTCGTCATGTCCAATCCATCATCGTGGTCGAGCAGGATGTGGTCGGAACCGCCATCAAAGCGAAGGGCATAATCAGCGCCCGGACCAATTTCTACGACGCCGTAGACGGGGAAGTATTGGGGATTGTTTTCCAAATCGTTCCACGTACCCGGGTCAATGTTCCCCATGTTGGTGCCGGCAATGTGGACATAGTGTTCATCACCGCCCTCGGAAGGTTGGGCTTCACCCCAGTTTCTGTACAAGAACGGGGTGCCGTCGTGCCAGCGATACTGGCCTTCGCTCGATGCGTCCGAGAGACCGGTCCAGAGGTGACGAGATTGATTGTTCCAAGAGGCAAAGGTATCAAACAACCAGGTGTTTTCATCTTCATCGTCAACGGTCACCAAAAACCCGTCCAGGGACCTTGCGTAGGATGCTGCATCCTCCCAAGAAGAGGCTGTGAGAAGGTGGTAGGTGTTGCTGTTGACCGGATTCACAGCAGTGAATAGCACGCCCATCCCATCTTCCTCATGGGTATCGGCACCGACGCTCAACAGCAACGGTGAACCAAGGCTGATGAGGAAAAGAGAAACAAGCAACAAGGCCTTCTTCATGAGAGAGACCATGTTGAGTTCCTATATCAACGACATGGTGTCATGACAGAGGGATTATGGTCGCTGGGGAATCATCAAGGTTTCAAATACAGCCCCTTTGAGGGTTGGGCATGCACAACGAGGTCAACCTGAGAATCCGAGCCTTGCTCGAGAATGAAGACGACTGGGTGGCCGCCATGGCCACCGTTGCATGTGAACTTCACCATGCGTTCGAGCACTTTCACTGGACGGGTTTCTACCGAACCACCCAGCCTAATGTGCTCAAAATCGGCCCCTATCAAGGCGGACATGGTTGTCTGTACATCCCGTTTGACAAAGGCATATGCGGGGCTGCGGCTCGAACCGGAGAAACACAGGATGTCCCCGATGTGCACGCTCGTCCGGAACACATTGCCTGCAGTTCAAGCACCAACAGCGAAGTCGTGGTTCCGGTCAAAGACAGTACGGGTGCTGTCGTGGCGGTCCTCGATGTTGATTCAGACACACCCGCTGCGTTCTCGTCAGAGGACGTCGCCTTCCTTGAACAGATTTGCACCTATCTTGGTGAGAAGTTCCACTCGTGAATGATCACTGCAGTTTCTTCCCACCAATGCGCAGTTCGGTTTGAAGGGGCATTTGATGCTCCCATGCGAACTCTTTGACGATTCGCCATGCCTTTTCCGAGCCCTCGTAATCCTTGACGTCGATGATCTTGTTTCTGGTATTGGCCTTGAAGGCCGCCACGGGTTCAGCGTTTCTAAAGACAAGATAAGCCGAGCCAAAGCCAAACCGCTCCTTCATGATGTCCGTGAAATACGGCGCGATAGGATCGGAGGGTGGCAAAACGAAATCACGAATTGATGGAATGGAACGGGCTTCCTCCAAGAGTTCCTTTCTTCCCCAGCAGACTTGGTGGAAATCCTCAATGAGGAAGCCCTTGATGAGCGTCCCGTCCTCCTCGAAGGTGTTGAGAACCGCCTTGAGTTCTTCAGGTTTGAACGATGGTCCGGCCAATTGTGTCATTTGACGCAAGGTGATGACGGGGAATTTCTCAACCAAATTTCTGATGTATTCCTTGCGTAACTCTGCCCTATCTACACCTTCAGGGACAAAGACACTTCGGAATCCACCCCGGAAGTCCTGGACGATGTGGCCCGTTTTGACGAGAGGTTGAATCAATTTTCGGAACTCGGATTGGGACAGTGCATGCCGTTCTTTGAACAGGTTGGGGTCGGAGTGGCTGCTAAAGAATTCAACAATATCCCATAATTCCTCGTCAGCCGGTATGTTTCGAATGGCGAGAATATTTTGGAAGTGCTCATACGACGCCCATACTTGATGGCCTCGCAAGTTGATGCCTTGATGGAGCCGATGTGCGCTGGCCATGCTCTTCAGGTCAACCCGGTAAAGTTCACTGCGTCCCCGCAAGGCGAAATCATCACGGATTTCATCGACTTTCTTGAGGGCCATAATTTCATTTTCATGCCGTGTGGACTGATGGAGATGGTGTTTGTGGAACAGGGCACGCTCCGCTATTTCACGGGGTTGCGGGTCGACCACTGCACCACGAATCATGCGTTCGCCCGTCATTTTGAAACCGATACCCTCCAGTGCTTTCCGCGTCGTTTCATCGAGGGAGGTGATCGGTTCGCTGTTGAAATTCGAGAGGACCGATACATCCACCAGTTGAGCTGCGTGGTTCTCAAGGAGGACCTCAAAGGCTTCACAGAATTCATCCAGGTAAGCCGTCGGGACGTGAAGGTCCTTGATTTCGAGATAGTCGTTGACTTTGAACATCAACACCTTGCCGATGGGGTCAACGCCTTTGAAAATCGGGAGATACCACCCACGGTCCAACACGCTGCGTACTTCCCAAATGAAACGGGAGACATAGGGGTCGGATTGTGTGAGAATGCGAACGGTACGGTCCTCACGCCGAGGACGCATCAAGTCGTCTACCTCGTCGGGCGCACAAAAGAAGGCCTCGGGTTCGGGAACCAGCGCCATCACTTTGGCAATCCGTCCCGACTTTTCGAGGTTCATGAGCGCAACCGTCAGGTCCTCGAAACTGCGAGAGACGTAGAATCGAAGCGTACTGGCCTTGACGGGACCCATTCGACGAACCACTTCTTCAAGCGCATCTTCAAAGGACAACGTTGGATAGACGTCCTGGACTCTATGGAACAAGGAGAGTCTTCGGCGTCGCCCTGCAACCTCTTCGAATTGCTTGACCACCAACATCTGCCGCTCCAAATTATTGAGCGCGTTTTTGAGGTCCCGTTGGAGAGATTTGTGCTCATCCCCTTTTGGATAACCTTGCATGATTTCTTGTCGAGTGACGTTTTCACCGGGTGGAATTTTGCTGAGAATCTCCTCCTCCATCGGCCCTATCCACGGCTCGGGCTTGAGACCGAGAAGCATGGGTATGTTCCGTTTGGTGGTGTAGCCAATTCGGTTGTGAAGCAAACGGCCCATGATAACATCCGAATCCAGTTGGACATCGGTCCAATCGTTGAACGCAAATTCGTTGACACGATAGAGCAATTCTTGCTGCTTTTGGAACAAAACGTGCTCGTTGAACGCCGTGAAACTATCGCCGTATTGATGGAATGATTTGTCGAGCACCATGTTCTGAATCCAACGGTATTCAACGACTTCTTCTTCTCCTCCTGTCAGACGATGCTCGTCGATTTTCAGAATGTATTCAGCGTCGTTTGTTTGGAGAAAGAAGCCAACGGAAATGACATTGCGCCCTTCCAACTGGTGAAGATTTCGCTCGATAAGCGATTGTGGGAAGGGAAGACGTTCGACCATCTCCTCCGAGGTCTTCGGTCCCTCAGAGCCCAACATCTCGATGATTTTGACCCGCAGTGCTTCCTGAGGGTCGCCCAAGGAACGCTCCTCCCACATAGTGGGTTTGGTACCTTCAAAGGCCGTGGCAACTTTGTACGTCAGACCTTTGGTATGAAGTTCGAGGAGGTTTTCGACCTCTTTGCCGCCAGCTACCGCAAGGCACCCAAGGGTGCCGTGGATTTCCGCCATGTAAGGGGCAAACCATTTCCCGTCCAGTTCTTCTTGACCCGTCCCGTCAATCTTTGTGATTTGCCCTGACTGACAAAGTTCCTCAACCCAACCACGGACCGTTTCCAACGGAATGTTCGCCAATTTCTCTTTGTACAGCGGGTTGTGGAATTCACGGTCAAGTCCACCACCATGGCTCATCAATCTGAAGAGCTCTTTGGCGTTTGTTGGAACTGGAGCCTTGTCAGCGTAATAGGTTGAGAGTTGTTCGCTTGAGAGTTCCGTGGCCAATGAACGTGTACCCAGCAAACGTTGGAGGATGCTGGGGTCAATGTCTTTGACGAGGAAGGCCCGGGTTTTCATCGACATCAAATCTTCAAAGGCCGACATGAACAACGACATGCCCAACCTTGAAGGAACGACGACCTTGGTGTGGACGATTCGAGCATCGCCGGCAACACATGCATTGAGGAAGTGCTCAAGACCGATAAGGTCGATATCCCCGAACATGATCTCGTTTTTGGCCTCCCGCATCAACAGGCTGCCGTCCATCGTGCGGTGTTTTTGCAGCAAAGCCTCTGCACGCTGCTGGAATTGCTGAGGGCTGATTTCTTCCGCACCCATTCGCTTTGGTATGATGAGGGAACGCCCCGATACTTCTCGGAAACGTTTTGCAAAAATTTGTGTGTTAATGATGTAGCGTTCAATGACCTCGAGATGGTTGTTTTCCCTAAACGCCGTGTACATTTCACCCGGGTCAACCTCCTGCGAAGTTTTGAGCAGCAACCCGTTCTCATCGAACGACATCTCAATCACAGCGATGTTGCTGGCCTCGGCCAATCCAGCCATGAAATAGCCGAGGGCGGTGTTGAATCCACGCCCACGGCACGTGGTGATCATGTAGGTTGGAAAGGCTCCGCTGATGACCTGTTCAACCAATATACGTCGTGAGTCAGGCACCTGGAATGAATCTATAGAGTGCTCTTCTAAATGGCGTGCAATGGCATTGGAGACCTCGTTCGAGAGACCGTAAACATCCCGAAGGAGAATCCTTGGGTCCTGCTCTCGGCGAAGCGAAATGATGCAGTGGCCTATCAAATCCAAAAGTGCTTGGGAAAGTTCACGGCTCCGACTTCGCGCTTCACCGGACCAGGAGGGGATGGTTGGTCGATGGCCCGTCACGCTGGTCACGTTGACCCTGGTGCCCTGTATGTTGGTCACACGGTAGGTCGAACCACCGAGAAGAATCACGTCTCCTGTTCGCAGGTTGGAGACGAAGGAACCGGACAATTTTCCGAGAATACTGCCTTCGGCATTGAACACAAGATAGGAATTGTCGGGAGCGATGGTACCGATGTTGGTGTAGTAAATCATTCGGGAATAGCCGCGTTTTCCGAAAATGTTCTCTTCCCAGTCGATCCAAATCCGACGCTCTTCCTCGAGCATGTCCAAGACTTCAATGAAATCATCGTACTCAAAATTGCGATAAGACCACGAATTCACAATGATTTCGAAGGCCTCGTCAATGTCAAGTTCGTTGATGATGACCAAACCGATGATGAACTGGGCGACAACGTCCAGGCAGTTTTGTGGAAAGTCCAATCGGTCCATATCTCCCGTTTGGATGGCGGCTTGCAACGCAGCCAATTCAATGAGATCGTCAACGCTGGTCGGTAAAAATCGAGCACGAGGGATACCACCCACGTGGTGGCCAGCACGACCGATACGCTGGAGTGCGGTGGCAATATCTCCTGGACTGCCAACCTGCAACACGAGGTCAACCGACCCGATGTCAATACCCATTTCCAACGACGAGGACGTGACGACGGCACGCAAATGACCGTATTTGAGTCGCTTTTCAACATCCAGTCGGATGTTTTTGTCCATCGAACCGTGATGGCCTGCAACCAAATCTCCGAGGAATGGCCGAAGTTTTTGCACGATGGTTTCTGTCATTTTTCTGGTGTTTGCGAAGACCAGCGTGGTGGTATGTGCACTGATGAGGTCAGCGATGGCCTCAATGTTGTATTCAAGCACCTTCACCATCGAAAGGTCGCTGAATTTTGGATGCGTGATGAGAATGTCCAAATCCAGTTCCCTTGAACCTGAAATTTTAGCAATGGACACCGAGGTTGGTTTCCCTCTTGCTTCTCGGTCGTCGCTGCTCACAAGGTATTCGGCGACCGTTTCAAGAGGCTCCATGGTAGCGGAAATACCGATGCGTTGGACGGGGTTCATCAAGAGCGAATCCAACAGGGAGAGGGTGAGCGAAAGGTGAACGCCACGCTTGGTCGAAACCATGGAGTGCAACTCATCAATGATCATGTACTCAACTTCGCTGACGATGGGTTGGAAACGAGGCGAAGTGATGGCGATGGCGAGGCTTTCAGGCGTTGTGATGAGAATGTGGGGTGGGTTTCGCAACATTTTCTGTCGGTCGGATTGCGAGGTGTCACCGGTACGAAGGCCAACTCGAATTTCTTGAGCGCGGTCGGGAAGATAGTGCTCGGTGATTTCATTCAGTGGGCCAATCAAATTGCGTTGAATATCGTTGGCGAGGGCTTTGATGGGCGAGATGTAAATGGCGTGAACCTTCTTTTCCAACTTCTTGTCAAGGGCCAGGCGCACCAACTGGTCAATCACCGTCAGAAACGCCGTGAGGGTCTTACCCGAACCGGTAGGCGAACAAAGAAGCAGGTGGTCTTTGTCCATGATAGCGGGAATGGCGAGTTTTTGGGGACGAGTAAAATCAGGAAATTTATCTCTAAACCACTGACGAACGGGCGGGCAAAGCCGCTCATACAGCGCCTCGGATTCCATTGGAGAATCCAAGTAAACGATTTCCGCCATTTGTTTTTTC
>JBMYQB010000021.1:0-27794 GCA_049600935.1 Candidatus Poseidonia sp.
CGAAGAGAAATTGAACGCTCTTGGCATCTACACCTTCTCCCAAATCAGCAAGATGACCAGTGAACTGGAGGACCAAGTCAACGAAGCGATCGAGTTCTTCCCCGGCCGAGTCAAGCGCGATGAATGGGCCAATCAGGCCAAGCATTGCTTGAACAGACCGTCAAGGGGGATGCTTGAGATGGACGTGGCCAGCGCTGCCGAAACCGGTGTGTTCTTCCTGTTTGCAGCCATCACGCTCGGAGGAGCGCTTGGCCTCATCTTTGCTCAGCGAGTGGCCCACTCGATGCTCTCGCTCATTTTCTGTTTCATGGCGGTCTCCGGCATTTTCATCCTGCTGGGGGCTGAATTCCTTGCCGCCATTCAAATCCTGGTCTACTTGGCCAGCGTCGGGTTGGTGGTGCTGTTCGGCATCATGCTGACCCGACGGCAAATTCTCGAGGAGGACTTTGAATGAAGTTCACTTCGTTGTTCACTCGTCTCGGTTTGTTGGCGCTTGGTTTCATTCTCGTGGCCGTGCTCAACGATGACAGCGTCTGGGCCGACCCCGCAACGACCACGCCCACAACCGCCGGTCTGGCCGATTCTTTGCTGACCGAGTGGGGCTTTGCGCTCTTGGTTCTCGGACTTCTAATGGCCATGGCCATGATGGGTGCCGCTTACCTCGTTCGTGATGAACGAATGGAAAATCTCCTGTGGGAGTTTGGAGGTGAAGAAGAATGATCGATCCAGCATGGGTTTCCGGTCTCTCAGCGCTCTTGTTCGTCATCGGCTTGGCCGGTGCCTTCACCCGAAAGAACGCCATCATCGTCTTGATGTGCATTGAATTGATGCTCAACGCAGCGAACATGCAGTTCGCTGCCGCCGCCGTGCAGCACGGTGATACGACGGGATGGGTCTACACCATCTTCGCCATTGCCATCGCTGCCAGTGAGGTGGCGATTGGTTTGGCCATCTTCCTTGCCATGTACGGCCAACATGAATCGATTACGCTGGACGACGTCAACGTCCTGAAGAACTGAGGTGAGATGATGGCAGGTTCAGGAAGTACAGAAGTCGTCGAAAGCACAGCGTTGGAATACGCACCCTACATCCTCTTGTTGCCCATGTTGGCGTTCCCCGTGATATTGTTCCTCGGGAAGCTCTTCAACGGCAACAAGACGTGGAAAGAGGGCCTCAAGGAAGGCGGTCTCATCGCCCTCCCCGTCATGGCGAGCAGCCTGTTGCTGTCGTTGTGGCTCATCACGGATTTCATCGGCGGCAGTGGCGCTGGTGAGACCGAAAAGTGGACCTGGTTCACCTCTGGCATGTGGGATTCAGGTCAAACCACGGTGCGAGAAATCTCGCTCGGCTTTGGAGTTTACATCGACCACGTCACCGTGATGCTGCTCTTCATCGCCTCGTTCCTGTGCCTGCTCATCAACACCTTTGCCATTGGCTACATGAACACCGACCCAATCAACGACAACCGCAACCACCGGTTCTATGCGGAGTTCGTGCTGTTCTGTTCCGGCATGCTCGGTATGGTGCTCGCCGACTCGTTCCTCTGGCTGTTCATCTTCTGGGAACTGATGGGTCTGTGTTCCTACTTGCTCATCGGATTCTACTACGAACGACCAAGCGCAGCCTACGCTGCCAAGAAGGCCTTCCTTACAACCCGTGTCGGCGACGTGTTCCTCATGGTCGGTCTGGCCATGCTCTGGACCTTGTTCCACCCCCACGTGGACCCTGCCTCAGGTTTGGGTGCTTTGGACTACGCCGTGGTCTTCGACCCCGAACTCATCGACAAGGTCGCCGCTTCCAATTCAGGTACACTTGCATGGGCCCTCGGCCTGATGTTCATCGGTGCTGTTGGTAAATCGGCCCAATTCCCGCTTCACGTCTGGCTCCCCGATGCTATGGAAGGACCGACCCCCGTTTCCGCCCTCATTCACGCCGCTACGATGGTCAACGCAGGCCTCTACCTTGTCGCCCGTATGTTCCCCTTCTTCGGAGCGGAGTCCATGCACGGCGAGCTGGCTGACCTGGCCTTCATCATCGCTGCCATCGGTGGTACGACGGCCGTTATGGCCGCCGCCATCGCCTTCGTTCAGCACGACCTGAAGAAGGTGCTCGCCTACTCCACGATGTCGCAACTCGCTTACATCTTCACGGGACTTGGTGCCGCCCTCTACTTGGCCAACACCTTGCACTGGCACGAGTACCTCGCTGATGGAAGCAAGAACCCCGACTATTATGTCAACCACGGCATCGTCATCGTGGCCTTTGGTGCCGCCCTCTTCCATCTGTTCAACCACGCCATGGCCAAAGGCATGCTCTTCATGGCGAGTGGAGCGGTGATTCACGAAGTGCATCATGCTCACCACCATCTCCATCCTCACGATGACCACCATCATGACGAAGACCCAGAAGAACTGCTGATGTTGGCCAACTATCTGGCCGATACAGGGCAATCGGTGTTTGGGTTCTTCAATTCCATCGACTTGGACCAGTCGGGTGAAATCGACACCTATGAATTCCAAACGGCGCTCAAGAACGCCGACATCGCCGACCTTCCACCGTGGGAAATGGAACCGCTGATGAAGGCGCTTGACATGGACGGCAACGGCAAGATCAACGTTCCAGAGTTGGAACTGACCCTCGGCCGTGTGCATCTTGCTTCGCTGGCTGGCGACGACCATCACGACCACCACGACGAGTTCGACGCCCAATCCATGGAAAACATGGGCGGTTTGGCTTCCAAGATGCCGCTGACCGCTACCGCCATGCTCGTTGGTTCGCTCTCCATCATGGGCTTCCCGCTCATCGGTGGTTTCTGGTCAAAAGAAGGCATCATCGCCAACACGTGGCGTGTCGCTCTTGACGACCCCCGATTCTTCTACCCTGCCATGTGCGTGCTGCTCGGCGCTGCCATGACCGGCTTCTACATGTCCCGGATGTGGCTGAAGACCTTTGCAGGTTCACCCAAGACCGACGTGGCAGCGCACGTCCATCCAACCAACACGTGGATCAAGACGCCGCTGTTCATCTTGACGTTCATGAGTCTGGGCGCCATCGTTCTCGCCAGCATGGGCTTCACCCACTGGGCACCCGATGAGTACTACAAGCCGTTCTTCGACGGGAAGAAATCCTTCATCGAAGGCTTCGTCTACGAAATGGAGCACGCCTTCGCCAACAGCGATTCCTTCTTCTTCGTCTTGACCTATGTGGCGATTCTCCTCGGTGCCATCGTCGGACCCGGCCTTGCGCTTTCGCTGTACGGCGGCAACCTCGACGAGGGCGAAACGACCGCTCCGTGGTTCGGTCCGGTCTTTGCCGTGAATGAGTTTGTCAAGAGTCGCTACCACTGGGACAACTCGTCTTTCGGTCAATCCGGTTTCGCCACCGCCCTAGAGAATCGTTTGTACTTTGACCACTACTACGACATGGCGATGCTCAAGATCGTCGCTGCCTTCTCCTTCAAGGCTGCTGAGGCGGACTCGTCGGTCATCGACGGTGCCGTGAAGACGATTGAACGAACCTCGCAGCAACTTTCCACAAAGTTGCGCTCCCTCACCACGGGCTCCGCACGTGATTACATCCTGATGGCGGCGGTGGGTACACTGGCCCTCTTCGCCATGATTTGGGGGGTGGTCGCTTGACGACCGATTGGATTTCGCTCCCGCTGGTCGGGATGCCCCTCATCAGCAGCATCGTGTTGCTGGCCTACGTCGCTACGGTTTCCCCTGCGGCTCGAGAGCGAATGG
Source organism: Candidatus Poseidonia sp. (assembly GCA_049600935.1). Lineage (GTDB taxonomy): Archaea > Thermoplasmatota > Poseidoniia > Poseidoniales > Poseidoniaceae > Poseidonia. The sequence goes on from JBMYQB010000021.1 coordinate 3,744, forward strand.
GCCCAACCATTCGGCTCGTTTCGCTTGTTCTCTCCTTGGTGATGCTCGTTCTCACCACGGCGATGTTCTTTGGAAGCCAATACATCGAAGGCACACTGGACTGGACCACGCTCTCCTTTGGTTCGTTCAACTACGAGTACAGCACCGTGTGGATTGAATCACTTGGTATCTACTGGAGCGTGGGCATGGACGCCTTGTCCTTCCCAATGGTATGGTTGACGACCTTCCTGTTGCCCATCACCATCGTCGCAACATGGAATGAGAAAAACGCCGCCGTGTACTTCCCACTGATTCTCATGATGGGCGGTGCGCTCATCGGTGTCTTCGTGGCGCTGGACCTGTTCATGTTCTACGTCTTCTGGGAGTTGACCTTGATTCCAATGTTCTTCCTCATCCTCAAGTGGGGCGGCTACGACCGGAAATATGCGTCTCAGAAGTTCTTCATCTACACCTTCACGGCGTCGGTCATCATGCTCTTGGGTCTCGTCACCGTGTATTTCCTCCAGCCCGAGGGTCTCTCGCGAGCTGGCACGTGGACCGGACGAACGTTCGACATTCCAACCCTGACGGCTCACGCACAAGCTGCCAACGCAGGTGGCGCCTGGTTCCTCGGTGAGAGTTTGCAGAAGATCCTCTTCGTCATGCTAATGATTGGGTTCCTCGTCAAACTGCCCTCCGTGCCCTTCCACACGTGGTTGCCCGACGCTCACGTGCAAGCCCCAACCGGTGGTTCGATGTTGCTGGCTGGTGTGATGCTGAAGATGGGTGCCTACGGCATGTTCAGACTGCCGCTGGCGATGTTCCCCCACGCTGCCGAACACTTCCAACTCTGGTTGATGGCCCTCGGTATGATTTCGCTCGTTTGGGGAGCCGTGGTATGTTTGGGTCAGACCAATTTGAAGAAAATGGTCGCCTATTCCTCAGTGTCCCACATGGGGGTCATCCTCATCGGCATTGCGACCATGCAACCGCTTGGATGGGCTGCAGCCCTCTTCATGATGTTCGCCCACGGCATCATCAGCCCCATGCTCTTCGCTGTCTGTGGCGCGTTCAAACATCACTACCACAGCATGGAAATTGGAGCCATGCGAGGCATGGCCAAACACTCGCCGTGGCTGGCGACCTCAATGATGTTCGCCTGGATGGCCTCGTTGGGCTTGCCGCTCTTGGCAGGGTTCGTTGCCGAGTTGATGATGTTCCTCGCACTTTGGCACTTTATTTCCGCAGAGGGATGGAGCGTGTTGTGGATGGTCGGTCCAGCCTTCGTGCTCGCCATCACGGCGGCCTACTACCTCTGGTCGATGCAACGCACCATCTTCGAGGGCGGCGATGAAACGCAGCCCCCGGAGAGCCTCAAGGGGCAAGCCGTGCCCGACATCGGTGATGCTGAGAAACTCGCCATGGTCATCATGGCGGCCTTCACCATCCTCTTCGGTGTCATGCCATGGATTGCGCTGGACATGATGAACGGATGGACAGTGGCGTTCTTTGAATCGCTTTTGATTCCGATTTTGGGAGGTGCCTGATATGGACCGAATCGAACCCTTTGCTGAAGGCTTTGTGCTCGCTCTCGCCCCTGAATTCGTACTCGTCATCGGTCTGTTTACGCTGATGATCGTTCCGAACATGGGCGACGCCAAGTTCCGTATTCCGCTTACGCAGATTCGCATTCCTTGGCTCCTCGGCGGTCAACGTGGCAAACTCGACAGCGACCCACGCTTGCCTGGCCTCTTCGCCACGGTGTTTTTCACCATCGCATTTGGCCTCACGGTCGTCTCCTTCATCGGAGGCATGAACACGACGCAAATCATCACACCAAGCGGCACCACGATGCTTCAGATCGATGAGTTCAGCCGAATGTTTGAGTTGATCTTCTTCGGTGAACCGTATTCCAGCGACCAGCCGAGCCGACCGAAGCTTGAGCGGTCTGTACAACAACCGACGCCAAGTCGACTTCTACATCTTGCTCATCACGACCGGTCTTGGCATGGCCGTGGTGGCACTGGCTCAAGATTTGTTCATGCTCTTCATCGGCTTGGAATTGGCTTCGTTTTCGACCTACGTCTTGGTCTCGTTCATGAAGGAAAGCAAAGAAGGCACAGAGGCGGGCATGAAGTACTTCATCGTCGGTTCGGTTGCTTCCGGTGTTGGTTTGTACGGCCTGTCCTTGCTCTACCTCTGGTCGGGCTCCTTGCAGTTCACCGACCTTTCCGTGGCGTTCGCTGAAAACGGAATGGAAGCCCTTCCACTCATTGCGTTGGGCATGCTGTTGGTCGGCTTTGGATTCAAGGTCAGCGCCGCACCGTTCCACTTCGCTGCACCCGATGCTTATGCGGGTGCTACGGCGCCGGTTGCCGGTGTGCTCGCTACGGCCAGCAAGGCCATGGGTGTGCTCGGTTTGCTTCGTATTCTGCTCGTGGTCGCCTCGCCCGAAGCGACCGATGGTTCAGCCGTGTGGCTCGTGGCTCTGGGCGTGCTCTCGGTTATCACCATGACATGGGGTAACCTCGCTGCATTGGGTTCTACCAACCCCAAGCGCATGCTGGCCTATTCATCGGTGGCCCACGCTGGCTACATGCTTGCGGCCATCACGGCCATCGGCGCCCTCAACTGGGAAGACGGCCACATCGACATGAGCAACGACGCCGCCTTGGTCGTGGTGACCGCTCTCATCTTCCACCTCACGGTATTGGTGTGCTTCAAACTCGGTGCCTTCCTCGTTCTATCGTTGCTTGAATCCGAAAAGGGTGGCCACACCCTTGAATCCCTGGGCGGCCTCGCCAAGCGGGAACCTTTCCTCGCCGCTGCCATGTTCATCTTCATGATGTCCTTGGCCGGTGTGCCACCGCTCTCTGGATTCGTCTCCAAGTTGCTGGTCATCATGGGCATCGTCAAGGTCGCCTTGCTCGACGTCACCGTCAACAGCGACCTTGTCTTCGCCGACATCCACTGGGTATGGTTCCTCGCGCTCCTCATGGTCATCAACTCCGCTATCTCCGTGTTCTACTACCTTCGAGTGGGTCTGGTCATGTACTTCCATGAACCCGAAGAAGGTCGTGAGGGAGCACTTCCGAAGGGAACGCCCGTTCGCTTCGCCATCCTCCTTTGTTTCATCACCACGATTTACTTCGGTGTTGGAGCTGGACAACTGATTGCGCTGTGCGAGTCGGCCGCCAATGCCCTTGTGGGCGCTTGGTAAGCCTTCGACACCCCTTCAGCCCTTGTTTTGGGTGATGACTTCAAGAAGGGTTGACCGCTGGGAGGAGCAGGTGAGACTGATTGGGTCGTAGATTTGAGGAAAAGGTGGACGTGGAAGAACTCGCCCGTCTTGAGAATCCCGAAGATGCGAGCGACGGTAAAATCCGTGTCAAAATGCCCAACAAGAAAGTGAACGAGATGTTCGCTCTTGCGTCCCAAATCCTTGGAGGTCGCCGTGTAACCGTCCTTTGCGAAGACGGTGAAACCCGTATGGCCCGCATTCCAGGTAAGATGCGTCGGCGTCAATGGGTTCGTGAAGGCGATTTGATCATCGTTTGGCCCTGGGATTTCCAAGATTCAAAAGCGGACGTGAAACACCGCTACACCAAGACTCAAGCCATGTACCTCTCACGCAAAGGTGTCCTTCCCGACGATGTTGACATGTTCGGCATGGGGGCCTCGGTTGATGACGACGGTGAACACGACGACCTCTTTGGAAGCATGGACGACGATGTCGAACCCGCTGCTGAGGAAGAGGAGGCCGATGACCTCTTTGCCGACGATGGCGACGACGATGACTTGTTTGCTGATGATGGCGAGAGCGACGACCTTTTCGCCGACGATGGCGAGGACGAGACGGAAGAGGCCGAAGAGCCAGAAGCCGTTGAAACGTCTCCCGCTGCAGTCGAGGACATCGTTGAAGAGGAACCCGAAGGCGACGACGAAGACGATGACGACGACATCGACGCCTTGTTTGCTTGAGACGATGAGGAAGACACATGGTCAACGAGGACGACTGGGACGAGTTGGCCGGTCGACCTCGCAAAGGTCGTAAATCACGCAAGCAACGCAAACATCGTTCTGCTGCTGAACGTCTTGACGACGAGCATCACCGGGCGGAGGAGAATAAATTCCTGAGCGGCCTCAACGACCGGGAAGGCCGCTATGAGTGGATGAAGGAGAAGCGCTACAACACGATGTTTCGGGACATCGAAGCCAAGATACAGGGGGCGATGGGCTCGGGGAGCTACGATTGGGTCGACCGCCGTGTGTTTGACCAGGTGTTTGACCGTCTCACGTTGATGGCCCTCTACAAGATGATGAAATCCGGCGTCATTGACACGTTGGATTTCCCGGTGGCCCGAGGCAAAGAAGCCCACGTGTTCCACGGAACAAACCTGGCCGGCGAGACGGTGGCCGTCAAGATTTTTCACACCTCCAACGCCGTTTTCAAGAACCTCATACAGTACATCGAAGGTGACCCTCGGTTCACAGGTCTGCGGCGAAAGCATCGCGACCTTGTTGAGGTGTGGGTGCGTAAAGAACATCGCAACCTCAATCGCTTGGCGCGTTGGGGATTGAACGTCCCGCAGCCGTTGGGCGTGCACAAAAACGTCCTCGTCATGGCGTACTTGGGCTCAACCACGTCTCCTTCGCCGAAACTCCGAGACGTTGAGATTGAACGGCCACAGGAAGTCTACGATGACCTGCTTCGTTTCCTGGCCGTCTCGTGGCAGAAAGCCAAACTCGTTCACGGTGATTTCTCACCCTACAACATTCTTTGGCATGAAGGCCGTGCTTGCGTTATCGACGTCGGTCAAGGCGTTGTTGACAGTCATCCCAAAGCGCAAGAATTCCTCGTCAGAGACGTCACTCGTCTTGTAGAATGGGGTCAGAAGAACGGTTTGGACGTGGACCTTGCTGGAGCGATGTACGAGGTCTTGAACATGGATTTGTCCGATGTGGAACAAATCGAACTCGTCGAATGATTATTCCTCTTCCCACGTGATGGCTTCGTCATCGGCGAGTTCCATCATTTCAGTGACGGCTTCTTCGTCCTCAGGGTCAACTTGTGATGCCTTCATGCGTCGATTTCGACGTTCCTGGGAAATCTCGGCGAGTCCAGGAACCAAGCCCTCGAATCCAGAGCCGGGGGATTCGGTTTGTGCCCGTTCTTCGTAGACATCAAGCGAGCGACCTTCCAATCGTGCACGCTTCCGGTCCCGTTCGAGGAAGCCGATGACCGTACCGTGTTCGGAGCCTCCGGCCAACATTTCAATGGCTTGCCGTGCAGCGAACAACCCGCTTTCCTCACCGACGATGACGACGGTTGAATTGTAGATGCTGATTTGGGTGTTCGTCAATTGTTCAATCAATTTTCGAATTTTCCCCTGACGCCCGATGATTCGAGCACGCACGCGTCGCTGTTGGTTGGACCGCTTTCCAACGTATTCTCGGATGTCCACCATCTCGAAGAAGTGGTCGTCATCCAGCAAGCGAATGGCAGCATCGGGCGCCATGCCTCGACCGATCGCTTTGACGACGTCGGGCAGTTTCATGGCTCTCACCGGGTCGTAGGTGCCGGGCTCGCCCCACTCAACGTCGATATCGCCGGAGTCCGAGTCGATGATGAATTTCTTGCACCCCGCCGCCTCTCGAATGGCTTTGCTGGTCGCCCCCTTGGCACCGATGATGACCGCAATGCGGTCTTTGGGTACACGTGGAAGCGACTGGCGCATGGTCGGCCGTGAGGCCCGATGCTTTTCAATCCCTTGTCCTGCGCTGGAGGAGGGACAGGGCGAAGCCAACCAAGACGAGAACGAAGAGCGACGGCGCAAAGGAAGGCACGAGGCCGGGGGCATCAAGGGAGGCTCCCGTGACAACGAGGTAGTTGTTGTTGTTGCCCTCATCGTATTCGTCGATCACGTTGGCAAAGTCGATTACGAGCCGAAGGTCAAACTGACCTGAACGAGGCACGGTGTACTGCCACACGATGGTCTCGGTGCTGTTGGAAAGCGTGCCAGCAGGGAGATTTCGGGTTTCCATCACCGTCCAATCCACGTTGGAGGACCGGTCGGCCGGGGCGGTTTCAAGTCGTACGATGACGCTTCCACCGTAGTCTTCATTGGATTCCAAGACGCTGGTGATGGTCACGTTCCCCGTTTGTTCACCGGGCCGAACGACGATGCGGTCAACGTTGGTTTGACTGACGTTCCAAAACAGGTCGAGGCCCGGAAGAATCTGGTAGGAAGACGCTTGGGTTGTGAAGGAGTTGCCCGCTTCATCAACCAGAATCGCCCGGAGCATCAGATGTTGACGGGATTTGGTGGCCCAACTCGCCAGTCCGACTTGACCGGAGAGGCCGTTCACGCCCATGGTCAACCATCGTCCTGAAAGGTCCGGGGTTTCGCCCACACCGTTGGAATCAAACCCGTACTGGATGTATGAGGAGGAATTGTCGATGCCTGAATCGGCATCTTCGGCGTTGAAGGCGACGTTGGCTGGACCAACGCGACTCGTCGTCAACTCGTCAACCGCCCATGAAAGACCGATGGGCGCTGTTTGGTCAACTCGGACGGTGATGCTGCTGTTCTCTCCGATGTTGCCCACGCGGTCAACGGCACGGAGGTGGAGGGTGTGGACGCCTTCGCTGAGGGTAAGCGTGATGGAGTCGCTGGTGGTTGAGGTCCATGCGTTCTCACCGAGCGCATAGTCAATGCTGGCGACGCCAGAACCTTGGCCATCGTCGGCTTCGTCGATGAGGCCAGAAACGGTCACGGTGCTGGATTGCTGCCAAGCACTTCCATCGCCAACGGTCACGCTGCCGATGGAGGGTCCCGTTCGGTCGATGCCGATGAACAGGGTTGAGGTGGCTGAGAGGCCTGAATGGTCCTGGACGGTCAGGCGAGGCGACCATGTTCCTTCAGCCATGTTTCCGCTGTTCCAGTCCCATCCGTAACTCAGGCTGCTCGGCCCGTCGGTGGCCGGCGCACCAGGGCCTGGAACGTTGGCCAAGCTTGCTTGTTTGAGGTCGTCATCGCTCGCACCCCATCGGAAGGACAACGCTTCTTGGGCACCGATGTTGAACCATGCACGGTCGGTAAGGCTGGTGCCGCTGCCAGCATCGGGGTTGAGCACGGTAAACGTCGTGATGACTGGAACCTGATTGACGATGTCAAACCATCCGCTTGATGCGAGGGCGAAACCCTCAGCATCGCTGTCCCACCCTGAGGCCCGAAGTTTGTAGGTGCTGTTGGTGTAGCTCGTGGTATCAAACGGATACATCCACGGCGACGTGGTCAAGTTCACCACGGTCGTCCATGTGGATTCGTCCTCGGTGATTTCGATGAGCAAGGAGTCAAGCGTCCCTGTTCCAGCCACGCTAAACGTCAGGGCATGGGTTCCCTTGATGTCGTCATCTTGGGCGGGTCCGTTGGAAAATGCGATGTTGAGATTCGACGCACCGCTCGCTGCAACAGGGCTCGTTTCGTTCAGGGTATCTCCACCCGAAGCGAGATGGTCTCCGATAGGCAGCAGGGAACACAACAGAAGACTGACCAGCCAAACGGCCGCGACGCTTCGTCCCATGCCTTCTCCACACCTTCGGTGAGCCTTCAACTCTCCCCTTGAGCGGAGGACAAACCGTGCGTTCCTTTTCTGCTCGGCGCTCGTCGTGGAGAAAACTTCGCAGCATCACCTTTTTCTCTGCTCTCGTAGAGATGGGTTCAAGTGCTTTGCATGCTCAAGCAACAGCATGGAGCCGAAAGCCAAGGCGACGCTCATCCTGTGCCTTTTGCTGGCCAGTGTTCTTCCTCTTTCGGCACATGCGGAATCAAGTGGGGGCGTTGAGGCTTCCGAATTCACCATGGCGTTGACGCCTCAGAATCCCGTCATGGGGGGTTCAGTGGACATTGATGTCACGCTTTACAACAGTCAGTCAACCGATGCCTTCAACGTTGAAATTGCGTTTTTCAAAGAGAACATTGGAACCGACAACCGTCTGTTCTACAATGAAGTCACCATACCTGCTGAATCCTTCTATACCGCCAGCACGACGTGGTCCGGGTTGACCGAAGGCGTCCACAAGGTGTGGTTCGAATTCTCCGCAGGCGGTGACACCCCTGCAAACTTCAACAAGGAATTCACCGTGCAAGGCCTTGCCAACCTTCGTATTGACGCACTTGAAATCCCCACGACCGATCCTGTGTTTGCCGGCGACAGCGTGCCGTTGGCGGTGTCCGTTCTGAACTCAGGGAGCGTTGACGCTGGGGCAACCAAACTTCTGCTTCAAGTCCCCGAATCGGACGATGTGTTGCTTGACACCCCAGCGCTGACGGCCGGTTCCTCTGCATGGGTCAACACGACCATCACCGCTCCAAGCAGCGGGCTGCACACGGTTCAAGTAACTCCAGATGCGGAAAACGTGGTCGAGGAAGCGTCGGAAATGAACAAAATGGCCGACGTGGACTTACTCGTCGCCACACGCATGGATCTGAGTTTCAAAGACGATTTGACCGTGACCACGGCCGAGGGGGCCCTCGAAGGCCCGTGGACGGTTGAGGGAACGATGGTGCGTACCAACGGCAGCGGTCCCCTCGACGTCCCCATGTGGCTGCAGCTACCGACGCCATCGGGCGGGCTCATTACGGGCCAGCCGTTCACCGTCTCGTTCACGGGTGTTGGCTACACCGAACAAGCCTTTAGCACCGTCCTCAACGCAACCACGCTCAGTTCTCTGCCCGACGGCGACCACATCGTAACGGCCAAAATCAATCCGTTCAACGACGCTGGCTACGAGCAGGAGCGCACCGATAACGACATGGCTTCTGGCGTGCTAACCATCTATCCAATTCCCGACGTCTATGTCGATGCGAACGCCCTTCCAACCGTGCCTTCAGTGCAGTCGGGCGAAGATGTCGAATGGCGTGTGACGATGGAGAACACGGGCGATATCGGTGTCTCTGGCAACATTCAATACACCTTTGATGGACTTCAAGGACAATCCCCGCCCATCTTGTTGGATGCCGGTGAAGCCTTCACATGGACCGTTTCTCTTCCCACAGCGTTGGGCGCCCATACGGCCGAATTCGAAGGCCAATGGGTGGCGGCCTCAGGGAGTTGGGACGCGAACAAGCAGAATTCCTTCGCTTCAGGTACGGTCCTCGTCGAGTCGAAACTCAAATTGGATTGGGAGTACGCTTCACTGGAATTGTTGGACGTTGAGAACAACGTGCCCACGATGCCACTGGCCGATGGCGAAGTCTACACGCTGAGCATCAGCCTCACGAGCCAAGAAACGGGTGAAGCCAACTACACCTGCCAGGACGCCAGCAACACCGTGTTGTCAACGATGTCGGTGAACGTGGTCAACCGAGGCGACCGTGCTGAACTCTCCTGCACTTTCACGGCAACGGCGGCGATGACCAGCATCCGTTTGATTCCAGAGGACACCTCCATCAGTTCCACGTTCTCGCGTTCCTTTGCCACGTTGGCCAGCAACGACGGAGGCGACGGTACTGGCTCGGGCTCGGAATCCGGCACGGTGGCGCTCTTCGGCTTGGTTGCGCTCGGTTTAATCGGTGCTTTGGTGGCGGCCGTCATTCTGACCAGGGAGCGAGAAGAAGAGGTTGAGCGGGACATCTACGAATATTGTCCAGCGTGTGACGGCGAGTTAGAGGGAACAGAAGATCGCTGCCCCCATTGCATGTTCAATCTCAAGAAAGCCCGCAACCAATTCCACGACTGCGACGAATGCGGTGAATCCATTCCAGACCTGCTCGAGAACTGTGTCTATTGCGGTGCGCCGCAGGACGTCTCTTCGTACTTTGAGCGCAGAGAGCGTCGGGAACGTCGTGAAGTCGTCAAAGAAGAAGTAGCTCTCCCTGAGGACGACGAGGATGAAATCGTCACCGGAACCCAAAATTTCGCCGACGCCGTCAAGGAATTCGGGTTTGATGAGGAGCATCTCGAAGAGGAGTGGGACACGAACATCGAAGCCGCCGAGGCCGAGGTTGAAGCCGCTTACGACCGTCGCTTTGCCGATGAAATGGCGATGGAAGAGATGACGGAAGAAGAAGTCGAAGCATACAAGGAACAGGTCACGACCACCTTGCGTTCCCCAGCGGACACCGATGACAAGGGCATTGATTCGATCATCGCCGAGCGTGGAGAACTCAAGTCCCTGGAACAAGAGACCGGTGAGTTGAGCGCATCCGATGCCGCCATCCGTGAACAATTGTTCGAGATCACGGGCGAAGAAGGCGTCCTGCCGGGTGAGAAGGTCAACGTGGGCATGAGCCTTACCGATTCCTCCTTCGCTGGAAACGAAGTTGAGGAAGCGAAGGCGAATTTCGCCTTTGACGATGAAGATGATGTCCCGCTCTCAGCCTCGGTGAACACAGGAAAATCCGCCGCCTCCAAGGCCAAGAAACCCGTCCGCCGCCGACCGTCCCGACAAGCGAAGAAGGACGAACCAGCGGCGACCGATGAGTGCGGTGCTTGCGGTGCGGATTTGCCTGCAGACGCCTCGGAATGCGGCGTTTGCGGTGCGAAGTTTGGTTGAGTGTCTGTCGGCGTTCATAGGGGTCGTCATCGCCGTAGCTCGGCCTCGAGTTCGCTTCATTCAGACAGATAGACCAATTCGCAGACCGTTTTCAAATGCTCGGCGACAGAGCAGCGTGGACTTCATAGGGTCGTGGCCAATGGTCAATGCATGCGGCGACCCGGCCTTGGTGCAGCCCTGCTCATGGCGGTGCTGATGGCCTCCACCTCCGGATGCATGGGGCTCATCGCTGCGAGGGAATCGGTTGAATCTCTCCGAGAACCTGCCTATGAAAGCCTGAACAACAAGAAGGTCAGCATCATCCACCAGTTTACGGGATTGGCCAATTACTCCTATGAATACACCAACCGGGAAACGTTCATGGTGACCGACCAAACCACTGAAATCAACGTCTACTTCAAGGCCACCTTTGAGTTGTCGAGAAACCTTCCTCCGACTTTTTGGGACAACGAAAGCCGCTATGTTCGAGCCACCCTCACCGACGCTGAGGGTATGGTCCAGTGGGAACAGGACGTGAGCGAGGACGCCAATCCACTCGAGGAAACGCTTCAGCCCAACCCTTCCTTTGCTCAGGGTGAATGGGAGCTCGATGTCAAAGCGAGAGGCGGGGGGGACAACACCGTCGTCTCCGTCAACGACAATTTCGTTATCATCGTGACCATCATCAACACCTGCATCCAGTACCCACTGGTTGAGGATTGCAACTGATCAGACCAAACTTGAACTGCACGCATGTCGTCGTGAGCAATGTTGGCACTTTCCTGGCCGCTCATGGTTTCGCTTTGCCCCACCGTTGGCCATCACGTCCTGGATGGTGTGAATCTGTGCAAAAAGTTCCTCTTTGGCGTCGTCGTCCCACGCCAGTTGGTGGAGGTTGTCTTGTCCGTAGCGCAAAAGCGCGTAGGGTGGCGCTCTCCCGGTGGTTTGTTCCACCAAACGGGCGTACGCAAGCGCCTGAAGTCGGTGTGAATCGTGCGGTCGAGCCGGGACTTTACCGGTCTTCTGTTCGACGGGAATGAATTCGGTATCGATGATGACGATTTGGTCGGGCCGCCCTCGCAAACCCGTTTCTTCATCGATCAACAATTCTGCTTTCTTATCGCCGTCAGAGTATGAAACTTCATCCCCAACAGAGAGGTTGTTCTCTGCAGCCAATCGCAGCGCCTGCTCGTTATTTTTGAGGGCCCGCCGAAGCAGCATGGAGGCGAGCAGGGTCCACCCAAGGGTGGTGAAGGCCAACACATAGGAGGCCTGCTCACGGTCGTTGGCGAATTGAAGCGCACTCGAGTGCAAGGCCAGAACAATGGCGGCGACGAACATCGATGCCTCGAGAACGCCTCCCTGAAACCAACCTCCCATGAATCCACGGGGTTCAAAGATGGGGTCAATGTGGTCTACACTTCCTTCCAAATCGGGGCGAAAAGGGCGGTTGAGTCCGATGGCGTTGCGCCAAGGGAGGAGGACGGCCGCCACGCCCACCATCAGGGAGGCCAGGGCGGCGACGGCCAAGAGTTTGGAAAATTCAAGCACGTTCATGTCCAGGTCATCAACGCTACGGAAGGCGATGGTGTCGATGAGCAAAACGACGATCACACCAAACCACCATTGCCAAATCAAGAGGGTTCGTTGGGTTTGAAATTGGTGCTCTTTCATGTCCATGAGCGATGTATGAATGGCTTGATGGCGAACTTTCCCTTCTTCGATGGCCTCACTTTGACCGCTGGTGCCTGTGGCCGCAAGGTGCCATGAGAGCGGGCAATAGGTGAAGCGTTCAAGGTCGCTGGCGCTCACTGGAAGTGGCTCACCACTCGGTGTTCGCCATCGCCCGTCCTCACCCAATTTGGCCTCCGGATGGGTCGGAGGGCTGCTTTGCGCAGTTGATTCATCCTCCGTCATGTGTGGCCTAATCAAACGCTCTTTATTGAGTCCTTTTCCGTGGTGTGCGGCACGGTTTTGGGAGATTGATGACGATAGAATCGGACGAAGCGGTTTAATACAGGGGGTTTGTGGGCGGCTTGCTGTGGTTCACCATGTCCGAAGAAGCCAGTCTGCTCGTGTCTGCCGAAACCTACGAGGAGAACGCCGTGAACATCGGTACGCAACAGAAGAGCGCCGACATGAGTCGCTTCATTGACCGTGTTCGAGAAGACGGTCTCTACCTCTTGGACATCAACATCACCGATGCTCGCATTCGCTCCATTGCTGCGTTGTTGAACACCTATGACGCTCCATCCATCATGGTCGTCAGTGCACGACAATACGGACAGCGCCCAGCTCGCATGTTCGCCGAAGCCGTTGGCGCCCACTCCGCTGTTGGTCGTTTCATCCCAGGTTCCTTGACCAACCCTGCGCTTCGCTCCTACATCGAGCCTGACATTCTGTTCGTCACCGACCCTGCCAACGACCAACAAGCCCTGCGAGAAGCCGTGGCCACCGGTCTGCCCATCGTGGGCATCGTTGACGCCAACAACCACTTGCGCAATGTTGACATCGCGCTCCCTGCCAACAACAAGGGCCGCCGCTCTCTCGCGCTCATCTACTGGCTCCTCGCACGAGAAGTTCTGAAGGTGCGCGGTGAAACCACCGACGAGGCATGGGCCGAAGCCAACGACCTCGAAGAGTGGGAATCCACCTTCTGAGGCTCATATCGCCTCGCCAAGAAATCCACTGATGGCATCAGCCATGGCTTTCTCCGTGGTTTGTTCGTGCATCAGCGTGCGAATTTTCTTTGCCCCGGGAAGTCCTTTTGTGAAGGCGATGGCATGCCGTTGCATCCATTTTCCCTGCAGACCGATGGTGGCTTCGGAGAGGGTGATGTAGCGGTCCCAACACCATTTCCTCGAAGCAAAGGCTTGGCCGACCTCATTCATGTTGTACCAGTCATCGTTTCCGCTTACCCAGGGCAGGTCGTCCTGATTCATCCAACCCAACCCGACCTTGATGTCCGAGAACACGGTCGGTCGGCCAATGGCTCCTCTGCCAATCATCAGCCCTGAAGCGCCGGTGTGTTCCAAACAGGCCGCCGCTGAGGCTGCGTCCACAACATCGCCGTTGGCGATAACGGGCACTTCCACCCGATTCACGGCCTCCTTGATGCTTGTCCAGTCGGCGACCCCTGAATACCGTTGTCGCAGTGTTCGTCCGTGAATGCACAAGCGCTCGGCCCCCACCTCCTCAAGACGTTCACAAATTTCCGTGGAATTGTTGGCGTTACGACCCGTCCCCAATCGCATTTTGGCGGTGACGGGTACGTCGACACGGTCGACGATGGTCTCCACCATGTTCACCAGCCGGTCGGGTTCTCCCATCAGAGCTGCACCTGCACAAATGTTGGTGACTTTGGGTGCGGGGCAACCAAAATTGAGGTCGATGACATCAGCGGACGGGGCCAACATTTCGGCGGCGGTGGCCATATCACCCGGATCGCCGCCAAAGATCTGTGGGATGAACGGAACTTCGGTTTCATGCGTCTCCATGCGCCGCCATGACGTTGCTGCTTCTCGAGTCAACGCCGTTGAATTGGTGAATTCTGTGATGGTAACATCGGCGCCGCATTCCTTCGCCAGAAGGCGATAAGGTAGGTCGGTGACGCCCGACATTGGGGCCAAAAACAACGGGCGAGCCTCCCCGTCCCAAGGGCCCTGTTTCGGAGCGATAAATTCGGACATGACGTCACCCGTTCAGTTGGAATCCGTTGAAGCCAGCGCCTCATCGAGCAGACCTGCCACGCGAACCATGCGCCTCAACACGCGGTCCAGTCGGTCTTGGACACGGCGTTGGACCGCCGCTGCGCTGGCCCCGGCCATTCGGTAGCCCATGGGAAGTCGTCCACCGAGCAAATTCAGCAGGAGCATTTGGTTTATGGCCTCGATTCCGGCGAGGTGCTCAGCGACATGTTCGACGCTCAAGGAACCCTTTGCGAGGTCCTTCAGTAATCCGGATTGCTGTTGTTCATTGAGCAAGCGCTGGAAGCCTCCTTTCTTGAGCATCCAATCTTCTCCACGGCGCTGGTGCTGCGTTGTCATCGCCGTCCACAACGCGGTGTTCAGGCGGTCGGTTCTGGGCACCCGTTCCACCATCCCGGTCGCTCTGAACCGGTCGAGGATTCTTCCCACCCTCGCTTTCTGACCACCGTGCATTTCGGCCGCTTCATCGAGGGAAAGCGGTGCATTTCGTTCCAACAAGGTTGCGAACAGACGGACGGAAAGAGAATCGGCTGCAATTTCGGCACCGGGCCGCTCGCCGAGCAAACCGAAATCGTTCATCCAATGTGACAACACGCCACCTTCCCCGTCGTTCTGCAGTGGGCGGTGGTCGACCAGACCGATGGAAAACGAAGGTGTCTCGTCTTGAGGCAGTTCAACAGGAAGCGGTTCTCCCGAACGTTGCCAGCGCGAAGCAACCGTATCGAAGCGTTGCTGAAGAAGCAGCGTGCAATGTTGCTGAACATAGGCCACGGCGTTGGAGAGCGACCCACCTCTCAGGTAGTATTTGCGCCAGCCTTTGCCCTCATTGGTGAATCCGATGAGTCCGGTTTCAACCAAACGAGCGAGGTGGTGGTTCAGCGAGGCCGGCATTTGGGCCAGTTCGTCCGCCAACATTTGAGCGTCCCAACTTTGCTCGGGTTGTCCTAACAAATAGTCTCGGAGCAGTCGGTGAACGGGGCCTGCACGGCCGTGGTCAGCCGTGGCATCCCCTCGCTTACGCACCAATGAGAGCGTGTCGATAAGCCACGTGACCAAACCGTCGACATCGCGTTCGGTCGTCGGGAGAGGGTGCTCAACCAACCGGAGTGAGAACATGGTTCTTCGGCATCGCCAAGGGTCTTTGAAGCCTGTGCATTAAATGCCGCTTGAGCGACAGATTTCGTAATTGACCAACGTAAAGGGTCAGCTTTGCTGCCGCTCGTCGATGTAGTCGTAGGAGACGCCCGTGCGGGCTTGGGTGTAAATCTCGAGGTCGATATGAGGCATCAATTCGATGCGGTCTTCTCGCAAAATCCCACGGCGTCGCAGGACCTTAACGGCGCTGTGGACCGTGGCTCGCGTTCGGCCAAGGCGGCGAGCCAACGCGGCTTGAGAACGAGGCACGCCTTCCCTGTCAATGCTTTCGAGGATCATCCGCTGGACGGGCGACAAGCCAATGGGCAGTTGTTGAGCCATCCGTTCTTCACCCACGATCTTGCTTCGCAAGACTTCGACCTGACTGGGCCCTCCAGCGAAGTAACACGTCCGCCCGTTTACCGGAAGGACGGTCACCGAACGACGTGTCTGCAGCACATCGAGGTGATGACGCAACGTTCCGTTCGCCGTGTTCAGAACGGTTTGCAATTCACGATAGCAGAGCCCCGGGCGGGCTTCCAAAGTTGAGAGAATACGTCGCCGCAGTGGATGCTCGTGCGCCGTGGCTCGGGTGGAGATACGACCCACGGTGAGAGCTCCAACGGCGCTTGCCATGGTCGCAAGACCGCCTGCAATGCCCACCACGCCGCTGGCTGCACCGGTGATGCCTGCGGCCAGCCAAGGACGCTGTCGGGTCCACTGAGCCAGCAGAGGCATGAAGTGGGGTTGGCCTTCTCCTCCCTTAATCCATCGCCTTTGCGTTCGTTTTTCTGCCATTGAAAACAGGCGGTTCTTTTTCATTAAATAGGGTCGCAGTCCTCTGTTTCTACCGGTTGGTGAGAAGATGCGAGATAGGGACTTGGAAGGAAAATTACAGGCAGCGTTGGACGCAGGACAGAATGTTTGGGCGGTGGGTGATGTTCACGGATTCTATCAAACCATGATGGAACTGTGCAATCAGATGGACCTTCAGGAAGGCGACTGGGTTGTGTTTCTGGGCGATCTCGTTGACCGAGGACCCAATGCCTTTGGTGTCGTCCACCACGTGATGACAGCGGACCGAGTTGTTTCGGTGAAAGGTAACCATGAGGACATGATGGTTCAGCAGTTCACAATGGAAAAAATGCAACACCCCGATCTCGACGTCATGCTTTGGATGCGAAACGGTGGAAACACCACCGTTGAGTCGTACATGCGGGCTCACCAGACCAGCGATGGCGAATTGGACGAAGTGGCGTTTGAGGCTTGTGCCGAGCAGCACACGAACTGGATGGCCGAGTTGCCCACCCACATCGTGTTGAATCAATGGCGTTTGGTTCACGCTGGCTACCGCCCCTCCGTGGATTTGGACCAGCAAAGCGACGACGACCTTCTTTGGATACGCCATGCGTTCCACGGAGCGCACGAACCCATTGACGTCGAGCGGACGGTCGTTTTTGGCCACTCCATCACGGCCACGTTGCCCGGACGGACGGCCAAGGATTGGGGGAAAGTCTGGGAAAGCGATTTGCGTTTGGCGGACGAACGCCCGGCGGCCATCGGCCTTGATACCTGTCTGTACCACGGCCCAATGGACAAACGCCTGCTCACGGCCTTGAACCTTCGAACAGGTGGTTCACTTCAGCAGCCCTGCGTTGAGGGTTAGGCGTTCACAACCGAGCCGGCGACCATTTTGAGGTGAGCCACCAGAGGTGACAGCAGGCGACCGCAGGTCTTTCCATGAGCGCTCAATTCGTAGCTGACCTTGACCGGCGGTCCGTCTGTGACGACCCGAAGGACGAGGCCCTCCTCGGTTAAGAATCGCAATTTATCGGAGAGGGTACGGCTGGAGATGCCAGACAGCATGCCCTTCATCTCGTTGAATCGACGCGGTCCTGTGATGTAGAGGGTGGCGAGAATTTCAATGGTCCAGCGAGAGGCGAACACGTGAAGGGCCTCAACCGCTGCTTCAACTTCCCACTCTGCATTGTACGGGCCTTGGTTGGAGTGTTTTGCC
Source organism: Candidatus Poseidonia sp. (assembly GCA_049600935.1). GTDB lineage: Archaea > Thermoplasmatota > Poseidoniia > Poseidoniales > Poseidoniaceae > Poseidonia. The sequence goes on from JBMYQB010000021.1 coordinate 21,121, forward strand.
AGCATCTTCCGAATGGATGTTCCTGCATCAATGGTGGCTTGAATACCGTCCTCAATGGCCGTGAATTCTTCTGATGGGATGGACATGGGAGGTGAGGGCATGGTCGTTCAACAGGGCGGAATCGGTTTCACTACTTGATGTCTTTTCCACACCACAACCTCTCTCCGTTATGATACGACGAGGTCGCCAATCAGCGATGTCATCCTTTCAAGAGGAGGCTCTCCTTGCCCGAACCATGGAGCCAACCACCTCCGTCGCAACCGCTCGGCGAGTGTTGTTGGTTCGAGGCGGTGTACTTACACCGTATTCCGGAATTGGCGGGGCGTTTCGAGACCTCAAGGACGCACTCGAGGCAGGGGATATTTCTGGATGGCAATCAGCGGGGGTCGAGGAATACGACCTCGGCGAACGGCCTTCTGGCATGAAGCGTCTACGAGAACGATGGTTCCGACACCCGCGTCGCGTGAAGGCATCGATCGACGACCTTCACGGAGCGGGGCGGGTCGACCTTGTGTTCGTGAGCGACCAGGAACAAGCGCATCTCGTCCCATCGTCATCACCCGTTCCCGTCGTTGTTTACGTTCACGATTTGTTTCATCTGTTTCCCGAAGCCGTGGCGCTCTCTGGCGAGGTGGTGGAAGTGGGTGAACAACGTCCGGGCCTTGTTCGTCGTCGAGACTTACGGCGCTTGATGAAGGGATTACGTCGTGCTGATGCCTTCATTTGCAGCACGAGTGCGGTGGCGGACACCTGCAAGCATCACTTTCCGAACACGCCGCTCTTCCAAATTCCCTACGCCATCGATGTTGAGCGGTACGCACCCCCGCCTTCGCTACCCCCGGCTCCATCTGGCGTTGAATCTTCATCGTGCAATCTGCTCGTCGTCGGCAGCCACGACCCGCGCAAGAGGCTCGCGTTTCTGATGCGTGTCCTTTCCAACCTTCCCAAAGCGTTGGCCGACGACATCACGGTGCACCATATCGGTGGTGATGCCTGCCCCCACGGGAGCCCCTCCGCATCTTCGCTTGCGCAACAACACGGTGTTGATTGGCGAACGGTGGGTTCGAACGTCAGCGACGAGGTGCTAAACGGTTACCGCTGGCACTGTGAGGCGTTGCTCTTCCCCTCCGGTGCCGAAGGCTTTGGCTACCCGACCGTTGAATCCATGGCGGCCGGCCAACCGGTCTTGGCCTCCAATCGACCTGCGCACAACGAATTGATGCCAGCCAAGACCTGCCTCGACCCTGAAGACGTCCAAGGGTGGGTTGATGCCATTGCCGCCGTCCATGCCGCATGGTCGAGCAGAACCGGTGCACCACGGACGGCTGATACGTCGCTGATGGAGCACGTATCCTTCCTCGCACCCGAGCGATTCAACGCTGAAATGGCGCACGCATGGGGCACCGTTTCCTCATCATGATAGGCCGTATGCTTCATGAGCGTCGTTGAATTCGGCGGCATCATGACACAACCGATTCAGCGTGTGGCCGTTGTTGGTGCAGGGAACATGGGTTCCGGCATCGCACAGAAAAGCGCACAAGAAGAATTTGACGTCCAAATGGTTGACCGTGAACAGCAGTGGGTCGAGCGAGGCCAATCCATCATTGCGAACTTCCTCGAAGAGGCCGTTGAGCGACGAATTTTCTCGCCTGCCCAAGTCGACGCCATTCAGGGCCGCATCACGGGTGTGGTCGGCGTAGAAAACACGGCAGAGGACACGGATCTTGTGATTGAGGCCGTGTTCGAAGATTTTGACGTGAAGACGGCGGTGTTCAACGCCTTGGACGAAGCGTGCGGCGACGGGACCATCCTCGCTTCCAACACCTCTTCGCTTTCGGTCAATGCGCTCGCTGAAGCGACCGGACGAGCCGACCGTTTTGTCGGCCTGCATTTCTTCTACCATCCAGCCAAGAATCGTCTCGTTGAAGTGATTCCAGCCCAGGCGTCGAGCAAGGAAACCATTGACAAGGTCGTTCAGTACTGCAAAATGCTCGGAAAAGTGGTCATCGTTTGCGCTGACCGACCGGGCTTTGTTGTGAACCGCTTCTTTGTGCCTTGGCTAAACGAAGCCTGTCTTTTGCTCGAAGAGGGCGCGGCCAACGCTGCGCAAATTGATGCCATCGCCTGCAAAGCCTTCCGTATTGGACTTGGCCCCTTTGGTCTGATGAACCTGACTGGACCGCCCATTGCGCTGCATTCTACGGACTATCTCGCCGAGCAACTTCACACCCCTCGCTACACCGGAGCTGCAAACCTTCGTGCGCTGGTTGAGGCCAACGAGCAATGGGATGTTTCCGAGGAGGCTACCTACAGCGACGAGCAATACACCGCCGTGTCCGAACGCCTCTTGGGTGTGGTTTTCGGTGTGGCCGCTCAAATCGTAGAAGAGGACATCTGCAGCATGGAAGACGTGGACCGGGGGGCCAAAGTTGGTCTTCGATGGGCGCGTGGCCCCTTTGAAATGATGAATCGAATCGGTGTTGGCGAAGCCTACCGCATGGCTGCTGCCTATGCAGAAATTGCAGGCGAAGGCTGGAAGGTTCCAGCTTTCTTTGCCCAACAAGGCACCACGCCCTGGGACTTCTCCTACGTTGACACCACCGTGAACGACGGGGTTGCAACCATCACCATCAATCGTCCTGAAGCGATGAATGCGCTCAACGTGACCGTGGTTGGTCAACTGACCCAAGCCGTGGCTGCCGCCAACGCCAGCGACGAGATTCACACCATCGTCGTCGACGGCGCGGGCAAGGCGTTCGTCGCTGGAGCCGACGTGAAGTTCTTCGTCGATAAGATCCGGGCCGACGCCATACCTGACATCTATGACTTCACCGCAGAGGGTCATGAATTGCTCAACATGTTGGAAACCTCCAGCAAAACGACGATTGCGCTCACCACAGGACTTGCGTTGGGCGGAGGCTTGGAACTCGCCCTGGCCTGTGACTATCGCATCGGTACACGCCGCACGCAGTTCCGATTCCCAGAAACATCCATCGGGATTTACCCCGGTTTGGGCGGCTCGCAGCGACCGGCCCGTATTTGCGGCATCCCCGTCGCCCGTTGGGCGGTGTTGGCTGGAAATTTCATGGACGCCAACACGGCTACGGACCTCGGCTTGGTCACGCATCTGGTCGACGTTGCTGGCGTTGATGCTTGCATTAGCACGCTGGCCGGTGCGGGCAAACCCGCAGAAAAATACCCCGGCAAGCCTGCGAACCCGTCGTCGCCCGTGGCTGCGTTCGCCTCGTCGTTCTTTACCGACGAGAACATGGCGGTGCTCATGAAAGGCGATTGCCCAGAGGGCTTTGACCGGGAAGAGAAGGTGGTCGCTCGTCAAATCAAGAGCCTGTCCTTCACGGCGCCCATCGGTTTGCGCATGGCCAGCGACCTCATCGATGCGACGGCCACGACCGACCTGCAAGCCGGCCTGCAGATGGAACTGGACGGCCTGAACACAATTTTCTCGACCAAGGACGCTCTGGAAGGCTTGTCGGCCCTCATTGAGAACCGACGACCGACTTACACGAATCAGTGATCAAGCCCACTGGTCAGCCAGGTCGTTAAGCGACTGAACGATGGCGAGAATGTCCACGTTCTCGCCGCTTTCCTGTGCCATGAGGAGGCGATTTTTGACGGCCTCGACGGTCTCTTCAGACGGCGCCTCACCGGTCAATTCCTCGATGACGTCCGCAATGCTGCGACCTCGACCGTTCAACACCGCCAAGAGCGCCTTGAAGTGTTCTTCCTCATCTTTGGGTCCACGTGCACTCATTCGACCACCTCGACGTTGATGTTGTTGAGGCCGTACCACTCGGTCCAGGGTACGGGCTCCTCATCGGTCCACTGGCTCAGGGGACCTTGGTTACCGAGCATTGAATCATCGTCCACTTCAATCAAGGAGCGGTTGCTGCTGTGCTTGGGTCCGGGTTGACCGAGCACCATGGCGGATTCCAGAATGCCCGTGCCGAGGCTCAGGCTGGTGGTGTCGGTGATGCTCCAGTAGGAGGCGAACCGTGGGTGCGTGTGAACCCAGAGTTTGAACGGAATTCGTCCGCCAACCGGAGGTTGGAGGGTGACTTGGCCAGCTGTGCCCCAGTCGATGAAAATCTTCTCATCGGCGTCAATGAGGACGGATGTTTCCAGCCCTGCCATGACCGAAAGAACGTAGACACCGTCCCACCGTCCAGCCTGCGCTAGCATGCGTTGAGCGGTGAGTAAATCCTCATCGTCCACGCGTCGTTCCTGAGCGGCCATGCAAGCTCGCTCCCACACATCGTCGCTGAGTTCGAGTTGTTCTGCGTCAGGAAGGCCAATCATGCGCTCACCTCCGGAAACGACAGCGCACCATAGGTCAGGCTGCCCATGGATTGGACGGGTGCAGGTCGCCCACGCCACAGTTGGGTGGCCCACTGGGCTCCGAAAGCAGCGGCAGAAGCAAACCCGTACTCGAGGTTGCCAGCGTCAAGCGCACCTGGGACCTGACAGCTAGCAGGCTCGTGGTCGGGGGTCATGCGCTCAACCAAAGCGGGAAGGGATTGTGAGGACAAGGCCACATGGCCGTCGCCGCTGCACCTTAGGTCTAGCCAAGGAACGTCAAGTTGGTGCACGAGCCGACGTGGCTCTGGGCGGTCGACGCAGACCACCACGAAATCGTAGCCGTTGAGCTGCTCGGCGGTTCGCAAATTTTCAACGATGGCCTTGACTCGTAAGGATGAGTTTTCGTCGTCCAATCGCTCGGCGATGGCGCTGACCTTGGCCTGACCGATGTCGTCTTCAGTGTAGCGTTGATGGCCCAAATTGGTGGCTTCAACCACGTCGGCGTCCATCAAGGTGATGCTGCCCTGGAGGTTGACCCTGCGCAAGGCAGGGACCAAGAGTTCAGTCAGTTGGGTGCCGATGCCTCCAGCACCGACCAAAAGCAGATTCCGTGGGGTTCGCTCCTCGTTCATACAGGAGTAACCGTTCAAGCCTTCTTAAAGAATCCAAGAAAACAACGATATCGTTGTCATTTTTGATTCAAGATCGGCGCCATAATTCGCTCGATGGCTTCAAGCTGACTCTCCGGAGGATAGTTGCTGGCGACGTGTTTTCTACCTGCGCTCGCCCAAGCCTTCCGTGTTTCTGGGTTGGCTGCCGCTTCGTAGGCCGCCATCCACCCTTCGTGGTCGCCACGCTCGACGAGCACACCGGCTCCTGCGTCCCTCATCGTGTAGTGGAACCCGCCCTCGTTCACCATGATGGGAGGAACGCCCACGGCCATGGCCTCGAGCGGCGTGAATCCGAACGGTTCGTGATACGCATGGCTCACCATGGCGTGAGCGCCACGAACCACACCGACCAGCGCCGCTTGGGACAGGCGAGGCATGCACACCACCTCAACCCCGAGTCGCTGGCCTTCTGCGACCAGTGCCGCTTTCTCCTCGGCCGAACCGCCACCGGCTTGTACCAAGGAGTAAGGCGTGTTCACCAGCGAGCGGAGGGTATCGTAGGTTCCTTTGACGTGGGATACTGTACCAATCGTGACGACATAGGGTTTTGTGGGAAGGGCCACGTCACCGAGTTCAGTGGTCTCTTCGGGCGTGGGCTCGGCAGGCCAATTGCTGAGGTCCACGGTTGGGAGCACATGGGAGCCTTCGAGGGGCCGACCTGCCGCATTCCGTCGAGGTGGATGGCCGTTGGTGGTCGTGGGGTCTGAGGGCAGGCCGTAGGTGCGTTCGAGCAGAATCTGACTCCACGGCGAGTTGCCGAAGATGGCGCTCTTTGGACGCCTGAGCAGGAGGCGAACGAAGCCTTTGTCCCGGCGGCGCTGTCGTGTAAACACCAATTTGGTTAACCAGAGCGGACGTTTTGGTCGGCCGTTCGGGTGGCGGTGAAGCACGTCTTCGTAGAGCCAGCGCGGCGGTTCGAGGCAGTGATAGTTGACGGGGAGATGGGCGGGTATGAGCGGCAAAATCTCGAGCGTGCCGCGGCACACCGACAGGTGAACCACATCAAACTGCTCCCACGGGATGTCCAACGCTGCCCACGCCTTTTCGGCCGCTTTGCTCGCTGCGGCCGTCACCTCGGCGAGGGCACCTTCGGGCCAGTTCAAGTTGGATGGGGGCTTGATGAGGGGGGGAGTGGCTGGCAGCATCAGGTCAATGGCGTCCTGTGAGATGTCGAGGGTGGCCAAATGAACGTCCCATCGCCCGTGAGCCATCCGAATGAGTTGAAGCAATTCACGCTCGGCGCCACCCATGGTGGCAAACGAGCTCCGCACGATGAGAAGTCGAGGGCGTGCCCCTTCCTTCGCAAGTGCCATGCCCAAAGGCTGGTTGAGGCGTGTTTAAAATTCAAGGGGTCATTTTGGCCCTCGGTTGAACCCCATCGCCAAGGCGACCGTTTGAAAAGGGAAACCATCTGCCATCCAACATGGGCAGCAAGACCGCGATGATCACGGGCATCACGGGGCAAGACGGCTCCTACCTCGCCGAATTGCTTCTCGAAAAGGGCTACACCGTCTACGGATTGGTCCGCCGCGTCTCCCAACCCACCTCCGGTCGAAGCCTCATCAACCACCTGATGAGCAACGACAAGTTCCACCTGCTCAACGGCGATTTGGCCGACCAGAACTCCATCGACAACGCCGTCAACCAGACCCAACCCGACGAATTCTACAACCTCGGTGCCATGTC
>JBMYQB010000022.1:0-27221 GCA_049600935.1 Candidatus Poseidonia sp.
TAGCGGCGACGTAGCCTCCCGGGCCTGCGCCGACGACAAGGACTTGGCATTGCTTCGTCTTCATTGTGTACACCTCACATGAAAATGGTGGCAGGGTGTTCGAGGTAGGACTTCACCAACTGCACCAAACTGGCGCCGTCGTGGCCGTCGACCACACGGTGGTCCCAAGAAGAGGAGAGGTTCATGATGCGGCGAACCACGACATGACCGTTCTGCACGACGGCTCGGTCTTTGGCGTTGTGAACACCAAGAATCCCGACTTCGGGCTTGTTGATGATGGGCGTTGCGCCCAGCCCACCAAGTCGTCCAAGGCTTGTGATGGTGAAGGTGGAACCCGTCAGGTCCTCAACACCTGCCTTTCCATCGCGGGTGGCTTGGGTGACGCGCATCATTTCGGCAGCGGACTGCCAGATGTCCATGGCTTCAACGTGCTTCACCACCGGGACGTAGAGTCCACGGTCGGTTTGGGTGGCGATGCCGAGGTTGATGGCTTCGTGTCGGGTGACAACACCTGCGTCATCGTCGTAGAGAGCGTTGCATTCGGGGCGTTGAGCAAGGGCCTTCACGAGCGCTTGCATGATGAACGGAAGGTAGGTCAACTTGGGTGCACCCTCAGGTCGTGTGGCGTTGAGGTGCTGACGCAGCGCCTCCAGTTCAGTGACGTCCACTTCTTCGAAGTAAGAGAAGTGAGGGATGGTGCTGTAGGACGACATCATGCCGTCGGCGATCTTTCGTCGCAGGCCGATGACCTTGATGTCCTCGGTGCCGTTCCGGGCGACCTTGGCCACACCACCCATTGGCATGGAAGGCGTAGCGGCGGCGGCACCGCCAGCGATGTGTCGGTCAAGGTCGGCGTGGCTGATACGGCCAGCGGGACCTGAGCCAGCCACAAGTTGGAGGTCAATGTTGGCGGCTCGGGCTCGCTGTCGAACAGCGGGTGAGGCGAGCGCCTTGGTTCCTGCAGCCCGGGCAATCGGTGTGGCGGCTGGCGGGGCAGCAACGGGAGGCAGTTCTGGTGCGGGAGGTGCAGCGGCCTTTTCCTCAACAGGAGCCACTTCTTCAGCAGGTTTGGCTTTCTCAGCGACGGGCTCCGAGGCCTCGTCGGCTTCCGATGCATTACCGTCGCCTTCAACGTCAAAGACGATGCAAACGCCGCCAACGGGAATGATGTCGCCTGCGTCGCCAACAATGCTCGTGACGGTCCCGTCGCAAGGTGCGGGAATTTCCACCGTGGCCTTGTCGGTCATCACCGACAAAATCGGGTCGTCTTCCTTGACCGTGTCTCCTACGGCGACCATCCATTCTACGATTTCACCTTCGACGACACCTTCGCCGATATCGGGCAGTTTAAACTCAAATTTTCCCATGTTTATTCCTCCTGTGTTCTTTGTATGGCTTCAGCAATGCGAGATGGACTTGGGAGGTAATCCCATTCGGTGGTGTGCGGGAACGGTGTGTCCCATCCGGTGACGCGCTCGATTGGGGCTTCGAGGTGGTAAAAACAACGCTCTTGGATGGAGGCACTCATCTCTGCTCCAAATCCGCTGGTCTTGGGCGCCTCGTGGACGATGACGCAACGACCGGTCTTTTTGACGGAATTCACCACGGTGTCTCGGTCCCAAGGGACGAGGGTTTGGAGGTCAATGAGTTCACAGTCAATGCCTGAATCCTTGATGGCTTGCTCGCACACATGGACCATGGCGCCCCAGGCAATGACCGTGCAGGCACTGCCTTCCATCACGATGTTGGCTTCCTCAAGCGGGATGGCGAAGTACTCTTCCGGCACCTCGCCATCTGGATGACTGTTCCAGGTCGGAACGTTGTGGGGGTCGCCGTAGAATGGACCACGATAGCAGCGCTTAGGCTCGAAGAAAATCACGGGATCGTTGCACTCAATGGCACTGGTGAGCAAGCCCTTAGCGTTGCGAGGGTTGGAGCAATAGACGACCTTCAGCCCCGGCGTGTGGGTGAATTGGGCTTCTGGAGATTGGGAGTGATGGTGCCCGCCTTTGATGCCGCCACCGGCCGGTGTTCGGAAGGTGACCGGAGTGGAGAATTCACCGCCGGATCGGTGCCGTAGTTTGGCAATCTCGTTGACGATTTGGTCGTAGGCAGGGAAGATGTAGTCGGCAAATTGGATTTCAGCCACGGGGCGAAGCCCGTTCAGTCCCATGCCCATGGCGATGGCAGCGATGCCGCCTTCGGCGAGGGGTGAGTCAAAGACACGATGCGGGCCGTACTTCTCTTGAAGGCCGGCAGTAACTCGGAACACACCGCCAAAGTAGCCCACGTCTTCACCGAAGATGACGACATTGGGGTCTTTTTCAAGTTGGTGCGCAAGGGCGGAATTGAGGGCAGCAATCATGTTCATTTTCGCCATGGTCTCACCTCACTTGCCAAGTTCCTCTCGTTGTTCCTGAACGTGCCACGGCACGGTCTCGTAGACTTCGGTGAAGATGGTGGAGGCAGGCGGGTACGGGCCAGAGGCCAAATCGCCAAATTCACAGGCTTCCTTGTAAGCCGTCATGACCTCGCTGTCAATCTTTTCAGCGAGCGCCTTGTCCTTTTCTTCGTCCCATTCTCCGATTTTCATCAGGTGGTCTCGAAGCCGCTCCACGGGGTCGCCGCCAGGCCAGCACTCGAATTCGTTGCCGGGGCGGTAGGCCGACGGATCGTCTGAGGAAGAGTGAGCGCCAGCACGGTAGGTGTAGACTTCGATGTGCGTCGGTCCATGACCGGCTGCCGCCCGCTCACGGGCCCATTTGGTCACGCTGTAGAGGGCGAGGAAATCGTTGCCGTCCACCCGGAAGGAGGGGATGTCGTACGCCAAACCGCGCTCAGCAAACGTACGGCCACCGGTGGCCAAGGAGACGTGAGTAGAAATGGCCCACTGGTTGTTGACCACGTTAAGAATCACCGGGGGCTTGAACGTCGAAGCGAAGTTGAGGGCGTAGTGGTAGTCGCCTTGAGCCGAAGTTCCGTCGCCCAACCACGAGATACACACCTCGTCATCGCCCTTGTAGGCGCTGGCCATGGCAACACCAACCGCCTGAGAGAACTGGGTGCCAACGGGAGAAGAAATGGAGATGAAGCGCCCTTCACGCCAGGTGTAGTGGACGGGCATTTGGCGTCCACGGACGTTGTCTTCGGTGTTGCCAATGCAGTGGCAAATCATGCTGACCATGTCTCGGCCACGCACGAATTGTGCACCGGGTTGCCGATAAGAGGGAAAGAGCCAATCTTGTTCTTCGAGCGCCATGGTCTGAGCGATGGCGATGGCTTCTTCACCGAAGGAGCGCATGTAAAATGAGAGTTTGCCCGTGCGCTGCATTTTGATCATGCGGTCGTCGAAAATTCGGAGTCGCATCATGTATTCAAGACCCTGAATAAGGGTTTCAGCGTCGAGCTTCGGGTCCCATTCGCCGCTTGCCTCGCCGTTATCGTCCAAAACTCGAATCAGACCGCGGGCGTGGTCAACCGTGTCGTCGGTGGTGCAAGTGGCCGGGTCAGGGCGGTTGAGGTCGCCGGGTTGTTCGGTGAATTTCCCACCAAACGAGGGCTCATCACCGGGGCGGAACGGAGCGACACCGATGGTGTAAGGCGAGGTCGTAACCGTGCTTCGCTCCGTCATTGAATCACCTCAGGGCTCGTCCGTCTTAAGTGGTGTCGGTGAGGATGAATGGGGCGATGCAACCCGAACATAGGCCCCGAGCATGGTTTCGTCGTTATTGGGGTCTTGCGTCTTGCGCACCAAGAGACCTGCTTTGTAGGACGAGCGAACAAGCGGTCCACTGGCTACGCCTGCAAAGCCGAGTTGCATGGCCTTCTCGGCCCACTCATCGTAGCGTTCCGGCTCTGGGAATCGGTCGACGGCGAGGTGATTCTTGGACGGTGCAAGGTACTGCCCGATGGTCACCAGGTCAACACCTGCTTCCCTCAGGATGCCGAGCGCCTCATCAATTTCTTCGTCGGTTTCACCAACGCCCACCATAAGCGAGGATTTTGTGATGATGTCCGGGCGAAGTCGCTTGGCTTCCTTGAGAATGGAAATGGATTGGGCGAAGGAGGCCCGAGCATCCCGTACGATAGGGTCGAGACGAGGGACGCATTCCACGTTGTGAGCAAACACCGACAAAGGACTCTGCTCCAATAAATGCGCCAAAGCATCAAGGTCGCCAGCAAGGTCGGAACAAAGCAATTCGAGGGTGACTTCTGGAGACGATTCCGCAACGGCTTGAATGCATTGTTTGTAGTGGTCAGCCCCACTGTCGGCAAGGTCATCCCTGTTCACGACGGTAATGACGGCATGGCGCAGTTTCATCGAGGCCACGGCTTGAGCGAGGTGTTGTGGTTCCTCTGGGTCAAGAGGTGGGGGGCGTTTAATCGTACCAACGGCACAAAATCGACACCCCCGGGTGCACTCCTGGCCTGCGATCATGAACGTAGCGTCGCCGCTGGCCCAACATTCGTGGATGTTTGGACAACGGGCCTCTTCGCAAACGGTGTGAAGTTTGTTGTCCTTGACGGCGGACTTGGTGGCGTTGAAGGTGGCCTGTTGTTCTCCGCTGGGGAGGCTGGTTCGAAACCAATCGGGCAGGCGCCGAGAAGGCGATTTTGGCTGACTGGAGGTGGCCATAGGGAGCGATTTTCCTTCCACGTCCTGCCCCCTGTTGTCCGGCCCACCATGCGGTCAGCAAAAAAGGTGTGCGGGTCAGCCAATCAGAGGTTTTGCCCGACAGCCCGATACGAGCCTTCATGAATTGAGCGGGCATGAGGCAACCGTGCAAGACAGGGTTGTGCTCATTACCGGTGCGGGTCAACGCCTCGGCGCAGCCATGGCCACCCGACTGATGGGCGAAGGTTGGCACGTGCTGGTTCACGTACGTTCCTCCGTTGACCAGGCCAAGGCCCTGCTGGCCGAAGCCGAGCATGCGCACGGTGAATCCAGAGGGTCGGTACTCGTAGCGGATTTGACCTCCGATGATGCGCTCCAAGGTCTCATTGACGAAGTACAATCACACCCCCTCGTGAAGGCGCACGGGCTCTTTGGTTTGGTTCATAATGCATCGTTCTATAGCCAAGGCTCGTTTGAGGACATCACGCTTGAAACCTACCGTTCGCTCAACCGCCTCCACATGGAAGCACCCTATCACTTGACCCAGTGTCTGCTGGGCGAATTGGAGCGAGGAGGCGGTTCCGTCGTCGCCGTGGTTGACACATCATGGGGAAGGGCTTGGGAGGGCCTGGCCCACTACACCTCAAGCAAAGCAGGCCTGCGCCAGTTGATGCTCAATCTGGCAGGGGAACTTGCAGGTCGTGTACGCGTCAACTGCCTCGCACCTGGGGCCATCATGGCGGCCGATTGGGAGGCAGAACACTTTGCAAAGGTCCTCGAGAAGGTTCCGCTCGGTCGCTCGGGTCAGGGCGAAGATATTGCGGGCGGCATCCACTTCCTCTTATCCAACGGCACCATCACCGGAAACGTTCTGCACGTTGATGGTGGGTGGACCTTGAACGAATGATGAGATTCATTCAAGTGCTACGCCCCAGCGTGCTTTCTCAACGCAGGGGTGGCTGAGGTGGTCAAAGGCGCCGGGCTTAAGATCCGGTCCCGTATGGGTTCGTGGGTTCGTATCCCACCCCCTGCACCATTTTCGCTTAGCATCAATGCGTTTCAGATGGTCGTTTTGTTGCACAAACCATGCAAAACCGTTTAACACCCCCTGCACCACGGCGATACGGTGGACTTGATGCTGTTTGGTCAATCCGACAAAGACAAGCGCGGCATCGCCTTTGGACTTGTTTTCCTGTTCGTGTTTTCCCTGTTGTCCGTCGTCGTCCCGGGCGCACCGCTCGACATCCCTGTCCAAGTCCTTGACGAAGAGACGGTGGTGGCGCCGGTTTCCATTCCCGAGCAGACCTACGAACTCTATTTGGACGCACCAACTTCTGAAACCGGAGGTCAAGGCTCTATCACCACCATCGAACCAAATGGGGGTCAAGAAGAAGGCAGCGCTATCTCAGGACTTGAATTTCGCAGCGCTGAGATGATCAGCGACCTCTACATCAATGGTAGCGGTTCTTCCAATACGGCTCGACTTTCTGCCTATATTCAATTCCGAGGTGCTGAGGGCTCCACAGCTGACGTCACCTTTTCGTTGAAGTCAGGCGACACTCAAATCTCCTCCGAAAGCCGGCAGTTGGAAGACGCTTGCTCGCCCAATCCCTTCACCGGTGGTGGTTGCGACTGGACCATCATCGAAGTTGAATTTGACGCTGGGGCCAACGGATTCATGGTGGCCAAGGGCAAGCAACTGAAGATTCGCATCGACGCCCAAGCCACGTGCGAAGGCAACACCGGTGGCGTTGGTGGTGGAGACTGTGCCGTGGACATCGCCTTCGGAAAGATGGAGAGTTCAGGTGGCTATTCCCGACTTCAAATCATGACCAACGCCCTTTCGGGTTCGAGCGTTCGCGTCCACAGCTGCAACGAGGCTTTCGGATGCAACTGGAACGACGCACAGAAGTTTGAGTGGTCTCCCAACCACCGCCCTGATTTCCGAGAGATGCAGTTTTCCATTGAGGTTCGAGACGCCTTTGGACGAGAGGACATCGAAGAGGTCAACCTCGTCATGGACACGCCCAACGGAGCCAATGTCGTCTTTGAGAAGAATTTTGAAGACGACGATTTCAAACTCGATAACAACGGACTGGTCGGTAATTTCAGCTACACCTACGACGCTGGTATCGCTGCAGGAGACTACCCTGTTCGCTTGGAGGTAGAGGACGTTCAGGGTCATTCCGTGGTGTTTGAACACCCCGGCATTACCATGCTGGAGAACGATATTTACCTCACGCTTCCTTCCAATCAACCTGATGTCGTCTTGTTTGCCCCTGGGGCGGTCGTTCAAGTTGAGTTCTTGGTGGAGCACACCGGTTCCTCCTCCAGCAGCATCGATGTCATTTTTGACTTGGAAACCAACCTTCCCTCAACGTGGTCCGATCCCCAATGGAGCGCACCAAGCAGCACTTACACGCTCAACGGTGGCGGTTCCTCGGTGATTCCTGAGTTGCAATTGGAAGTCCCCGAAGGCGACCTTGACAGCGCACCCGACTCCCTTGAAATCGAAGCCCGAGTTTACGCTCAAAACAGCCTCGGACAGAACGAAGAGGTGGCCATTCGAACGATTTCCCTTGACTTTGAGGAGGTTGATGTCTTTGCTCCACCACGCATCTTCGTGTACGAAGACGATGAACATCAGAAGCAAATCGCCGACTCCACCCGTCCCGAGGCTTACGATGAAACGCTCTCGCACTATGTTGATGCGGACGAGGTTGGTGACTTCTTCGTTGATGTGTTCAACACCGGCTTCCAAACCGACGCCTTCAAGATCAGAGTCCTCGAGCAGCCAGACGATTGGCAATACCGGTTCTATGACAACGATACAGGTCTTGAACTCGTGGAAGAGGGGATTTATTCACTGACCCCCGATATCGGCTCAACACAAATTCTCACCATTCGTATGGAAGTCTATCCACCTGCCGACCGAGACGGTGTGGACATCGGCTTGTTCGAACTTTCCGTATCGAGCAAAGAGGACTCGGAACTTCGAACCGATATCGCCTTTACCGTTCACCGAACCTTTGGCATCCTTGTCGAGGTCATTTCGGACAGCGATGGAACCGGTGAGGACAATCCTCTGGGCCAGGTTGGGCCGGTCACCGGTGATGCGACCGTGTACTTCAATCTGCGAATCACCGACTCAAGCGATAGCGGAACGGGCACGACTACGTGGAAGATTGTCAACCCCAGAGACGTAGAGCAGAATGCAGAGAACAATCCGAAGTATGCTGCGTGGGACTATGTCATCTCCAACGGAAGCAACTCAAACCTTGTGGCCGTGAGCCTTGCGCCTGACGAGTACATCGACATGAAGCTCGAGATTACTCTGCGCGGCCAGGTTGAAGCGGGTGAACACACCGTTTACACCCGCATCATCGAAGAAGGCGTTGAAATCGACGATGCCCGCTACTTCGACTTGCCTGTTAAGGTGGTCATTCAGGAAGAAGTCATTCCGAACCGGCTTGAAATTACGGACAAGACCGAGAAGTCCCGTTTCGCACCGGGAGAGGAAAAGAACCTCGAGTACCGCATCAGCAATCAAAACAACATCCCGCTCGATGTCGTGATTCGCCTCGACCAGCCTACGGGCTGGGAGGGTGCCATCCGGGCAACATCAAGCCAACTTGGCAGCGATTTCCTCATCATCAACCTCCCCGCCTACTCGTCCAAGGACTTCAGCGTCACCATGATCGCACCCGAGGACTTGAAGGACAGCGAACAAGCACAGTTTGAGTTCAGAGTCACGCCCATGGACAACGAAACGCCGTTCCCCGACGATTATGTCCAGAAATTCACGTTCTCGTACATGACCGAATGCAGCGGTGCAACTTGCCTGTTCAGAGAACTTGTCAACCCCGAGCCACAAACCATTGCTTTCTATGTCGTGATTTTGGCCCTCCTCTTCTACGCACGAGGTCGAAGCGGACGTCGGGATGATGTCTTTTACGAAGATGACATGGAGGCCTTTGAAAAGGAACTCGAACCGCTGGACGAGGAGGATGATTTGCCCGCTCCAGTGTTGGCTGCGGAGGACGAGGATGACGACCTTGAGCTGCTCGAAGAACTCGAAGATTTGTGAAGCAAGAACGCCTCACGAAGTCCTTGTTGTATGAACATCGTACCATTTCCCTTATGAGGCATCAGACTCACCCGTTTTCGTGAGACGTATGCTGACAGGCTCGAATTCCAATGCGGCCGCGATTCGACCAGCCCTCGCGGAGCGCAAAAAAGCGCTGAAGTCTCTGGCGCTCACCATGCTGATGGTGCTCTCTACGCTCGCTTCCATTCAATACACTGCGGTCGACGTTCAGGCGGCTTCAGACCAAGACGGGGACGGCCTCACCTACGGTTTGGAATACCTCATGAACACCCAGCCAAACGACCCCGATTCCGACAACGACGGATTGCCCGATGGCTGGGAATGGAAGTACGGTCTCGATCCGCTTTCCTCAACGGGTGCTGACGGTGCGGTGGCCGACCCTGACGGGGACGGAATGTCAAACTTGCAAGAATACCTCTACCTCCAACCCAGCGGTTGGGACAACACCAACACGGCTTCCGTGCTCGATAACGGCGTATGGTGGAACGGCACGATTCCGGTGAACGACTGGAATGAAGAAGATGCCATGCAGTTCAACCAACCCGCATGCGGTGCTTCCGGCTCCGACGGAACGGGCTCCATCATTCTCTGCGATGAGGACCCTGTAGGCAACATCTGTACCAACGGCTTTGATGACGACAAGGACGGTTTCGTGGATTCGGCCGACTCGGACAACGATGGCGATGCCGATTGTGCCTCTGACGACGATGACGGGGACGGCGATATCGACGAAGACCCCGCAGGTTGGGACACCGACGGCGACGGTATGCCAGACGGTTGGGAAGCTGCCAACGGGCTCAACGCGACCTCGCCTTCCAATGCCGACGGTCCCAACGGCGACCCTGACGGTGATGGGCTCAACAACCTGCTGGAGTACGTGAATCCCACATGGACCACGATGTGCGGCAGTTCACCCTGTTTCCGCAACGGACCCGACGGCATTGTGACCGAAACCACTTCGCCGTGCGACCCCGTTCAAGGCATCGGACCCGGTGGCTGTGCGACCTTTACCGCTGAGGTTGATGGCATCACCTCCACCAATCCACAACGGGCCGATACCGACGGCGACGGTCTCAACGACAGCTATGAAGCCCTGACATTGCTCACCGACCCGACCTCTTCCGACACCGACCAAGACGGCATCAGCGACGGTGTCGAAGTCAACGGTGCCTACGGAAACCCTGCCCAAGCCAGCGACCCTCGCAACAACAACACCGACGGCGACGCTTTCGATGACGGTGAGGAGGACACCAATTTCAACGGCGTATTGGATCCCGGAGAAACCGACCCCACCCGTCGAGAAGATTCGGGAGATGAGGACCAAGACGGTATTCAAAACTGGGAAGAGAACCTTACCTGTACGCTTTGGAATGTTGCCGATACCGACTTTGGTGGCATCAACGACGGCCAGGAACGAAACATCAGCCACGGAACCGACCCGTGCGATTCGCTGGTGAATTTCGAAACCACCTTCGGGCAACTCCTCACAGGCAGCCGATTGCAGGTGGGCGACGGTTCCGGGTTCAATCCAGGCGGTGGAGTGGGATGGTACAACGTCTCTGGCACATGGGAATCGTTTGCTTACGCCGGGGTGGTCAACAATGTTCTCCAAGGCGTCTCGAACGGTCCTTCAGGCACGGCTACGGATGTAGCAAACCGCAACGGTTCCTTCTGTCATACCGACGCCGTGAACGCAGGGACCCTCACCACCACGCAGCAGTATTGTGATGACGATTACGAGGACAGTGATGGTGACGGCCTTGCTGACTGGCAGGAACTTCTCGGAACCTTTGGTTGGTTTTCCAATCCGGCCATCGCCGATACGGACGGCGACGGTGTAAATGACTTCGATGAGGTGCAAGACAACACCGACCCCAACCAGCCGTGCACCAACCTTCTCGACGACGACAGTGACGGGCTGAACAATTATTTCGAGAACACAACGGGATGTGACCTCATCTACATCGGCATCAACAACGGCTCACAAGATGTATGGGTCACCTCCTCATCTGCCTTTGATACCGACCAAGGGGGCGTGGACGACCGCACAGAATATTTTGACGGCACCAACCCAGAAAACGACCCTACAGACGACATCCAACCCGACGACTTTGACGGCGACGGTATTCCTGACGCCGTCGAAAACCAAACCGGAACGGATTGGACCAACCCTGACACCGACGGTGGAGGGATGCTTGACGGTGATGAATGTCCGGACCTGTTCTGGTTTGTGAATTGTGCCGGCGCACCCTTTGACCCGTTTGACCCAACCGACGACCTGATGTCCACCGATATCGTGTTCTACGCCAACAACACCTCCGGTACGGTCGATCTCAACCTTGACCACCGATGGCGAACGGTCACCAATGACTTCTACACCGGAACGACGTATGCACACCTTGACAGCGTCCACCCGGCTGAAACCCTCACCGTTCCAATGAGCAACCTCACACACCTTGCACCGACGTCGTTTGCCAACTCCACCGTGCAGTGGGACGTGAAGTTTTCACAACCGTTGACACGCGGCCAAGTCCCTGCGCCTTCGTATTATTCCAACATCTCGTTCTATTTCGAGACTTCAGCCAACCTTTCGCGGACCAACGACACCCATTTGTTGAACATCGAAGACGGTGCTGTTGACCAGGTCATCTACCAGCAACCGGAGTATTACTTCGATTGGAGTACCCTCGCCTCAACCACCGTGGCGGGCCAAGGATTCCCCTACGAGTTGCTGGTGGACGAACAATTCACCAACGCCTCCAATGAGTATTCATACGTCCAAAACGTAACGGCCGCCATCATCAATCAGGCCGGTGCAACCGACGCATACAGCACCGCCCTTGCCCTCGAAGATTTCCTCATCAACGGCAACGCCACGACTGAATTCAAGCGGAACTACAACGGTTCGGGAACCGTAAGTCCCGTCGATGTCACGGTCAACGTGCTGGAGGCCCTCAAGGAAGGCTCCTGTCGTGAATTTAACACGGTCTTTGTGACCATGGCTCGAATTGCAGGCCTCCCCGCACGGCAGGTAACCGGCTACATCGGTGGTACGTGGACCGGTGACGGATATGCTGTGTATTCCACGGACGCAGCGACCTGGTCAGAAGTACGCCTGCAACAAAACAGCGCCAACGGCAACACCGATCTCGGATGGATTCCCTTTGACCCGTGTCCACCAGCAGAAGAAGTTGAAATCGTCAACCAGACCATCTCGACGCTCACCGTCGCCCGGGACGGAACGGAAACCATCACGGTCACGGGTCAACTTCGCTATGTGGCCAACGGAACGCCGATTGAAGACATTCGTGTTCTTTCCTACTTGACTCCCGTGGCCGACGCCGAATTTGTCCCTGGTTCAGGGGCCACTCAAGAACGCTTGTTGGATGAGAACATCACCGACGCCAACGGCACCTTCACCCTGACCGGTTTTCCCGGTGCACCAAGTGCCCCAGGCATGCACAACATCGTTATCGAGCATCGTCAATCCGGATATGTATCGCATGACGGGGTCATTTTTGACGGATACGTGAACTTAACAGAAAACGCTTCAATCAACCACACCGCCCCGCTCGCCATCAATGCACCCGTCGCAGGTGCAGGCGCTACGACCGTGCTTGAAGGCCAATTGGTGTTGGCCAATCAACCGTCCGAGGAAATTTCCAACATGCCAAACCAGACGGTCTGGCTTTCCTACACCTCGTCGGTGGATGGAGCTCAGAATTTCTCCGCCCAAACCGACCTTAGCGGCTCATGGACCATCACCCTCAACCTTAGCGAAACCGAAACGCTGGGCAACCTGTCGGCTACGCTCGGCTTCTCTGGATGGCAGGACACCTCCGTGGCCGGTGCAACACCCGCAACCTTCCATCTTAACCCAACCACCACGTCCATCGTGCTGAACGTCACAGAAGCACCCAATCTGACAGCCACCATCGAAGGCCCGCTCACCAACAAGAGCATCATCCTGGTTGGGGACGACATCTGGGTGAACGGAAGTGCACTGTCGCTTGGAACCTCACCGGTCGCCCTTTCAGGAGACCTGCAGTTTGCCATTCGGGCCAACGATTCAGGAGACCAGTGGCTTGAATTGTTCAACACCAGCGTGAGTGGAACCTTCTCGTTCCAGTATCAGATTCCAACCAACGTGATGGTGGCGACGGGCGAAATTGAAACCCGGCTTCGATTCTTCCCCTCAACGCTCCCAGCAACAGACGACGCCAATCTCAGCGCAGGCGCCCCGTACTTCCTGAGAGGGCTGCTCGACTTCGTTGTCCAAGACTCTTCCCAAGTTCGCGGCCAAGACGCTCTCCTCACGGTCCAAATCAACGACCATCGAGGCGTGGCTGCTGGTGGCGATTTAGAAGGAAATTACGATTTCACCTTTAACGGAACCTGGTTCAACACCACGGTCGACCCTGAACTCGACCTCCTGGAACTCATCTTGCCCCTCGACGCTAACCTGCGTTCGGGAGACTACCCAATCGGTATTTCGTTCAACGGCTCAGACTTCTACCAACCCTCGACGGGCTTCGGCGGCATTCGGGTCATGGCCGACATTGATTGGAATCTCTCCATCGGTCAAGACTGGACTTTCATGGGCAATTCAACTCGCCTCTTCGGTGATGTATTCGATGCGGTCTACCTTACGCCTGTGCTCAACAACACGACCCTCATCAGCGTCAGTCTATCCACCGACGAGGGCCCCATTGACATCGCTCAGGCAACCTTGAACAACACCACCGGCGCCTTTGATATCCCCATCACCATGCCGACGTTCCTGCCATCAAACGCCTACGACTTTGTTGTGGATTTCGACTTTGAGACGCAGGCTCCCGTTGGCGGTGCGTACTACACGTACGTCGATTCATCCCAACCACCTGCTCCGCCAACCCTCATCTCTACTCTGGGCGGTATTGTCACAGAGGTGGCCGTTGAGGCCGAACGTTCGGCCTATATTGTACAGATGAACGATACCGTCTCCTTTACGGCGAAAATCACGGACGTTGCGGACAATTCCAACGTCAGCGGCGCCAGCGTTGACTACATCTGGGACTATGGAAACACCAACCAAAGCCTTGGGACGGCTTCCTCTGACGCCGATGGAAACGCCACATTGCCGTTTACGCCATCGGGTATTGCTCCAGGCTACTACGACGTTGGCATCGTTGTCCAGGACGACCTCTCAGCCGTCTTGAACGCAGGGAACTCACGACGTTATGGAAATTCAACGATCATCAACGTGACCGTCCAAGTCACCAGCGACATCAACCTCATCACCGTGCCGAGCACGGTCACGGCCGGTGTTCCGTTCAACGTCGTCGGTCAAGTTCAAGATGCCGAAAATGCGAGCCGCCCACTGATTTCAGCGGTCCGACTGAACGTGTTCTGGCTCGAGAACCCCGAAGAGTTACTCTTGAGCAATTTCGCCACAACCACCAACGGGAGCTTCAACATGACCGTACCTACGGACACGGCCGGTAACGGCACAACTCGTGGGCCACACACGCTTGTTATCAGCGTGGTGAACGATTCATCACCGTTCTACTTGACCGCCACGGCTCAATCTTCGATTCAAGTGATGGGGGTTTCCCGGCTCGAGAATTTGCAACCGCTGAACGCCGTGGTCATCAACCGAGGCAACGACATCAACATGACGGCGAAGTTGGTCGAAGCCTCGGACTTGTTTGCTCCGCTCTCAAATTATGAGGTCGCCCTGAGATTCCACGAAACATGGCTGACGCCGACCACCACCGACGGTGAGGGCTTTGCGAACTTCTCCTACAACGTTCCCTATGACCACCCGCTCGGGCTGATCGTCGTGCAAATGATGTTCAACGGCTCTACCGACCTGTTGTCAACCAGTGCAAACTTGACCAGCATAACGGTGCGTTCTCTCACCTTCATGGTCGTGGACCCCATTTCGGCCAACCCGGTCGCTGGGACGTCCTTCAACATCAGCGGTCAAATCACCTCAGACAACGGGTCAGGCCTGGTTCAACGAGACAACAGCGTTTTGCCCAACGCCAACGTCTTGTTCTCAATCAACGGTCAGCCAACAGGCTTCACCGCAACGGGTGGTGCCGTCGGCGTTGATGGGTACTGGAACGCCACAATCCGTCTAGCCGAGACCTTCGCAGCGGGCACGCACGTCATGGAAGCCACCTACATCCCGAACATCAACTTCTATGTCGGGTCCGACAACAACACCACCTTCGATTCACGAGGATTCTCCGTGATGAACTTCATCTTGCCTGCGCTTGATGGCATCGGCCAACCATCGCTGAACGATCGGACTGACAGAGGTACGCCCGTTGAGTTCTCTGTTCTCCTCAGGGACAACCAAGGCCAGCCACTGGCCAATCAAAGCGTCGTGGTTTCCCTGACAGCGACCTTGGAGGACGCCTCGCCGGTCCAAATCACCGTCCTGACGGCCTCCAACGGTTCTGCTTGGGGCAACTTGACGGTTCCAGCAAACATGACCGTCGGACCAACCGGTATCCATGCCGATTATGCGGGCATTTCAGGCACGACGGGTATCCTGGGCACCAACGCAAGTTCTCAGTTCGTTGTCCTTGGACAAACGGAGGTCGTCATCACCGATGCGCCAACGGTGCTCGTTGCAGGTGATACGTTGGTGGTCAACGGCACGTTGTTGGACGACCTCGGTCTCGTCCTGCAGCGCAACGGTGTTCCGTCGAGTGCCATCGTCCATCTTCTTCTCGACGGCGTCCCCGTTTCAAGTGTCGAAACAAGCAACGTTTCAGGGGCTTACACCCTTTCATACGTTCTACCAGAAGGCACCGCCGCAGGTCCTCACCAAATTTCGGTTGAATTCCGTGGCGGACGTGAATGGGTTGACCCTGTTGGCTTCGGCGACAGCAACAACCCGGAATACTACCAACCAAGTTCTGCGACAGTCGAATTCAATGTCAGCGTGCCAACCAAGATTCTCTTACTCACGGCAACGGGCGATGCCGACCGTGAAACCACCATGACCATCCAAGGGCGACTTGTTGATGTCGTTGACAATCCACTCCCCAACATGACGATTGAGATTTGGCTTGGAGGTCAATGGTTGACGAACACCACGACGGATGAAATCGGTGAATTCTCTGCCGTCCATCCGGTGCCTGCCGATGCTCCACTCGGGCCGGTTGTTCTTGAAACACGATTCACGGGCACCGTTGCCTACCTGCCAAGCAACGCTTCAGGTCTGTGGGAAATCTACAGCCCCGTGCTGGTCACCGTTGACATGTCCTCACCTGTCGCTGTGAATGAGACCGTTTCCATTACCGGCTCGGTCGTGGACAACCAACTTGTTGGTATTCCAAATCATGAAGTCCAACTCGTGGTTGAAGGAATCGTCATCACGTCCTTAACGACCAACGATCAGGGTGGATTTACCTTTGACTGGGTCGTGCCCGATATCTTTGACTTTGGCAACCGAACGCTGGTTGCTGAGGTGGCACCGCAAGGGTATTACCGCGGCGGTGAAGGCAACGTCTCCTTCTTCCTGTCTCACCGTTCTTGGGTCACCCTCATCTTTGAGGACGGTACCGATGCGACACGCGGTGATGTTTGGGAGTTGAATGGACGCTTGTACGACTTCGACACGGTTGACCGAGATGGATTGGTCGGGTTTGAACTCCTTGTGAAACTTGATGGAAACACCCTGTTCACCACCACTACAGGTGCAAACGGCGAGTGGGCGGCCACCGTTCCAGCTACCATGGACCTTGAGCGTGGAGAACACACCATCACGGTGGAGTTTGAAGGGACACAAGCCCACCTTGCCGCTGATGCCGAAAGCACCGTGCGAGTTTGGGCTGACCTCATCATTCAGGTTGACCCTTCATCCAACACCAACGTGGTGACGCGGTCCGACAACGTCTTCGAGCCGATTTCCTACACGGGATCTGTTCGTGAAGTCGGTGGTTCCGGTGAGGTCTTCGAGAACCTCATCCTCTCGATTGGCAACGGTTCCGACTGTGAGAACGGTCGAGATGGTGCACGCTGTTTCTCTGAGAGTACCGTTCTCTGGTCCAACGGAAACTTCTCGCTCACCGCCACTGCACCGTACTGGCTTGAGGTTGGCTCGCAGTACTTCTTCCTTGACGTCGCCCGAAACGATACACTCTACCTCAACGCTGCAAGCATCAGTCAAACGGTCTTCGTCCAGGTTGATGCCATCATCACCGTTGACCTTCTCGATGTGGTCGAGGACGAGCAGGAAGAGGTGGGCGGCTCCATTACCGTCATCGCCGAGGACACGGGGACGGGTCTGCCTGACATCGACATCGTGGTTTACCTCTACGACGAGAACCAATCCCAACTCGCCAACCGTGGTGCAAAGACCGACGAGAACGGTAAGGCGACCTTCGTGTTTGATGCGGACCCACCTTACGGAGATGCTGACGTCTGGGGTCAATTGACCATGGACATCATCGTCAACGACCCACGGCTCTCCGCTCAAAGCATCCAAGCCTTTGAGGCGCTACGAAGTGAAGGCTTTGCTCCGGAGTATGAATTCGCTGCTGAACAAAGCGAAACACCGTGGTGGTCCTACGGATTGGTGCTTCTGCTCGCAGCACTGGCGGCGGGAGGCGTGGCCTTGTACCGACGAAAGAAGATGGCTGACGACCTGCTCAAGGACGCTGCGGAAGTCTTCGCCTACACCGCTGAACTTCTGGCAGCGGGCGATGCCACTCGTGAGGCGATCTTCACGTGCTACCAAGACCTGTGCGGACTGCTTCAGCAACGTGGTTTCCTCCGACGAGACTTTGAGACGGTTCGTGAGTTTGAATTCGCTATTCGCCAAGCTCTTCAGGGCGTCTCCGAAGATGCCCTCACGGCCCTTGACAACACCTTCGAAATGGCACGGTACAGCCGAGAGGAGATGGGTGCGCAACACCAAGAGGTCGCTGCTCAAGCCTTGACCCGAATGACCGGTGAGATTGCTCAAATCCAGAAGGTTCCACAGCGCTGAGGCTCACCAGCGGAGATGCAGGCGGCCTTGGGAAAAGGTTGCTTGAAGCGAATCATTGGCGTCAGCAGGAAGAGGAAATTCTCGAACCAACGGGGGGCCCTCTGGGTCATGGATGTTGAGTTTCACCAGAGTGGCGTCCTCTGTGGTTTTCACGTGAAGTTGGATGGCTTCTTCGTTGGTGCCAAGAAGGGGAATGCTGAGGCCGTCGGGGTCAACACGTCCGTTGATACCTTCAACCACCCATGCCAAGGCTCGCTCTGGATGACGGTCAGCAAGGCCGGTCTCAGGAAGCATCCCCGCCGTGACCAACACTTCGGTGTGCCGGGCCCGTACCTCCGAGAGGTGGGTGGGCATGGAGTCGAACTGAGCCTGTAGCGTGCTCGCATCGGTCGTGAGCCCTTCAACAACGGGTTCAAGCGGAGCGGATGGTGTCTCTTCGGAGGTGAAGTCAAGCGGTTTCCATTCGTCCATGGGATTTTCGAACCGACGAGCCCACATGAACCTTCGGACGTGCCTCAGTCCGCTTCAAGCGAGGCATCGGGATGGATTTTGGCAAAGAATCTGCGGGCAAAGCGTTGGGTTGAATCGTGGTCGCTGGCGTCGTTCATTCGCAGGTCAGCGGGGAAGCAGCCGGCATAGGTTCGGTCCGTCACGCGACGGTCAAGCAAGAGGATGAGGGCTCGGTCGCCAATGGAACGAATGGGTCGCCCCATCGCTTGCAGAATGGAATTGACCGCCGGTTGAGAAACGGTGTAGCGCCAAGCCAGGCTACGTCCGAAGCGGTCTTCAGCGTAGGATTTCAGGGACTTCGAGAGCACAGAAGGTGGCGAATTTGGTATGCCGATACAGGCGACGGCGTCGAGGGCTCCACTGTGGTAGTCAACCCCTTCGGAAAGGCGAGCGCCAAACACACCTGCGAGGAGGATTTTACGGCCGTTTCGCTTTTCTTCAAGTAGGGTATCGACCACTTGGTCCAAATCTTGCTTGGTCCATTCCCTGCTCTCTGCCATGATGCGGGCGCCGGTAAAATGCCCCTCAAGCACCACGTCATTGAGCATGGCGTAGGAGGGTGCGAAGACAGCGACGTTGCCGGGTGAAGCATCGATGAGGGCTTGAATGTGAGCTCGTATGGCTCGAGTATTTTCGGGACTGCGCTCGGTGTACTTCGTCGTCACGTTCTTGGCCACGAGCACGGGTCGCCGCATGGCTGCAAACGGTGAAGGATACGCTACGGACGTCGTGGTGGATGGAGGAAGGGCCAAGATGTTGGCATACATGCTCGGAGGATAGAGAGTCCCCGACATCAGCATCGCACCGGCGGATTGCTCAAACACGGGTTTGGAGACCAAACCAGGGTCGAGAAGATGGGTGGTGATGCGACCGTCTCTCCCCTTGGTGTCGTAGATCATGGTCAGGGCGGGTGTTGAGCCAAACTTGAGCATGCAATCCAAGATTTCTGCCACACGGTGAGCATTGGGTTCCATCGGATTGCCGTCATCACCCGCCTCCATGTCGACATCGACGCTGGCCAAAATATCTCGAAGTTGGTGGATTCGAACCGCGACCTCGACCTTAGGGTGGTTGGATGTTCCCTCACCGCCAAGTTGCTGCTGACCCGCTTTGCCCTCAACGAGATCACAGGCTCGGTGGAACACGTTGAGGACATCATCAACCGCAACCTCGGCTTCCTCGTCCTGGCCCGAAAGGTTCCGCTGGTACTGCGAAAATAAGGCGTCGAACCCAACACGAGAGGCCTTGACGACCTCAAAGGCCCACGCTGCGAGGCCGTGAGACATCGATAACGCCTCCCCACCTGGCATGTTCATCGCTTGAGCCATCACGCCTGCATATTCCTCAAGTTCCATCTGCGTGTTCCGAATCATCGTTCTCGTCAACCGCTTCTCAAGCGTCATTCGGATGCGGTCCGGAAGGTTGTGCGCTTCATCAACGATGATGATGATGTCTTCAAGAGCGAGGTCCATCGCTTTGAGACTCGACTCTCGTACACCGTCATCGAAGAGGTGATTGTAATCGCCAACAAAGACGTCGGCACCGCTGACCGCCTCCCTGGCCGCTTTCCACGGGCAGGTTTGAGCAGGTTCGCCGTGCGCGGTGTGGGTCCGTGCGATGTCGACCAGTTCATCAACGTGGAGGGGTGAGGCAAGAATGCGTTCTTTGAGACCGGGGGCGGCGGTAACCCACGGTTTGCACGAGCGAGTTTTTCTGGCCTGGCTGCACAGCAGCGAGAATACGAGCGGGGATTCCTTGGCAAAGGGTTGGACACACATGCCGGCTTGGCCCACCATGTCCACCAGACGGACCGGCACCATGCCCTTTCGGCGGTCGTTGATGCGCCGAACCGTGTCTACGACGATGCGATGCTGTGTTTGTCGTGAGGTCAGGAAAAACACGGTTTTCTTTTGGGGTGATTGACTGGCGACTTCAAGCGCAGCAGCGAGAGAAGCCGCTGTTTTACCGATACCCGTTGGGGCTGCGGCGAGATGAAATCCCCCTTTTCCAAGCGCTTTAATGCCGTCTTGAATCATCTCGAGTTGACCCGGCCTTGGCTGGGCGTGAGCAAGAAACGCATAGGTGGACGTATCCACCTGTTCTTCTTGCTCGTTCATATCTCACATCCTGCGGCGACCCTCCTAAAGGATTCGCATGGAGGTCACAGGCTTGACCGTTGGATGTCAATGTGCCCAGAAATGTGGGGGCTGGGCACGGGGGAACCACCGCGTCAACTGACGGGAGTGGAATCTGAGCCTCCCTGGCCGTCGTCCAGGGAGGTGTGTGGGGGTGTTTGGCTGTTGGAACCAAGGCCCAGGCGTGCACGACGGGCACGCTGACACAGCGAGACAAAGCTCTGCAAGACGGGCCGGTCTTGCGGAACTGTAAGGGTGGCATCACCAAGGTTGTATCCCGAGTTTTGCCAATTCATCCCATCCCCTCCAGTCTCTCACCATCATTCTTGGTATTCGCTGCGTCGAATCGTTCCTTCTCTGGACGCCTCCAGAGCCGAATCGAAGGTGCTAGAAACGGCCTCGAGTTCTGCGGCCGCTTTTCTCATGTACAATTTGAGGCCCTCTTGGGCGGCGATCTCCGGGGTTGTGCCCTGGAGTTCGTACAATTTTCCGAGTTGCATCTGGTCATTACGACCAAGTGGAATACGGATGGATTTCATTCCCTGGAGCAGGGGTTGGTTGTGAAGGAATTCCTGGATAGCCAGTCGAACAACATCGGAACGGCTTCGGGCACCGTCCATGCCAATGCGTGCGTCCAACAGGGCAAGGTCCTCCTCCGTGATTCGGAGGGAAACGGCGCTGGTGGGCTGGGTCATTGTGGTCGCCTCGTAGGTATAGACCAGTGAGGGCAGTATATCAATGTAGCGCATATGATGACAAACCGTAATTATCTGTAATACGACCCAAAACGCACGACTGCTCCGAACCTCGGGCGAAGTTTGAAGGACGAACCGTTCTACGGGAAATCATGGCACTGGAACCCACACGTGGACTCTATCTCTATCTCGAAACGCTTCGTATTGCATTTGATGACGCCATCGTCACCGATGATGAGGCACAAATTCTACGAATTTTGGCACAAGTGCTCGGTGTCGCTCCGTCAGACACCGCCGAATGCCGAGCTGCCGTGGCCGGCGAAGTTGATTGGCCCTTTGACGACGACAGTGAATACGGCGGCCACCAAATGGGTGACGCCACGACCTATCAGTCGGCCCTGATCGCTGCTCTCGATGACGATGTCATCAGTGAGGACGAGTGGGCCATGCTCGACCATCTTCGCCGCATCATCGGTTTGCAGGAAGATCAGCACGCGCTCATCGAAGAGTCCATCCGAGCCATGAGTGAGGTGGACGACCAGGGTCAACGAAGGATTGAACGCCTTGAACGATACCTCACTGTTTGCTCCTTTTGACGCCAATTCCAACGGCCTCAATTGGTGGTTGCGGAGATTCAACAGGGACAACCATTAGAAAGGGACTGTGTTAGGGCAGGCCAATACACCTGAGGGTGTGAGAAGGTATGCCGATGAGCCCCAGTGACGCAATTTATGCAAAAGTTGTAGCCCGAGACCCCGACCAACCCGAGTTTCACCAAGCGGTGAAAGAAGTGCTTGAATCCCTTGAGCCTGTTCTCGAAGAGAATCCTGAGTATATCTCCATCGTTGAGCGCGTGGTTGAACCAGAACGTTTGATTCATTTCCGTGTCCCTTGGGTTGATGACGCAGGCAACACCCAAGTCAACCGCGGGTTTAGAATCCAATTCAACGGTGCCATTGGCCCCTACAAGGGTGGATTGCGATTCCATCCAAGCGTGAACGCTTCCATCCTGAAGTTCCTCGCTTTTGAGCAGATTTTCAAGAATTCTCTCACCGGCCTGCCAATGGGTGGCGGTAAAGGTGGTTCAGACTTTGACCCCAAAGGGAAGTCCGACGCTGAAGTCATGCGATTCTGTCAATCCTTCATGATGGAACTCTGGCGACACATTGGCCAAGACTGCGATGTCCCTGCTGGGGACATCGGTGTTGGTGGTCGAGAAATTGGATACATGTTCGGCATGTACAAGCGATTGCAAAACGAGTTCCAAGGTGGTGTGCTCACCGGAAAGGGTCTGTCCTACGGTGGCTCGCTCATCCGTCCCGAAGCAACCGGATACGGTCTTGTCTACTTCGCCCGTGAAATGCTCGCTACCAAGGGGAAGTCGTTCGAAGGAGCAGTCGTCTCCATTTCGGGTTCAGGAAACGTGGCTCAATTTGCCTGTGAGAAGGTTCTCGACCTCGGCGGCAAGCCGGTCACCTTCTCCGATTCCTCTGGATTCATTCACGACCCCGACGGCATTGACCGAGAAAAGCTCGCTTGGGTTATGGACCTGAAGAACAACCGCCGTGGCCGAATTTCTGAGTACGCCAAGCAATTCCCCTCGGCGACCTTCACTGCAAGCGCTCCCGAACCCTCATCAAACGCTCTCTGGGGTGTTGACGTCGATGTCGCTCTCCCTTGTGCCACACAAAACGAGCTCAACGGCGAGGAAGCGAAGATGCTTGTTGCCAACAACGTCATCGCTGTTGGTGAGGGCGCCAACATGCCGTGCACACCTGAAGCGGTTGAGGTCTTCCAAGAAGCCGGGGTGCTCTTTGCACCAGGAAAAGCCAGCAACGCAGGTGGTGTGGCCACCTCTGGATTGGAAATGTCCCAGAACTCACTTCGCCTTGGATGGACTCGTGAAGAGGTTGACCAACGCCTTGAGGGCATTATGGTGAACATCCACAAGAACGCCTTTGAAACCGCCAAGAAGTACGGTCGTGAAGGCGATTACGTGTTTGGAGCAAACGTGGCCGGCTTCCTCAAGGTTGCCGAGGCCATGATCGCTCAAGGCGTGGTCTGATCGGTTCCTTCGTTGGCCTTCTTCGGGTCAAAGAGCGCAGGCCAGCGTGCCTTCAAGCGTCGAAACAACCATCGTGAGAACACCATGGACGCACCAAGGAAGACCAGGGCTGTCCACCATGGGGCGCTTCCATCGGTTGCCAAGAGGTAGGTTACAACCAAAATTCCCGTACCGTAGACGGCTCGGAAAGCTGAGAAGACAAGCAGGCCCCTGACCACAGGGTTGTCAAGCACACCGGATGATGTCATCCAATTCCCTTCTGTTTCAGCCGTGGAATTGGGCGAAATACTGTTGCGTGTAGCGAACGGCATCCTCGTGTGGGTATCCTTGAGCGATGAGGCTGTTGTAGTATTCTCGAGCAGGGTCGGGTTGAGCAACAGGTGCGACGTAGGCAGGTTGTGCGACCGCTGGTTGCGCGTTGAAGTTCGCCGTGGCGGCAGGTGCAGCATACGAAGGTTGAGCAGCATAGGCTGGCTGGGCAGCCACGGGCTGAGCATTGAAATCCGGCATGCCAACGGAGGGCGGCACTTCCCACTGCACGGTGTCGTCTTTTCCACCACGTCCACGCATCAAGAACCCAATCACGGCCAACACGACCAACAACCCCACACCTCCACCGATGAGTGCGGTGGACGAGGCGAGAAGTGCACCTTCTTCCTCAGGCTCGAGAATCCACCGTGTTGGGTCATTTGGATAGGCGTCAGCGCCGTCTTCAGCGCGGTAATCGGGTGTAGGGTCAGAGTAGTTGTCGCCGTCTGTGTCAACGCAACCGATGCGGTCGGCGCTTGAGTTGCCGTAGGCGAGCGGGCACGCATCAGCACCTTGTTCCAACGTCCAATCGGCGGTGACATCTGAGATGCCGTCGCCGTCGCCGTCTTCACAACCGAATCGGTCAATGAACGAGGTGCCACGGACCGTTGGACAAGCATCGGGGCGCTCTCCATCGGGGTTATCACCAAAGAAATCGCTGTCTTGGTCGGACCATTGGGTTGGGTCGGCCATGAAGGCGTCTGCACCTTGAGCCGGCGTCCAGGTAATGTCGGGGTCCGAGTAGCCATCATCATCGCTGTCAACACAACCCAAACGATCTGCAGTCGACGTGCCGGCGATGTCTGGGCACTGGTCAGCATCGTTGCCGGATGCGTTGTCGCCGTATCCATCACCGTCCACATCGGACCATTGCGTTGCGTCGTTGGGGAAGGCATCTTGCAAGTTGTACCATCCGTCGCCGTCTTGGTCCGGACAACCGATCAGTCCGTTTTGCCACGAGGTCCCTTCCTGTGTTGGGCAGGCATCTTGCACCGTGACATCGTCTCGATATTCGCCAGGCCACGACGGGTTTCGGTCATCCCATGTGGTGTTGGCATAGTTGTCGCCGTACCCATCGCCGTCAAAATCAGACCATTGCGTGGGGTCGTCAACAAAGGCGTCGGCACCGGATTCGGCGTCCCACATGCCATCGGGGTCGGAGTATCCGTCGCTGTCGGTGTCAAGGCATCCTAGGCGGTCCAGTGTTGAGGTGCCCGCTACCGTTGGGCAGTCATCGGGCGTGGTACCAGCCGTGTTATCGCCGTAGCCATCGCCATCGGCGTCTGCCCACTGGGTTGGATCTGCGGCGAAAGCATCGTCCACATCGGCCCATCCATCGCCGTCAAGGTCAGGACAGGCATTCTTTCCGCCGAGCGTAGAGTTGCCAAACTGGTTCGGGCAGTCATCGAAGTTGTTTGACCATCCATCACCGTCTTCGTCGAGACAGCCTTCTTCACCTAGGGTTGAATTACCAACAATTGTGGGACAGTCATCACTTACGTCCTCGAATCCGTCGCCGTCGTCGTCCGTGTCTTCATCGGCATCTCGACATCCATCGCCGTCAACATCGGTGATTTCATCCGAAACCCAGGTTGGGCGCGGTGGTTGATAGCCAGAGCGAGGACAGAGGTCTTCGTCGTTGTCCACGCCATCGTTGTCCATGTCGTTGTCCTCGACGTCGTCTTTGCAACCATCACGGTCCCAATCGGTGGAATTGGCAGGGTCGTCGAAATTTTGTGTCGAGCCCCAGTTTGCGGCGCCCCCTCGTGGACAGTCGTCGGGGGAATTGTCCGTGATGCCGTCGTTGTCATCGTCTGAATCACAGGCGTCGCCTTGTGCGTCACCGTCGGTGTTCTCTTGGAGAGGGTTCACGTCGTTGGGGCAGTTATCCGATACGTCCGGTACACCGTCGTTGTCAGAATCGGCTTTCATGGACGGATCCAACGCCCAAACGAAGTTATCCCATCCGCCTGTGCTGGATACGCTGTTCGTGCCTTTGGTGATGGTGTTACTTCCTGATGGTCCAGCATAGGAGCCAAGCACAGCTGCAACATCGCTTGAGTTGTAGGCGACGCCCCATCCAATTTCGAGTGCATCACTGTCGGTTACGTCCAGCCATGACCATCCTCCGGAACTGGTCAGTCCGCCAACCATGGCATCTGCATCAAGCGTTGAAATCCACCCACTGCTCTTTCCCGTGGTGGATTTGGTGCCTGCACTGAAGGTTCCGTCAAGGAAGAAGGAGGTAAACACAAGTTCTCCGTTTGAACTGACATCCATCCCTTGTACGCTATCGGCTGAGTTGCTTCCACCCGTAGCGGCCCACTGGTTTGATGGCGTCAAGCCTTCTTTGATGAAAAATAAATCAGCGCCACCCTTGTTCGCAGTGATGGACCAGCCGTTCTTGGCCATCGTCCCCTCATATGAACCACCTGCGTAGAGGTCGCCGTTGCCGTCCATGGCCAGATTGGTGAGAGAGACGGCGTTGTTGGCGATACCGTAGCCAGTAAGGGACGTGAAGGCACCCGTGCTCGATAATTTCAGAATGAATGAATCGGTCGTTCCGACCGTGTTGTAGGTTTGTGTCCCGAATCGTATGTTGTTCTGCGTGAGGCCTGAAACCATGATGTTACCACTTGAGTCAACCACCACGTCGGTGACTTCCTGCGGCCCAATGCCGCCTCCGCTTACGACCCATTTGAGCGCACCGTTGGCCCCGTCAAGTTTAGCGATGAAAACCTCAGCATTTGAAACATTGATGACGGTGCCTCCGAAATCGGTTTCTCCCGAGAAATAGCCTGCAACAACGATGTCGCCGACCTGGTCAACAGCGATGGCTTGAGGAATGCTCGAGTCCGTGGATGAGTTGGGTTTTGTTTGGAACGCCGTTGCCCACAACCAGTTTCCGGTCACGTCTGCCTGCGCTACAAACCCGTCAAACTGAACGGCCGAAGAGAGCGTGGTTTGCCCGAAATCCACCGGGCCGTACATGTATCCTGAGACGATGGCATTACCGGTGTGCGAGGCGACATCCGACATGAACGAGACGCCACCTTGGGTGTGGTCTGCACCGACGAGATAGTTCCATGAGCCATCGTCAGCGAGGGAAGCGATATAGAAATCATTGCCATTACTGTAGGGTGAGGTCGGCGTGTAGGTATGAGGGCCAAAAATCAAGGCAGCAGCAGATGAGTTCACATCACCAGCTACAATGTAGCCGTTATCTGCAGAGGCGATGGCTCCTGAAAACTCATCATGGGTGCTCGAGCCACCTCCACTGAGAAACACCTCGGCAGAGGTTGAGCGACCGTTGGTCAGTTCAACAGAGGCAACCTCCTCAAACAGGACAGGCTGCTGAGGTTGTTCCAAGGCCACATTCAGCAGCAGGCTGGTCAGAAGCAGGGCCGTGAGCGTCGTCGCAATCGCAACATCATTGACTCGCATGAATCGCCCTGCTCATCAAAGGCCATCAAGCCTTTGTTTTGCTGTTTGAACATCACTCGACGTTGCTCTCAAGCGCCATCAAATCGCTGTCGCCCGCATCGAGGACAGTGATGGTGGACACCGAGAAGGGTTTACCACAGGCGATACCGAGTTCTCGGTTGACCATGCGTGCACGGTGCATGCTCACTTCAGGGTGAGCAGCACGGAGGTCCGTCGTGTAGTCTTCTGGGCAGTTGGCTGCCACAATGACCATCTTGGCGTTCCCGTTGGCACAGGCGTCCTTGGCTTGTCGTTGTCCAAACAACAGGTTTCCTGTTGCGATTGCGTTTTTCAGTTGTCGGCTTAGATCCA
>JBMYQB010000023.1:0-25518 GCA_049600935.1 Candidatus Poseidonia sp.
GAAACACTCAACTCGTCACGATTGCCGTGGTTATCTTCGTGTTCCTTACGTGGGCTGCACTCATTGGGAACCATGCGGATGTTGCATCGAGCGGTCGTCGTGCTGAAGAATGGAGTGGAGAAGAAGGCGTTGCCCTTGGCAACGTCGTCGCCATGCGAAAGCTGTCCAGCGCACGCATGTTTGAGGATGGAGAATTGAACGTCACCTTACGAATGCAGAACACATCATCGCTGCCAAAGATTCTGGAAGTCCGAGACCGTGTTCCGGAAGTCATGCGAATCAAGGAAGGTGCCAACTACATTTTGATGGAATTGGGCCCTCGTCGTGAGACCTTCATCGAGTACACCGTAGAGTGTCCTCTCCGAGGCTTCTACAGCCTCGGGCCGGTCACCGTTCGCATTCAGGACGCCTTTGGGTTGTTCCACAAGGAGAAGGAACTTCACGTCTACAACGATTTCTTGGTCTTCCCGAAGATGGAGGATTTGAAGGAAACCTTCGTGAAATCCCGTGTTCCGAAAATCTTCACCGGTGCCGTGAACATTCGCCAGCCTGGTCCAGGTTCGGAATTTTACTCCCTTCGTGAGTACTTCGAGGGCGACTCCTTCCGTGCCATCAACTGGTCGGCCTATGCTCGGTCGGGTAAACTGATGGTGAACGAACGCGAGCGAGACGCTGTTTCGGACGTCATCATCATCGTTGACTCACGTGCTGTCGCTGAAACCGGGCCGGTCTCCCGCAATGCACTGGTGTACTCCACCCGTGCGGCTGCGTCGCTGGCCAAGTATTTCCTCGGCCGACGAGACTCCGTTGGTGTCATCGTCTACGGTGATGAAGTGGTAAGCGTGGACCGAGACACCGGAAAGAAACAA
Source organism: Candidatus Poseidonia sp. (assembly GCA_049600935.1). GTDB lineage: Archaea > Thermoplasmatota > Poseidoniia > Poseidoniales > Poseidoniaceae > Poseidonia. The sequence continues at coordinate 870 of JBMYQB010000023.1, forward strand.
CTCTACGTCATTTTGACCAAGTTGGCTGGAGCGGTGGCTCGAGGGAATATTCCGCTTCAGGTCGTTGTGAACCGCATCTTGCCCCACATCAACAAGGGAAGTCCGATTATTTTCCTCTCCAACTTGGAAGACGATCCGACCATCGTAAACGCACTGCGAGACTTCCGTGCTCGTGATTTTGACGTCACCGTCCTCTCACCCTCCTCGCTCGAATTTGAGTTCGATGCCAAGCGCATTGACCGCACGGGCTATGAGGTCATGAAGACCGAACGAGATGTCCTCATCGGTGAACTCCGTGGTCTTGGCGTCAACATCATGGATTGGGAGCCGGATATGCTCCTTTCAACCGCTCTTGCAGGAGCACGAGGTTTCTGAGGTGAACACATGACCATCAACAAACCATCCGCTGATACTTCCCACCTGTACGATGGGAAAACCGTCCGTTCTTCTGCACCTTCTCGAAAGAAGGCCGCAGGCCAAGTTGGAACGGGAAGCGGTATCCCTGAAGACGCCATTCCAACCGTTGAAATTCCTGGCTTTATCGAAAGCCTTCTCGGTGGACCTCTCGTTCCAAAAATGAAGTTCCTGCCGCCGGATAAGATGGTGCAAAACCTCCAGATTGCCGTGTACGGGGTGTTGGTTGGTCTTGCGTTTTTGACCTACATCATCTCTCCTCCGCAGGGCACCATTTGGTACATCATGACGGGAAGCCTTGGCTTGGCCAACATCCTGCAATTGACGATTATCGCTGGTGCAACGGTCCTCGGATTCATGGGGACCTTCCGCCGTGACGCTCGATTATCACTGGGCAGCAATCTTCTGTTTATCCTCGCCATCATGCGTTTTGCATCTTCGAAAACTTCGCTTGCCATCGACGTTGACATCAGCAACACGATGCTTTCCGTTCTGGTCGTTGTTTACGCCGTCCTTCTCATCATGTACTTCGAACTCAGCAACGGTGTGATCCGCTATTCCATGCTCGACACCAGCATTCGGACCAACGAAGTCTACGTGATGAACCCAAAGAAAATTGTCTCGAAGTACCACCGCTCTCTGGTCATCAACCCGATCTTGGCTACTCTCTTGGCTTGGTTTGTCCTCTCTGCGAACACCATCCTTCCTTGGATTGTCGGCATCTTCTCCGGTGATACGGCCACACGAATGCGGGAGTCCGTCGAACTCACCTCGGTGTACGGCGTTGCCCTCGGCACGATGTTTGTGTTCATCACCGTCGGCATTCTGTTCGGACTGAACCTACCGACCCACCTTCAGCGATTCCGAGAGCGGCAGGCAGAGTAATTTACTCGTCGCTCGTTGAGACGATGGCCATCATTTCATCCAACATACGTGAGATGTCTGGCCGTTGGGAGAGCATGTGTATGGACTTCGCTGACTGGTAGAGCTGGGTGTCTTCAAGGCTGTAGGGCTCGCCAAGTTTCTCTTGCAGATACCCAATGTCTCTGCATCCGATAAACGACAACATGGCAGCATAGTATTCGTATTCAACCATTGAGCGTCGTTGTTTGACGATTTGAACACAGCGTGCGACTTCGTGTTGGGGTACCACAAATCGCCAATAGGAATTGGTCGTTTCAAACGAACAAATACGAACGTTGGCTTCGTTCAATTCTTGCAGCAGGTCACTCAATTCTCGCGCAGCATCTTGTGAATAATGAACTTCAACGTTGACGCAGGCGACCCGAGGAAGGCAAGCGATGCCTTTGATGGTCGGTTCAGCCTCAATATCAGGGCCAATGACCGTTTTCAAGCCGTTTTCCTTGTAGCGGGCAAGGTGGCGAATTTCAATGGGGATACCCATTTCGTAAACAGGCTCAACGGTCGCAGGATGAAGGATGGTGGCGTCCGCATTTGCAAATTCCATCGCTTCTGCATAACCCAGGTACGGGATGGGAGCCGATTGAACGCCCCATCGGGGGTTGACAGGATAAATCCCGAGAACATCCTTCCACAGCACCACGCGTTGGGCTTGAAGGAGGGCCGCAAGGGCCGTCGCAGTGTGGTCGCTGCCACCACGTCCGAGCAACGCAATGTTTCCGTCGGTCCCTTCCCCAAACCAACCGGTCACCACCGGTACCCCATGGAATGCATTTCGGTCGAGTTTTGAGCGGGACCGATTGAGGTCTACCCTTGTTGCCGTCCCTTTCCCGTCGAGTTGGAGGCCGATGTCTTCCGCACCAACCGGATGGGCATCGTAGCCCCGAATGGATAAGGCGTGAGCGATGACCAGCGCTGAGAGCCGTTCACCCGATGCCAATAGGCGGTTGTAGGCATTCAGGTCTGAACTGTCCGTCGCAAGAACATTCAGGGAATCTTCGATGCCCTCCAATACCCGTTGGAACACGTCATGGAGCGGAGATTCAATCATCGTCGGTGAAAACCTCAGATGGTGTCGTGCCAAATCGTTGACCAGTCGGCCGGCATAGCGAGGCTCCTGAGCCGCTCGCATCAAGCGATCGGTTGTTCCCCAAAGTGCCGATACGACAAGAATGACGGGTTGTTCAGCATTCTCAATGATTTCAGCGATGTGTTCCACGTCTGTGGAGTCTCGTAGGCAAGAGCCTCCAAATTTGTGGATGACCGGGAGTTCATTCATCGGCAAACCCTCCTCGAAGAACAAGGTCGCCAATCACCAACGCCGCCATGGCTTCCACGACAGCAACGGCCCTCGGACCGAGGACAGGGTCGTGTCGGCCCTTGACGGTGAGCGGTTCTTGTTGGTTGGTTTTGATGTTCAGTGTATGCTGTGTGCGAGGAATGCTGGAAGGGGGTTTGAACGCAACACGCAGGCTCATTGGCGCACCAGTTGACAAGCCTGCAAGAGCACCATCGGGTTGTTCACCCAGCAAGACGGGATGTTCGGAAGACCCGCCCCAGGGGCTGTTGTGTTCGCTGCCCCGCATGGTTTGAACGCCAAACCCATGGCCAAATTCAACGCCCCGAGCTGCTGGAATGGCCAGCATAGCTCGCGCCATGGCAGGTTCGATACCGTCAAACCAAGGCTCTCCCAAACCAAGCGGTAAACCACTCACGATGAGGTCGACCCTCGACCCGATGGAATCTCGGTCTTTTCGAGTGGTTTCAACCAATTGAGCCATAGCGGCGGCAGCCTCTGGGTCCCTGCAACGCAACGCTTCACAGGTTTCGTTCGCCCATCGTTCGGGGCAATCTGCCAAGGCTGACGCTTCAATCTCACCAACAGCTCCCAAATGGGCCTCGATTTGAATCCCTTGGCCGTCGAGCCAACGACGAACCACGGCGGCCACGGCCACCAAGGGGGCGGTCATTCGTGCGCTCGAGGTACCCCCTCCTCGCAAGTCGGCCTCGCCATTGGTCCGCTTCATCATCACCATGTCTTGATGGCCCGGCCGAGGATGGTCGGGCAGGAAACTGTAGTCGCTTGAGCGGGCATCGTTGTTGGCGATGTGAACCTCGATGGTTCCCCCCGTCGTTTTTCCGTGCTCAACACCCGTTCGCCACTCGACACGGTCTGCTTCCTTACGTTTGCTGCTGTAGGTCCCACCTGTTTTTCGCAGGGCCATGGCGGCCTCAACATCTGCTTCATTCACGACGAGTCCTGCAGGCATGCCCTCAACCAACGCACCAACAAACGGTCCGTGGCTTGAGCCCCGAAGGGTAACACGCAGAGCTTCCCCAAGACGCATGTGCATGGTTCAACAAAAATACGAATTGCTTGCCCTTTTAGAAGGTGTTCACTCGAGTTCGTCTTCCTCTTCGGTGGAGAGAAAGGCGGTTTCAATGATCTCAGCCTCGGGAAATCGTAGACTGTACCATGATTTGATGCGTTCAACCGTTGGGGCTTGTGAGGCGGGGACCACAATGACAAGAGCAGGACCCGAGCCCGATATTCCCGCCGACCGAGCACTGTTCATGAAGGAATCATTCGCCATTTTTCGCCCTTCCACGTCGCGCAGGGCGGCGACGGTTCCGCGACCGTTCCACGTCATTGCAACCAGTGGATTGCCGTCTTGTAACGCCATCAGGGCTTGCTGAAAGGCCGTTGCTTGGGATGCAAAATCCTCGAGCGTAGGTTGGTATTCTCGTGGCCCTCGCAGTACCAAGAGTACCGTCCAGTCTTCAGCGGAAAGGCCGGGCTCGTCCATCAATACACCCTCGGCAATAGGGGCTTGGACATCGATGAGTTTCCATCCCGGTGTCATGCAAGCCCATGCGTCGTCAATGGAGCCCGTTAGACTCACACCAGCGGTGGTCTGGGCCTGGGCTGCGAGTGAGACTATTTCTGCCGCTTCCAGCCGAACCTCCGTCGCATCGCAAAGGGCTCGTAAACCTGCAATGCATGCAGCAGCAGAGGATTTGAGCCCTTGCTTCTTTGGAATTTTGGAGTTCACGCCCCAATGAAGTTCATCACGTTCAAAATCTGTGGGAAGGGGATGGCCAGCCTCAAGCCAGGCCGTCAATACGGCATCCAAGACACCGTCTTCATCATTGACTTCTCGCTTGCTGGGTCGGTCGAGCAGTCGCACCGTCATGGGAAGGTCAAGCGCCATGTTGGCGCCGTAGCCAAGGGCAGCAGCGTGGAGGAGACTGCAGGCACCGTGTGCATTGCCCTTTCCCAAGACGGCCATGGTTTCACCTCTCCTCAATCTCCCCCTTCACCGGTAAGCCAACATGCCGTGCGGCGTGACCCAACCAACCCATGACGGTGGTCTCGGGTGTTATTTCGGTCACAGAGAGGGCTGTCGTCTTGTCGGAAAGAAGGCGAACTGTTTCTGCTTGCTGCATGAAGATATGCGATGTATTAGCGTTTTGCTGGACACCTTTGCTCTGCGTACCCGAGATTTTCAACATGGGTCGCTGCTCAATTTTAATGCGACCGAGCACCGTATCCCGCGTCATACCACTCGCTGAAACTGCCAAAAGAGAATCGCCGGCTTTGAGTTCTGCCATGTACTTCGTTGAGCCATCACCCATGAGAACATAGGAATGAGGTGAGCCTGCGTTGACTCGAAACGGTCGTGTGGGAACGAAGGTCGATGGAATGGTTTCACTGTGAACCAAGAACATGGCTTGTGCGCTCGAGCCGACCAGCAAGCCTTCCCCAACACCAAAGGAGGAGAGGAAATCAAGGCAGTAGCGGTCGCCAAGACCGGCTTCTTCAACGCTCTCGACGACGAAGGAAACCAACTCGAGATGGTGGACCTCGGGCGCCTCGAGTTCTTCTGCGGTGGTGGTTTGTTCAAGGCGTTGTGATTTCACGCTCAAGGCTGCTTCAACGACCTCTTGGTCTGGTGAAACGACCAGCGCATCAACACCTTCTTCCAGCGCGAAACCTGCCCCTTGGGCTTGCATCGGTGTTGAGATGATGGCCGCAATTTTGGTGTGGCTTCCTGCTCGGTGGGCGATGAGGTTCTCCAGGGGAATCATTGACCACGTGTCAAAGCTCACAACAATCCAATCCACCGTCCCCAGATGTGCCAACCCTGTTTGTTGGGAGTCGCCATCGCTTATGTGAACGTGAACGCCCAGCGAGTTCTCTTCCTGAAGAAGGCGCCCGTCCACGATTTGGAGGTGAGCAGTTGATTGGCCGCCCACAACCCTGTCCGCCATGGCCGCAAGTGGTGTTTCCTCCTCGTTTTCGAGACGGAGCCAGATTTCCATTGAACCATCTCACAATTCACACGCTTCAAAGGCTGAATCCGCAGATTCTCCTTCGTGGACCATCATGACCAGTGCTTTGGCCATGGCGCCGGGATTTGGGTGAGCGAACACCTGTCGACCCATGCAAACACCTCGTGCACCCGCCTCCAAGGCCTTCTCGACCGTCCTCAACACCTCGAGAGTGTCATTGGTTGCAGGGCCTCCGGCCATCAGTAAGGGGATAGGGGCGCTTGAAGCAACGTCCGCAAAGGATGTTTCGTCCCCAGTCCATACGCATTTTGCTGCGTCGCATCCCAGTTCAAACGCAAGGCGAACGGCATGAGCCTGTGAACGTGTAGCGTCGCCGCTTTGGTGGTTGAGATGCGGGCCTCGGGCATAGACCATGCCAAAAGCAGGGAGTCCTTGATGGAGGGCTTGGCGATTCAGCTCACCCATCCGTTGTATCATCACGGGTTCGTGGTCGCTGCCCATGTTGACCTGACTTGAGACGCCGATGCCCCCTCTCGGAAGCGTTTCATCAGCATGTCCAACCAGGACTTTGTTGTCTGATTGTGGGCCAGCATGGCGTGTGGATACAGAATAGTGGACAACCATGCCCGTTTGGGTTCCGTCGCAAAGGTGTGCATATTGACTTACGACGCCTTTTTGGGCCACGATGGCGTTCACGCCAGCATCAATGAGGGCCCGAATCAAACCGTCGAGGTCGGCCAGTCCTGGATTGGGATAATCAGAGGCTCCGTGGTCGATAGGAATCCAAACACCGCGTCCGTTTGGAAGCAACTTGGCCAGTCGCTGGGCCTTGTCCATGATGAGGCGAGGTTGCCGCCTTCATCAAAGGTTTGCATGTGGCAAAGGCGACTAGAGTTGCTGGCCAGCCCACTTGAGAACGGCGTGTTCTGCCGATTGGAGGTGCTCTTGGTAGGTTGAACGAGCAATGCCCAACACGTCCGCAAGCGCCTGAATCGTAATGCCCTTTGGCTGGTCGTAGAATCCATGCTGAATCGCAAGAGCGTAACACTCGTTTTGGCGTTGCGTAAGGACATTGGAGAGGTGGTTCCCTTCCTCAAGAATATCTCGAACTCGAATACCTGCCGGAGGGAGGATCATCTTGCTCAGTTTGACGAAGGATGAAATGGCTTGAGGAATACCTCGAACGGTCAATGTGAGTTCACCGTTTTCGTATTCCGTTGGTAGCATGACGTAGATGTTCTCCGTGGTGGAGGCAAGACAGACAAGCGCATGGGTGTTCCACACCACCAAGGCATCTCCTTCCCGTTCATTGACACGCTGTTCAATCCGAATATAGGGCAGGGCTTCAAGGTCATCGGCCGATTTCCCGTCTTTATAGACCGGGAGGATAATCTGTCGAACCCCTTCGGGTGTGATGAGCAAGTTTCCGATGAAGGAGAGTCGTTCAACAACGTCATCAAGCAGGGCCAAGTCGGTGCTCTGGAGCACCTCCCTGTCCCACGAGACGGAGACTTCTCGCATGAGCAGGCCTTGCTTCATCCATTGTTAGGCTCTTTGGTGATGATGAACGGTCTCAACCAGTCCCAGCGCATGTTTCAAGAGGTAGTTTGGTGTGGGATTACCATGGAATTGGCCGATTATGTCCTCACAATTGCCCTCGGGGGCGGTTTTCTCCTCGGTCTGATGTTCATTGTTATGCGTCGAGAAGCGCAAGTCAACATTCAAAGCGGTATGAGCGCAGAAGGCCTCCTCCAACAAAATTCAGGGATGGGGTTCGGAAAGGCGAAGAAGAATTTAGACCGAAAACTGGCCACCATCCAAGACCTTCTCAGGCAGCAAAATCAAGGCGATCGTCAATTGGCTGAGGAACGGTTCAATCGACGCCGACAGGAACAAGCCAGCGCCGAGGAGGAATCACGCCGCCAGCGTGAGTTGGACGAGGCTCGCCGCCAATCTGAACTTGAGGAAGCCCGCCGGCGGGAGGAAGAAGAAGCAGCGCGAAGAGCGGCCGAACGAGACCAAGAAGAAGCCCGGCTCGCGGCCGAACAAGAAGCGGCCCGTCAGGCTGAGATGGCTGAAGCAGAGGAGGGGCGTCTCGCTGAAATTGAGGCCGCACGTCAACAAGAAGAACTCGAGTCACGTGAGGCGGCCCAACGAGCCATGTCCGAACTCCGAGCTCGTCTTGAGCGTGAAGGAGCCCAATCCTCGGACGTTCAGATTTCGCTGATGTGGAACAACTACAACGACCTGGACCTCCATGTTGTCTGTCCCTCAGGAGAGCGCATCCACGGTGGCAACAAGACATCCGCTTGTGGTGGAGAACTTGACGTCGACGCCAACGTACGTGCCGAGACACGAAAGCCTGTTGAGAACGTGTTTTGGGAAGAAGGAAAGGCACCTGCTGGGCGCTATCAGGTCTACGTCCACTACTACAAGAAGCACAAGAAGCGACGCAGCAAGGACCCCACCAAGTTCCAAGTCATCGTTAACCAAGGTGGCGACCCACGCGAATACAACGGTGAATTGTCCATGGGTGACCCCATCATGCTGGTCGCCGAGTTCACGTTGGCTACGCCTGAAGAGCGAGCAGCCCGACGCAGGGAACTCGAGGAAGAATTGCGTGCAGCCGGAATGGATGTTCCTGAAACGCAAGCAGCCATCGCTGAGGTTGAAGAAGCCCGACAGGCCGAGATAGAAGCTGCAGAAGCCGAACGCTTGGCGGAGATTGAAGCCGCACGTCAACAAGAAGAACTTGAGTCTCGTGAGGCGGCCCAACGAGCCATGTCTGAACTTCAAGCTCGGTTAGAGCGTGAGGGTGCACAATCCTCGGACGTCCAGATTTCACTCATGTGGAACAACTACAACGACCTGGACCTGCACGTTGTTTGCCCCTCGGGAGAGCGTATTCACGGTGGCAACAAGAAATCTGCTTGTGGCGGAGAACTCGATGTTGATGCCAACGTACGAGCCGAAACCAGGAAGCCCGTCGAGAACGTGTTTTGGGAAGAAGGGAAGGCGCCATCCGGGACCTACCAGGTCTATGTTCACCACTACAAAAAGCACCAGAAGCGAAAGAGCAAGGACCCAACCAAATTCCAAGTCATCGTCACGCCAGGCGGAGAACCGTTGGAATACAACGGTGAATTGTCTGCCGGCGACCCCATCATGTTGGTGGCGGAATTCACGCTACCGTCGCCTGAAGAACGGGAAGCAAAAAAGCGAGAACTTGAGGCTGAACTCCGTGCAGCCCAAGGGCTCCCTGAATCGAGTTCAGCTGCAGAGACAGACACGCCAGAAGAAGCGTCGGAGGCGATTGAAGAATCCGTTCCTGAGGAACCCGTTGCTGAGGAGACCATCGCTGATGCCTCAAAAGAGGAAAAGGTCGACCTTCCTGAAGCCCCAGACCTTGATGCGCTCAGCGAAGACTGAATTCACGAGATGATCTCATCCAAGCGTTCGTTTTCAAGCGCTTTTCGGATGGAGCGAGCAATACGTCGACCCGTCGACATGAACGGTTCGTTGATGTCTGAGTACGGAGATCCTCCGATGAAGGGGTTGGAACCTGCAACGATTCGGGCACTGATTTCAAACACCTTAAATTCCAATTTGTCGGTGACGATGGTTTCCAAGCAGAACGGTCCAAGCATCCCTCGACTCCCCTCCTCGAGGTTGTAAGAGGCCGCCACGGTTCCTTCGGCCATTTCAAAGGCACGGGGGAGAAGAGATTCACGAATCACAACGGGTTGGTTTCCAGTTACCACAAAGGACGGTTCGAGCGACATTTCACGCAGGTCCCTCAACGAACCGAGCTTGTAGAATTCGTCCACGTTGCTTTCGTCACGACGGTCCATTGAAAGCAATTCCAATCGTCCTAGATTCTTGCCAGCATGGGCGCCACGCCCTTGGACTTGGAATCCATCATCGGCGGTTGGGTCGAAGAAGAAATGAAGGTAGTATCGACACCCGAGGACGTATTCTTGGATGGTAAATTCTTCCTCGATGTCCACGTTTCGGCGGAAATCACGATAGTCTCGTGCGACGAAGTATCCACGACCTCCTTTGGCTCCAGCGTACTTCACAATGACAGGACCGTCAATGTTGTGCGGGTCTTCGACCACTTTGGGCATCGTACAGCCGCCGTCTTCGAGCCATTGACGCTGGAGGGCTCTGCTACTCTCCCAGTGCAGAATGTTTCGATTTCCAAAGGTCGGGACCTCGAGATTTCTGAAATTATTCGCTCCCAAATACTCCACCAGTGAGCCGTGAGGAACGATGATGACGTTCTTTTCCCGGAACCATTCGGCGTAGTCAAGCATTTCTCGGTAGTCTTCGAGCATCAACCATTCGTCAGGGTCGGCGCCGGGAAAGGCCTGGTAGAATCGGCGTCGGTTTTCACCAACGGCAATCCCCAGTGTACGGAACCCTTCTTGTCGAGCCCCGTGAAGAATTTGGAGGGAGGAATGGGAGGCGACAACACCGACCGTGATGGCGTCCTTGTCATAACCTTGGAGCCATTCTTGCACGGTTGTGAGTGGTACGCCCATATGGAGGGGTTTCGTAATCGCTCTATGAGTATTATGTCAAGGAAGCATGTAGATGCCCACTCAATCGGGTTTGAATGTTGAGCCACCGGGTGAAGAATCGTTGGCTGAATCTCGTGTTTGAAGTGAAGCATTCATGGGGTTGTTTTCCGTGGTAGGTGCATGGCAACCAAGAACCCCGCCTCGCGAATCACCTACGGAGGTTATCTTCGGTTGCAGGAATTGCTGACCCTCCAAGACGGGCCCGACGGCTACACACCTCCGCCCTCAAACGATGAACTCCACTTCATCATCGTTCACCAGACCTTTGAGCTCTGGTTCAAACTCGTTCTTCGAGAACTGAAGGAAGCCCGTCAATTGATGGACGCCGAACACATTGAAGAAGCGAGCATCCCACAAATCGTACATCATCTGGAACGGGTGAGCGAAATTTTCCGCCTTCTTGCTGACCAGTGGAAGGTCATGGAAACACTCTCTCCACAAGATTTCCTTGCGTTTCGGGACCGTTTGGGAACCTCATCCGGCTTTGAATCGTGGCAGATGAGGGAACTTGAGGTGCTTCTGGGCCTTGACAACAATCAGCGAGTTGGCGGTATGGACCCCTTGCACCACATGATGAAATTGGCGAAAGAAGGCAAGATGCCGCAAGAGGCGCTCGAGGATTTCCAGGCGACGGTTGCTGCGCCGTCCTTGAACGAGGTGCTGACGAATTGGTTGGCGCGCACACCCATCCACGGGTCTTCTCCGACTTCTGAAAACGACGACGTGGTGGTTCAAACCTACATTGAGGACCACCTGAACGCCATGCGGAAGCACGGAGAAGAGGTGATTCAGCACATGGTCGCCATCGGCCACGGCGATGAAGCCACGGTCCGACCTCGAATTGAAGCCGGTGTTGCCGGTGCCGAGGCGTTTCTCATGAACGACGGCGTCCCCGTCCGCAGTCGTGCAGGGTTGTTATTTGTTGAATCGTATCGAGACCTTCCTTTGCTTTCATGGCCTCGACGCTTGATCGACAGTTTCGTCGAGTTGGAGCAGGCCATGCTGTTGTTCAGGACACATCATGCTCGGATGGTTGAGCGGATGATTGGGCGTCGTATGGGTACTGGGGGCTCAAGCGGCGTGGACTACCTTGACGCTACGACAAAGTACAGGGTCTTCGTTGACCTTTGGGCCGTCCGGACGCTTTTGATTAAGCGAGATGCGTTACCGATGCTTGAGCACGCCGATTTCTACGGGTTCTCGTCGGACTTGACTCACTCGTGAGGGTCAATGTCAATGGGAATCAGGTGGTTCTCGTACTCGTAGAGCGCAATCTTGAGCGGGTCAAGGACGAAACGGATGTTTGCTTCTTCAAGGCCGTAAAGCGACACGAGTTCTTCTTTGAACTGGTCTCGAAGGACTTCTTCAGTGGCGTACAGGGGTGCACCCATTCCGATTTGAAGCGCACGAGCACCGATGATTCGTGCACGTTCGAAGCGAGTGTGTTTGCGTGCTGGCTTGACCATTTTGAATCACATGCGAGAGACTCGCATACCGCCGACATGGCAACTCTTTTTGAACCTAACTCACTCTTCTGGGTCGCTCAACGGGGCCTTTTGCTCCCTGCTGCCGGTCATCAATTCCCGATGGATCACAAAAGCCGGTGCCAGGGAGAGCACCAACACCAAACCTACGACCATGGCGAAATCTGCGTCAAACCACCCTGTAAGCGTCGTAGTGGCAACTTCCCGACCATCACTAACATCAACCGACCCAGTGGGAGCCAGCGAGGCCACGGTCAACGTTCGACGACCGGGTTGTTCCAAGAGCACCACGAAGGACGTGTTCTCCCGTAGCCCTTCCTCATCAAGCGTGATTGAACCCTCAACCGCTTCAACAGCAACATGCTCGTAGGCTACGGCGGGGTGAATCTTTCCGGAAAGTTGGTGTGGAGTGGGAGCGAGCATCCACACCGAGACCGTTCCGTTCAGCGAGGCGTCCCATGACAGCGTGGCGTTCTCCACCCGAAGGGATTCCAACCCCGACCATGATGGCGTTGAGTTTTCCATCACGCTGTTCAAATCCAAGGCTTGGCGACTCCCTGTGAGCAAGTTCTGCCCGTCAACAACGATGGAGGGGTAGAACAGAAGCCGAAAATCATGGTCGTACTTGAGTTTTGACGCAGGCAAAAAGGTGGCATCTTGGGAGGAGGGATGGTGCTGAAGGACAATCGCCTCCTCGCTGCTGAGGTTGCTCAGTTGGTCGCCAACCTGTACGCACGGTTCGCACCAATCGGCGCTGAAGTATTCGACGATATGAGGGGGTTTTGTTGGTTCACACGAGGCATTGTTTAGGCACTCCTGTGAGAACACACGGACATCAAGCAGTTGTCCCTCATCGGTACTCGTGTCAGTTTGTGCACCCGTTGCAACCCCGACGTTGAGCAGCAAGAGAATCATCACCAAGGCCGGCCGTGGTGAGGAAGCCATGCACAAGGGGGGAGGCATTTGTTCAAAAGGGGTCTGCTCTCACGGCCCACCATGGAACCTTCGTGGTGGCGTCGTCCATCCACTCTTCCGCTGATGCTGGCCGTGTTGGCGCTGCTCATCGTGATCGTAGGGGGTTCCATTCGTATCAACGACGCCGGCGAGTCCTGTCCCGAATGGCCAACCTGCTTTGGCACGTGGCACTTTGCCGTTTCAGAAGCCGACCAGGGTGCCTATTGGGAAGCGAATCCCGACCAAATTGACTCCAGGGGAGAAGACCATCGCTACACCGTATTCCAAATCTTTGTTGAGTGGTTCCACCGCATGCTGGTTGGCCTCATCGCCATCCCCATTGTCCTGAACGTTCTGTCGACCAGAAAACGACGGGCTGAGTACGGGCCTTCGGTGGAAAAGGCCGCACAATTTTCGGCCGTGTTGTTGATTGTACAGGCCACGGCTGGCTACATCACCGTTCGATACGACAACGCCGATTGGACCGTTGCGCTCCACCTCTCGTTGGCGTGTATCTTCACCGCCGGCTTGATGTGGCAGTACATGGCCATGCGAATCACTGAAGGGGCATCATGGACCTTCCTCCAAGCACCCTCTGCCTTTGTTGAGGCCCACTCCAAGCGAATTCACTCCATGACCGCTGCTGTTGGCCTTTTGCTGGTGTTGGGTGCATGGGTCTCGTCATCCGCAGGTGGCCAGTACAACCAGAGTTGCTCGGTCGGATTCCCAGATGGGTGGCCGAAATGTCAGGGCTCAATTTTACCGTCTCTCGACGGCCCTGGAATCTTTATTCAGATGATTCACCGGTTTGGAGCCTTGTTGGTTGGTCTCGTGCTTGTGTTGGGTGTGAGCAACCTTCGTATGTCAGCTCAACAGACTCCGGGAAGTGCAGAACTTGTTCGCTTCGCAGAAATCACAACGGGTATTTGGATGCTGAACGTCATGGTGGGTGGTTCCTACATCGTCTTTGCCAAGGTAGGGGATTTCCCCGAGTGGCTCTCGCTACTTCACCTCGTGGTTGGCGTTGGTGCCTTCCTTTCCGCCGTATTCCTGATGTTCGCCATGCGCTTTAGTCGTTCAACAGACATCCTTCTCCACACTGCGGGTGAAGCCGAATGAATGCGGCCGAGCCCGTTGAACATGCCCCTCACCCTGGGATGTTCAAGGTCATGACGCAACTCATGAAGCTGCGTGTGATCGTGCTGCTTCAAATCACGGCGATTTGCGCTATTCTCGTTCACGACACGTTCGCTCGCTATGGCGTGATGGACCTTGAGCGCACGTGGACTGACACCCTCACGGTTGTTCTCATCACCGTTGTTGGTGGTACCCTTTCCGCGGGTGGGTCCAACGCCATCAACATGTGGTACGACGCAGACATCGACCCCCACATGCGACGCACGATGAATCGCCCCATCCCTCAAGGCCATGCTTCACCTCGGTTTGCTCTCGTCTTCGGTTCCATCATCGCTGTCCTTGGCTCCTCTCTCTTTTTACTGGTCAGCGTCAAGGCTGCCTTTTGGTCTGCCTTTTCTGTGGTGTTTTACGTGCTGGTCTATTCCATTTGGTTGAAACGCCGAACGCCTCAGAACATCGTGATTGGAGGCATCGCAGGCTCGACACCTCCCCTCATTGGATGGGCCGCTGCGGCCGGTGATTCCATCGCCAGCGGCAATGTCTTTGATTTGGGTTCACCCGTGCCGTGGATGCTGTTCTTCCTGATTTTCTTGTGGACGCCACCGCACTTTTGGGCTTTAGCGCTGTATCGGTCTGGGGAATACGGCAAGGTCAACATTCCCATGATGAACGAGGTGAAGGGTCCAGAACACACCCTGTTTCAATCCAAGGTCTATTGCGTTCTTCTCTTCCTCTTAGGCTCCGTGCCGTGTTTTTGGCCAGAATCCGGCCTTCCACTCCTGTGGGCGTTCGTTTCCGGAGGGCTGACTCTGTGGTACGCTGCATCTGTTTGGGCCATCGATCCCAACGAGCCGTTTGACGAAAACGGGCGCATGCCAAAAGCGGCGAAGTCGTTCTTCAGAAGTCTGTTTTATCTGGGTTGGATGTTCCTTTCCTTGGTTGTGATTTCGTTCATTCCGCCCTCCTTGCTCGGTTTCCTGGGCCCGCTGTGAACCGAGCCTCGTCCGTGCAAAGGGCCAGCCCTCACCGTCATCTTCATGAGAAGGCCGAAGGTGGGCGGGGTGCGAGCGGCAGTCGCATAGCCTGGCCATTGCGCTGGATTGCTAATCCAGTGGTGTCTCACCTCGGGAGTTCGAATCTCCCCTGCCGCGCCATCATTCAAAGAACTCGTCGAACTCGTTCATGGCGGCTGCGCTGTTTCGCTTTCTCGCTTCAAGCACCCGCTTGAGGCGCTTGCGTTGTTTCAGCAACAGCGGCAACAACAGGAAGTTGAGGACGATGGTGACCAGAAGGGCGATGCCAGCCGTTTGGAATTCGGAGACATTCATCGCGTCGTTCAATTTCTGCAACCATGGGATGCCAAGCGGTGGCTCGGGTGGTTCAGGCTCCGGAGGGATGAGGTGTTGGTTGTAGGTCCACCAGTCATCGTCAATCTGAACTCGCTCAATGTTGTCGGAGGGATAGTTGGCTGACATCAATTCATTGCCGACGCTGTCAATGGGTGCGAAGATGTAGTAGTAGGTCCGATACGGTTGGATGCCGTCTCGGTCAAGTCCCGATTCAACCAGCGTCCCTGCTTCCCCAGGAACGCCCTCCAATCCTGAAATCATTGGCTCGATGAACTTCAGATTCACATCGCTTGGTCGGGTTTCAATGCGGTAGATGTTCCACGATACGTTGCCTTGGGGTTCATGAGCGGGCCACGTCCATGACAATTCAACGGTGTAGCACACCGACCAATCTTGCTGCTCCTCATAGCAGTCGGTGCTGTTGGTAAAGGCCCACGTGTGCGTGAGGCCATCGAGGGTCGTTGACGGCGGTATCGCATCACCGCAAAGTTGGTCTGCAACACCGTTTACTCGGGTGATGTTGGCCATCTCAAGGTTCGGGTTGCCTTCCCGGTCGATTGGAATAATGGCGTAGGATGCACAGATGCCGGTCTCAAGGTGGTCGGGGTCGAGCCAAGAAGTATCGGTCAGCGGCAGTGTGTCAACCAGCGAATCAAAGGTCAATTCTTCCCAGATGTTGGTGTTGATTCCTCCAGCGGTTTCTGGGAAGACGGTTGTTCCCGTGATGCCTTGGATTTTGTAGATGTTCCATCCTCCAACATAGGGGTTGGTGATGTCGCCTGAAGAGGTCCAATCCAACTGGATTTGACCGCCAGTAAGCTGCGTCCACGCCACGTTCTCTGCCGTAACGTTGGTCATTGGAAGAACGCCGATGAGCAAGATGACGCCGTCTTTGGTCATCGATATGTCCACCTCTTCGGAGTCCGGTCCGAAGGTGTAGGTGTCGACACCGTCAAGAAATTCCCAGGCCACGCTGTCCGTTGAAGGGAGGTAGCGGATGTCAACGGTGGTGAGGTCGATGTTGTCGGGTAAGATGGCGGAGAGGTTCATGTTGAGGTCAACGCTTCGAAGGCCCTCGTCTTCTTCGGAAAGCGATTGAACGTCCACCGAGATGAGCATGAGCGGTGAATCTCCCCCTCCAATGCCGTAATTTTTGCCGAGATGAGGGAGGAGAATCTCATGCTCAAACGTGGCATCTTGTTCGGTGATGGCCGCTCCTGTGAAGTACGGTTCTACGGTGAGATCGATGGAGTTGAGCACGTCAAATTCGACATAGGCATATTCGGTTTCGCCCCACGGGTCCGTGACCTGCAGAGTGAGGTTGTGATGGCCGAGACCGAAGGCTTCACCGGTTCGATTGAGCACCTGTCCATGCCCCCACACATAGAACCCTTCTCGCCAGGTGTAGTTGAGGGGTTGAGAAGCGATTGGATTGAACCGACCTACAAGCTCGACATCATCGGTGGTCAGGAAGACGTTGTTTTCTTGATTTGTCTGAACGGACGGGTTGATGGCTCCTACTTGGACATCGGCGTTGAGCGAGTAGAGGTTGTCGCCCATACGAACGTCTTCGCCGTTCTGGTAAATCGTGGGCATTTGAACACGAATCAATCGGTTGTTTCCAGTGGTGGTCAAGTTGAACGTACAGGTGGCGGTATCACTTGGATGCATCACGGGGATTTCACAACTGTCTTCGACTTCAAGGTCGTATTGCGTGTTGTAAACACTGTAGGAGACCGTGATGTTTTCGACCGACATGTTTCCAAGATTTTCAAAGGTTGAGACAACGCGGTCGGTACCGTAGTAAAACTGCGAGGACTGAGAGTTGTGGCTCGGATACACATCCGTGACCTTGAGGTCAATGCTATCGTCAAGAACGATTTCAAAACTGGCCAGGTTGTTGGAAGGGTTGAGGTCAGCGTAGGGATTACCCGTACTGCTGAAGAGTCCAAACTTTAGCAAATATCGCCCTTCTTGGCCGTAGTTGAAAGCGGGGAGGTTCATGTTGTAAGGGTCGTATCCACCCCACGCAGGAAGGTTATCCACGGTTTTGTACGCTTCCTTGAGCATCATGGTTTCGTTGAGGTCCCAGAGTTGCCAGCCAAATTCTCCTGAGAATGTACACAGCCCGCAGAGCGTGGATTGACCTTTGGCCTTGAACACATAATCCGTGCCCGTGTTCAAGACTTCATCATCACCGTAAACGGCGAGGTTTGGGAGGTGTTCAATCGGATTGTGTCCAGTATCGGCGATGACGTCGACGAAATCGTTGGTCAAGTTGATGGTGAAACTCAACTCATCGTCGGATGCGAGTTGGTCGTTTTGGCTGAAGGCATAAACGATGGTGAACACGCCTTCGGCATTTCCTCCCGGTATCCAAAGGTCAGATGACGACACGGACTCGGTGGTTTGGCCTTCGATGTTGCCGATGTTGAACTGGCCCGTTTGTTCGTAGACCGACTTGCACAGCGACACAGCAATGTCTCCATCACAGGCAAACCAGGAAAGCGTTCGGGCTGCACCGGACGGGCTGGAAAAGAAGTTGGTGACCTCGGCTTCAAACGAGATGGTGTCAAAAGAAGAATACCACGCATCCGGGACCGGTGAGTTGCTTCCGGTGATGCCGATGGAGCCGGTCAGGGACGCACTCGATGCGGGTACGGTGGCCAACACTCCCAACGTCGAGAGGAGGAGCATCAAGACGAAGCCGATGCTGGCTCGTTGGTTTGGATTCTCACGTGGCTTTCGCTCGCTCATCATCTCTTCCTCGCATGCGTAATTCAAAGACTCATCGCTTCCAACACAGAAAAGAATGGTGTTTGAGCCGCATTGCGGAGAACGCATTGGGCACGGTGTTCGCCGTGAAAGGCGGCAACCTCATGAATTGTGGAGCCGTGGTCTGGCCATGCGCAGAACATCCCTCCGTCGTGAACGGGATGAAGACGCGTTAACGGCCGTGATTGAGTTTCTTTCGGCCTTCACCCTCTTTTTGATGATCCTCACGGCTTTTCTTTCCCTCGCCCAACTTCAGATGGGCTCCAACGACCCTGATGTCGACCGGCTTGACCGTGCGGCTTCGTTGGGATTGGACCGATTGACCTCCGGCGAAGGGTGGTTTGTGCCTCAAGCGGACGGGCTTGATTACGGCAATGCGACGGCTGATTGGCATCACGTCGCTGCAGATGCCTTGCATGAGGGGCGCGTTCAACCCGGTTTGATGGTGAATTATCGATTGGACATGGACCGAATCTCGGCGTTGCACAATGTCACTGAAGACGGCATGGCAGCAGGACTGGGTCTTGCCGACGACATGAGCTTGCACTTGACCATCCTCGTCGCCGAGAGTACAAACGAGAGCCGTGTCTCAATGAAACTCTTCGACGGTGGAACCGAGCGAGGTACGGCCCCTTCGTCCTCCACTGCCTATCGTTCATTCCAGCAGGACGGCGAATTGATTCGGGTCATCTTGGAAGTTCACGACGGAGGACGCAAGAACAACATCCTCCACATCACCGAAGTGATGGCGCGACCCTCGTCAGGCGGCCCAGAATGGATTGAAGTCGAGAATCCCAACGATTTCGCCATTGCATTGAAGGGCTGGTCCTTCAACCACACCTCCGGTTCGGCCTCAAGTAACCTCCTGCTCCAGTCTGGCGTTCTTTCTGGCCAGTCTCTCTCGCTCTTCACCGGCGACGCCTCGTCTCAAACGGTCGGCAACGCCACGCACGTCATCGACCTGGGTTCTCTCGGATTCTTGGGCGTTGGGCAGCTCGATGGACTGGCAGACGGTCAAGGGAAACTCAATCTCCGATACACACAACTCGATGAGATCACGCCTGCGGATGTTGTTCGTGTTGAATGGGGTGGAAACACCCAACTCTTCATGGTCACCGGTCAATCCCTGGTGTGGGACGGCAATGACCGATTTTCTGCAAGTTCATGGGCGCTTGAGGACACGCCGACACCCGGCGAATCCGATGCCTGAATCTAACGCCAACGGTTCCTCCCCGTCCGCACACTTCATCAACCCAAGCCTGTTCCTTCCGTTTGGTCCCCATGCAACCGACGAGCGTTTACACCCGAGACCGATGCGTGACGGGCATCCACGGATTGGATGAAATTCTTCGTGGCGGCATCCCCTACGGTTCCACGGTGCTCGCAGCAGGCACGTGCGGTTCAGGCAAGACGACGTTGGGCATGGAATTCCTTGTTCGTGGTGCGCTTGCGGGGGAAGCATGCGCCCACTTTACGGCTACCGAACCCTCGGTGAAATTGCTTGAGAACATTCGCCAATACGCCTTTTTCGACATGAACATGGTGGATTCAGGCCTCATCAACGTCTTCGACATGGACGTTCTCTATTCTTGGTTGGGCTTGGAAAAAGCGTCCTTTGATTTGGATGACGTCCACGCGCTCATCAAGTCCATCGTGGACATCGTGAACACCATTGGTGTGACGCGGTTGGTCATTGATTCGGTAACCACGCTGTGTTACAAAATTAAGTCGGAGCAACTGATTCGTGATTTTCTTTTCACGCTTGGAAAGAAATTGGCCACCCTCGGCTGCACCACCATCCTCATTTCGGAGATCACATCGGCCACAGAAAACGCTCACTGGTCGTCTTTTGGTGTTGAAGAAGCCATCGCCGATGGCATCATCGTCATGGGAGATTCCGAGCGCATGGGTCATCTGCTCAGGTTCCTGCAAGTCGTGAAGATGAGAGGGACGGCACACAGCAGAGCAAAACATGCCATAGAACTCACGCCCCTGGGTGTGATGTTGATTCCGATGTTGAAATGGGGTGCTTCAGCAGATAATACGTCGAGATGGGGGGCCTGAGGATGTTCGAACTCGACCAGCGCATTGCTGAGCAACTCACGCAAGTTTCCCTCGGCAGTTCGGTTCAGGTTCGCATGAGTGCAAGCAATTCCTTTGCCATCACGGCGAGCACGATGATTCCGTTGATGCAGATGTTTGAAATGGGCGGCGTGTACATTTCTGCCAGCCGTGGTGCCGTTGAAATCATCCAAGCGTTCGAAGCCATCGGTGTTGATGTTTCAGGCATTCACTTCCTCGACCTTGTGTCGTCGGGCGTTCTTGGCGGTACCGATGTGCCGTACTCCAACATCACCTTTGTTGACAGTCCCATCATGCTGGAAAGCATTCTTCTCCGCACGCTTTACACACTAAGGACCGTAACCAACCAGCGAAACTTCGTCTTCTTGGACAGCGTGAATGCCTTGGCCATCTACAACGATGAACGCATGCTGGCCGAGTACCTGCACACCTTCATCAACACCTTCCGTCAGCGAGAGGTTCTCTCCGTCATCCTCAACGTACCCGACCAGACACCTCCTCTTGTGCTTGCGAACCTCGACACGTACTGCACCGATTTAGTCGACCGGGGACAGGTGGTCCTTCTCTGAGGTGAATCAAGATGGCTCGAAAGGTAACCTTTGACCCCGAGGATGAGGAGTTCTTCGGCTCCGTTGGCTCCTTCGGCGTACCGAAGTTTGACAACGAGATGCGCGGGGGTGTGCCCCGTGGTTTCACCATGATTGCGTTCACCGAAACAGGTTCGGGAAGCGAGTTGTTTGCGAAGCAGTTTACTTCGCCGGCCGAAGAGCCTGAAAACACCCTCTACATCGCCACAGACGAAGGCCAGCAGGAGATTATTCGCATTTTCAAGAAATACGATTGGCCGCTCGATATCAATGTTCGAACCATCGGCGAGGAGTACAACTCAAACGTTCTGGAGCGGGAACTTCTCGCCAGTCGATACCGACTCGAGGGCTTTGAACTCGCCGACATTCAACGCTTAGCACAGACGCGGTTTGTTGATGACAGCAGTCAGGATTATTTGACCGAAGTCACCAACGAAATCATGGGTTTGGGTCCTTATTTCCGGGCTGTTCTCGACAATTTGGATTTCTTCCTCCAGCGTGAAGACCCGGCTCGTGTCATCTCCATGGTCCGCATGCTGCAAGCCCATGCTCAAATGGTGCGAGGTTTGTTGATGATTTCCGTCTCCACCGACGGCCTGGACCCTTCGGTCAAGCAGGAGTTGTCCTCCATCGCCGACATGGTGCTTTCCTTCAAGGTGCGAACCATCGGTACCGATTTTGAAAACTCCATGATCGTTTCAAAATTCCGAAACGCACCAGAGAACCTCAAGATTCTCGTGTTCCGTGTGACGCCCGAAGAGGGAATTACGCCAGAAACCGTGGAACGTATCGCTTGACGGGCGCTGTGGGACAAACGACATGTCCAAAACGGTCGGGCGTGCGCCATCATCCATGGGGAAGCGAGATGCGACGGGCGGCTTTGATGCGTCCGGCATTGATGCCGAGGCCTGGGAGGAGTTGGAGGGTCAACTCGAAGCCACCATCCCAAATTACGACCGAGTCAACACGTGGATGACCTTTGGTCAGGACAAGCGCTGGAGGCGAAACGTACGCAATCATGCAACACCGGGAATGAAGGTCTTGGAGGTGGGGTGTGGCCCTGGCTCCTTTGCCGAAGATTTGGTGGGCATGGACCTTACCTGCCTTGACCCGTCCCCAGAAATGCTCGCTACCGCCCAACCTCGGGTCGATGCAGCACGGGCATCACGTGGAGAAGAGCCAGCAACCTACGTCCAAGCCATTGCGGAAGACATTCCTTTGCCAGATGAAAGCTTTGACATGGTGTTCTGTTTGTTTTCGTTTCGCGATTTCAAAGACAAGGCACAAGGCCTGAAGGAGATCTTTCGCGTCCTCAAACCGGGCGGTAGGCTGGTGATGTGCGATGCTGGAAAAGCCAACAAATTGCACGGGTTTTTTGGTTATCTCTGGATGAACAGCGTGGTTCAAGTCATGGCGAGGATCATCACCAAAGAGAAAGACCACCCTTGGAAAGGCCTTGCCCGGAGCTATACGCACTACGGCACCAACGGCTATTATCGCAAGATGATGAGAGATGTTGGATTCCAAAACGTTCAGGGGCGACTTCTCTACCCGTTCGGAATGGCCAGCCGTTTCCGAGGTACGAAGCCCAAAAATTGAGGCCAGCAACCTACCCCGTTAGACTCTTAAACCCTCTTTCGCTCCGAAATTTAACAGGTGTTTTCTATGGGTATGTCCGAAGTCCTTCGAAGCATCAAAACTGCAGAGCAAGACGCCGAAAAGCGTCTCGCTGATGCACAGGAAGAAGCGACCAAAATCGTCTCTGATGCTCGGCGCAAATCTTCCGAAACGGTTCAGAGTGCAGCCGACGAAACGGTGGCCATGACTCAGAAAATTCTCGACGACGCCCGAAGCAAGGCCCAGGGCGAAGCCGACCAAGTAAAGGCGGCCGGTGCCAAGGAAGTCGCCAACATCGAATCAAGTTCTTCGAGCAACCAAGACGCAGCCGTTCAGATGGTTGTTGATGCGCTCTCTTCGCAATGAGGTGGTTCAATGTTTGACACCGTCGCCATGTCTCGTCTTACGGTCGCAGCACCGGTTGGGCGCATGGCCGATGTGTTGCGAACCTGCACGGAACTGGGCTGCGTCCACATTGAATCGTACACCAACTTCGAGGAAGGCGTGAAGGTTGGCCAAGCCAGCGCCTCTGAGGAGGCCAACGCCGTGAGTTCCCTCTTGGCCAAGGTGCGAGCCGCCATCTCCGCCTTCAAACCCGTTAACGCTGACGGCCCCGTACCTCTTCGCCGAGTCAAGGAGTTGCTGGACGGCTCCTTCGCCGACGAATTGCAAAAAGGACTTGACCTCCTTGATACCCATCGTGACTCCGAATCCGAGTTGGAGGTTCTGGACGAACAAATTCACCTCCTCCGTCGCCTTGCTCCACTGAACATGGCCCTCGACCTCCTCGTTGGTTCCGACCGTGTTGAAGTCTACGTGGCTGAGACCAAAAAGGCCAGCAAGGCCCGCTCCGTATTTGGCTCCTTGGCGCAGAAGGTCGAACTGGCCTCAGCCCCGGGTATCATCGCCGTTGCTTGTTTGCCTTCCGAGGGTGCAGAAGTGCAGATGGCCATCGGCGAACTCGGCGGCAAACCCGTGCAAATTCCAAACATGAACGGGACGCCCGATGAAGCCCTCAAGCACTTGCTCGCCAAGCGAAGCGAGGTTGAAGGAACGATGTTTTCGGCCTCGGAGGAAGCTCAACGCTGGGCCCGCAACAACGGCCGAAACATCCTCGCCATCCACGAATACCTGACCAAAGAAGACGAGATTCACACGGCACCAACACAACTCGCCGTGTCTGGGCAAGCCTTTGCCCTCGATGCATGGGTGCCAACCTCAAAGACGGGAGATGTCAAAGCCGCTCTGAAGGACATGGCCTCTCACGTTGAAGTTGAGGCCTTTGTCAACGACCACCATCACCACGACGATCACGACGACCACCATCATGAGCCTACGCCACCTGTAGCACTGGAAAACGATGCGGTCTCCCGTCCGTTTGAACTGATGGTGGGGTTGGTTGGCCGACCGACCTACGGGACCTTTGACCCCACATTCTTCCTGATGCTCACGTTCCCGATGATTTACGGTCTCATCCTCGGTGATTTCGGGTACGGCTTCATCATCTTCCTTCTCGGACTTTGGCTCGGCACCATGCCGTTTGCTGCAGACCCCGTCGCTAAGAACGGCATCACCATTCTGAAGTGGATGGGCGTTTGGTGCATGATTTGGGGCTTCCTCTTCGCAGAAGGTTTTGGCTTTGTTTGGGACGACACGGGCCAAATGGGTGACGCCTCTCCGCTGGCCGGCATCTACGCATGGACCTACGACAACATCACCTTCCCCGCCTTCGTTACGGACACGCTCAACATGAGCTACACTCACATTCCATTCCATCGAGCCACCTCTTCGCTCAACGAGTATGTTCTCCTCTCGGTTTACCTCGGTGTGGCCCACTTGATGTTCGGCTTCATTCTTGGCTTCATCAACGTCTGGCGAGCTCACGGCGCTCTTGCCGCCTTCTTCGAAAAGGGAAGTTGGATCATCATCCTCGCCGCTGGAACCCTCCACATTTACGGATTTTTGACCACCGACCAAGGCGTCTTCGATGCTACTCCGTATGCCCTCGCTACGCTCGCAGGCGTTGGCTGCCTCATCATCGGCCTGGCCGTCTTTGAGAAGTTCGGATGGGCCGGCGGTTTCATCATGGGTCCCATCGAGACCTTTGGCTTGCTCGCCAACACGCTGTCCTATCTCCGAGTGATGGGCGTCGGTGTTGCCGGCGTGAAAATCGCAGAAGTCTCCATCACGATGGGTTGGGACTTGATGTGGTCGGGCGGTGGTGTTGTTTCCATCGTCCTCGGCCTCGTGCTCTTCGTCTTCATCCAAGCCTTTGCGCTCGCCCTTGGACTGCTCTCGCCGAGCATCCACGCTGCCCGTCTCCACTTCGTGGAATGGATGGGCAAGTTCTACGACGGCTCCGGTCGGGTTTTTACCCCGATTGGCGGTCGCACCCTCCATACGGAGGGGCAATCATAGTCCCTTGGACACAAAATAGGAGGTAGAAAATATGA
>JBMYQB010000024.1:0-25189 GCA_049600935.1 Candidatus Poseidonia sp.
ACCCAGAAGTACGCACCCGACACCCCGCTCGTGACCGGAATGCGCATTCTGGACTTCTTGTTCCCCCTCGCCAAGGGCGGTGCAGCCGGTATTCCTGGTCCGTTCGGGTCCGGAAAGACGGTTACGCAGCAATCCCTTGCCAAGTATTCCGACGCTCAGCTCGTGGTTTACATCGGCTGCGGCGAGCGTGGCAACGAGATGACCGAAGTGTTGGACGAATTCCCACACTTGATCGACCCGAACACGGGGAAGCCTCTGATGAACCGAACCGTCATGATCGCCAACACCTCCAACATGCCAGTGGCTGCACGTGAGGCATCGGTGTATACGGGAATCACCATCGCCGAGTACTTCCGAGACATGGGCTACGACGTGGCTCTCATGGCCGACTCCACCTCTCGATGGGCTGAAGCCATGCGTGAAATTTCATCCCGTCTGGAAGAAATGCCCGGTGAGGAAGGATACCCCGCTTACCTTTCTTCCCGTATTGCCGAGTTCTACGAACGAGCCGGTCGTGTTGAAACCCTCAACGGCGACGACGGGTCGGTCACGGTCATCGGGGCTGTGTCGCCGCCCGGTGGTGACATCTCTGAGCCTGTGTCCCAAGGTACCCTCCGTATCGTGAAGGTGTTCTGGGGTCTTGACGCCGGTTTGGCTCGACAACGCCACTTCCCCGCCATCAACTGGTTGAACTCGTACTCGCTCTACCCGCAGAGTCTGGACCAATGGTTCCGTGACAACATCGCACAGGATTTCCCGGAAATCCGAACGCAAATCAGCGGTTTGCTCCAAATCGAGGCCGAATTGCAAGAAATCGTCCAGCTGGTCGGTTCCGACGCACTGCCCGTTGACCAGCAGTTGACGCTCGAAGTCGCTCGTATGATTCGTGAGTTCTTCCTGCAGCAAAACGGATTCCACGATGTTGACGCTTACTGCGACATT
The DNA here is from genome assembly GCA_049600935.1 of Candidatus Poseidonia sp. Taxonomy (GTDB): domain Archaea; phylum Thermoplasmatota; class Poseidoniia; order Poseidoniales; family Poseidoniaceae; genus Poseidonia. Next base: position 943 of record JBMYQB010000024.1, read on the forward strand.
CATCTGCAATACCACATGGCCAAGGCCATTCTTTCCTTCCAAGAAGCAGCAAAGGGTGCCATGGCTGACGGCGCTCTGCTCAACGATGTCGTGAACGTGCCCGCCCGCTCAGACCTGATGCGTGGTCGATTCGAAAAGGGCTACATCGACCGCATCGAAGAGATGGTCAAGAACATGAACGAACAAATCGCCAACGCCGTGGAGGCCAACTGAGGAGAGGATGAAGATGACTGGAAAAGAATACCGAACCATTACCGACGTCAAAGGCCCACTGGTCTTTTTGAACAAAACCGAACCCGTTGCGTTTGGTGAAATCGTAACCCTCCGCCTGTCCAACGGCGACATCAAGAACGGCCAGGTGCTTGACACCTCGGACGACCTTGTGATTGTCCAAGTGTTCGAAGGTACGGCTAAAATCAACCGAGAAACCGGTGTCACTTTCATGGGCGACGTGTTCAAACTCCCCGTGAGCACCGACTTGGTCGGACGCATTCTCGACGGTGCTGGACGCCCTCGTGATGGTGGCCCTGAAATCGTCGCTGATGAAAAAGCAGACATCATCGGTGCGGCCATCAACCCGTACAGCCGTCAGTCGCCTCACGACTTCATTCAGACGGGTATTTCGGCCATTGACTGCTGTACGACGCTCGTGCGTGGACAGAAACTTCCGATCTTTTCAGCATCGGGTCTTCCTCACAACGACATTGCATTGCAGATTGCACGCCAAGCCAAGCTCAAGGATTCCGATGAAGAGTTCATTGTCGTCTTCTGCGCCATGGGTATCACGGCTGAGGAATACAACTTCTTCCGTTCCGACTTGGAGCGAACCGGTGCGCTTGAGAACGCTGTGTTGTTCGTCAACCTCGCAGACGACCCTGCTGTCGAGCGAATCATTACGCCTCGTCTTGCCTTGACGGCTGCCGAGTACCTTGCGTTTGAGAAGGACTACCACGTGCTGGTCATCTATACGGACATGACAAACTACTGCGACGCACTCCGTCAAATCGGTGCGGCCCGTGAAGAAGTTCCTGGTCGACGTGGATATCCTGGATACATGTACACCGACCTGGCTATGCTCTACGAGCGTGCTGGTATCGTGAAGGGGAAGAAGGGTTCCATTACCCAATTCCCAATTCTGACCATGCCCGGTGATGACATCACCCACCCCATTCCTGACCTCTCGGGGTACATTACGGAAGGGCAGATTGTTATCAGTCGTGAATTGCACCAGCAAGGTATCTATCCACCGATCAACGTTCTTCCGTCGCTCTCACGGCTGATGGGTTCCTGTATCGGTGCTGAAACCACACGTGAAGACCACAAATCCGTCTCCGACCAGATGTACGCTGCCTATGCACAAGGCCGCGAACTCCGAGGATTGGTCGCCATCGTCGGTGAAGACGCATTGAACGAGCGTGACAAGCAACTGCTGGACTTCTCCGGCGTCTTTGAAGACCGCTTCCTTCGACAATCTCGAGACGAAGACCGATCCATTGACGAGACCTTGGACCTGTGCTGGACTTTGATGTCATCCATTGACACGAAGTACCTCGTCCGACTCGACCAGAAGTGGATTGAAAAGTACCACCCAGACAACCGCGAGTGAGTCCTTGAGTGAACCAAGAAACTGGAGGTGAGAAAGCATGGCATTGGACATCAAACCAACCCGTAGCGAACTCATCAAGCTCAAGGCTCGCATCAAGCAGACGAAGAACGGCTACAAACTACTGAAGATGAAGCGAGACGGTCTCTTTCACGAGTTCCGAACGCTTCTTTCAGAGATGATCGAAGCCAAGCGAGACCTCACGGCAGCCTACCGCCTTGCCAAGACCCGCATTGACCTTGCGAACGCCATAGAGGGTGGCCTCGCCGTTCGTGCCGCGGCCATTGCCAACTCGGCGCATCCTGAGGTTGAGGTTGAGCGACGAAACATCATGGGTGTGGTCGTTCCAAGCGTCAGTGGAAGCAATCTCAAGTCCACCTTTGCGGAGCGAGGCATCGGTTTCATCGGTTCATCACCCTACATTGACGAAGCCAGCGACTCGTTTAGCGAATTGATTGAGAAAATCGTCAAGGCGTCTGAGATGGAAGCCACGTTGAAGCGTCTCCTCGCTGAAATTGAAGCCACCAAGCGCCGTGTCAACGCTCTCGAGTTCAAGGTGATTCCAGAGTTGGAAGAAGCCAGGGTCTTCATTCAACTGCGCCTTGAGGAGATGGAGCGAGAGGAAACCTTCCGTCTCAAGCGGTTCAAGAACAAGTGAACCTCCTTCCTGCCCCTAACGAGGGATTCATGGGGGAGGGGCCGTACCACGATGATAAGGGGGGCTTGGCTGTGAGTGAATTGAGCACGGACTCTTCCACCGGACTTCCCCATCAAAAGAAGGCATGGTCTCAACATGACCTTCTTGCCTCCACCCTTCAGAATTACTTCAATGTCCTTCGAAAAAACGGAGGCCGTTGGCCTTCTTGGTGCGTTGAAGGACAAACGGATGACGTCCATGCCGATTTGATGAATCTGAACGCCCACCTCAAGCGACTGGGTTGGATGGCGAAATTGACGAAGGACGATGATTGGGTCGTGACCGTCTTCCCAACACCTGAACGCCAGTTTCCTCGCATGAATACGGTGCTGTTGTTCTGGGCGCTCTCGTTCCTTACCCTCACCCTCGCCGGCGATCTTTGGATGTCGGGTGCGCGTCCAACGGACGGATGGTTTCACAGCTCATCGCTGCTCGATGCCTTGCTTGGATACACGCTGCCTGCGATGGTTCTTCTCGTTGTTGCCTCGTCGGTCCAGCGTGTCGTGGCTGCGCGCTATGGTGTGCGAAGTGGACACCTTCTTCCAGTGCCCGACTTTACCATCGCCTTGTTTGCATTGGGTTTGTTTCCATCCTCGTGGTTGGTTTGGCCGTTTGGCATCTTGCTCTTGCCTTCCATGCCACGAATGGATGCACGGCCCTGGCCGAACCGGGCCTCCTTGGGTTTCACGGCTCTGAGTGTTCCCGTCGTCTTGGGTGTCGGCGGAAGTATCCTGATGGTGCTCGGAATCACCATGACGCCAGAATATTTGGCCTCAAGCACGATGCCGCTGGTCTCCAATACACCGCTTTTCCTGTCGTTGCTGGCTTCGGGGGTGCTCGAAAACGACGCCTACATCCGCTTGCTGTGGGCCCATCCATGGGTACACGTGGGTGGAATGATGATGTTGTTTGCTTGGATCTCAATCCTTCCCGTTCCGACCTTCCCCGGGGGACGAATTCTCATCGCCCGGATGGGCTTGCTTGATGCCCGTAGTTCCAGCACGCAAAGTCTGATTCTCGTACTCGGCTTATTCACCGCCTACGTCTTCGGCGTGTTTGACCAATTCTCTCTTTGGTTCCTGGTCTTTGCCTTGCTGTTGCCGCTGCTCTTTTTCTTTGGAAACGATCTTCGAATTCCGCTTATTCTTGATGAAACCACTGGGCTGAGTGAAAAAGAGCACGGGCGCATGGGGTTGCTGTTGCTTTTGGTCGGTATCCTCTTGTTGCCCGCTGCTCAGCCGGTGATGCACGAACAAAACTGGGATGACCCGCTCACTCACACGCTGATTCCCCCAGAAGCAGCCGTCTTGCAAGAAGACGGCACGTGGTTATCGAGTACCGAGGTCCGAATCACCAATCCTTCAGCCCTCATGAAACCGTTTGCTGTCTCGGCTGTTATGGAACACCCGGGTCAAGGATGGACGCTGTCGTGGGATTGCGATGGAGAAGACACTTACACGGTAAACGGGGATGGCTGTGGCTCCGACCTTCTCCCCCAACGGACGGCGTTCTTCTGGATGAACCTCACATGGGAGGCAGAACACGCACCCACGTTGGCGAATTTGACCTATGTTGTTGCCATAAATGGAGACCACGAAACCGTTCCTGTGCAGGTACGTCCCTCTCTCGAGGTTGTTCCAACAGCGCAATGGTACGATATGTCAGCAGGTTCCTACATTCACCGGTGCGTTGATTTGGACGGGACCCTCATCAACTCCACTTCACTCAACATCAGTACGGGGGCGTCAACCCTCCAAGATTTGCAGACTCAACTTGTGAGCATTGTCGGCGAGCCCGGATTGAACCTCACCGCTACCGCTGTCCCTGAACGCCTCTGCCTTGAGGGCCTTGACCCCCTCGTGTTCGAGCCTTCCATGGCCACCCTCGTCCTCAACAACCACACCTTCTCTCCGTTGCTTCCTCCACAACGCCCGCTCATTGCTTACGTTCCCGAGGAAGGATGGCACATCACAACCGAGGAAAAGACCTCCTGGGGTGCCTTGTTTGAGGGGGAGGGTAGCCTGCTCATGGATGCGGAGCATTGCCCCCTCAACGCCAGTTTGAACACGCCCATTCGCCCCGAATCCGGGCCTTGGATTTGGGACATGGAACTTCGCTCTTCTGGGAAAATCCCAACCATTCAACCGACTCAAAACTTGACGCTTCTGATGCCTGAAGGCGCCAACATGACGCTGTGTCGAGATGCGTTCAATCCGTACGCCGACCTCTCCTTCAAAGTGGTTGAAGGACCGGAGCTTGTGGTTTCCTGGATGAATTCCTCCTCTCGTTTCTGGACCGCGCCGTGGGCCATTTCCATCAACGGAACCGTGCTCAATTCCGGCATGACTTCGTTCACCCTGCACAACCCGGCCAATGCGTCCGTTCCGTTCCGGTTGGACCGAGGAGGAAGTTTTGGCGAGGACTGGGGTCATGATTGGGACGGCAACCCACTTGCTCCAGGCGATACGAGTTTCACACTCACGCCCCCTTCTTCACCGCTGGCCACCATGTGGCTTACCTACGAAGCAGGATCGGTGGTTCTCCATCTGTCAAGTTATCAGTGAGGTGTTCAAGTGCGAGTTTCCATTCTGGGCGTGGGAGCCATCGGAACCGTGGTGGCGGCCAACCTCGCCAGCACCAACGCCGAGGTTCACCTCCACGTGCGTGGTGAGCGGGGTGCGGTGCAAATGGTGGACGGTCTGCGTGTGAGAGGGCAACAACGCCTTGATGTGGATGCAACACGCTTCCTGTTTTCCTGTGAAGAACTCCCCTTCGATGCTTCGTTGCATCAAGCCTCCGACGTGGTGATTTTAGCCTGCAAATCCTACGTGGTCGCCGACCTTGCACAACGGGCGGTTGAATTTCTGAAACCAAACGGCGTGGTGTTTGCCCTCTCCAACGGCCTGGGCCATGTGGAAACCCTCGCTCGCACACTCGGGCCATCGCAGGTCCTCGCAGCCAGCACAACCCATGGAGCCTACCTGACGCCAGAAGGTCATGCGATTTGGGCGGGGAAGGGTGGAGTTGACCTTGCTTCGCCTCCTCTCGGACCCTCACTCGACCGTGTAACCGAGGTTGTAGAACTCCTCAACGAGGGCGGTCTTGACGCTACCACACAACTGGATGCGAATGCCCTGGTTTGGAACAAGGTCATGCTCAATTTGGCCATCAATCCCCTCGCCGCCCTCGCCGGCTTGGAGAACGGTGAGTTGCTCGACCCTGGATTGTTTGCTACCTGCATGATGATTTATCGCGAAGCGTCAATGGTGGCGGTCATGGAGCGGGTTGACCACCCAAGCGAACACGAATTTGAGGAACTGTTGCGCCATGTTTTGGAACAAACACGCGACAACACCTGCAGCATGTTGCAGGACATCAAAGCGGGCCGCAGAACGGAAATCGATGCGTTGAACAGAGCCATCGTTGAACGAGCAGAACAGCACGGGCTTTCCGTCCCAATCAACCAAATGTTGGCCTCTCTCATTGAGGCGTGTCATCCTTGATGAGGTCAACATTGTAGTGGAGGCCTCGGTTTTCTGTTTGGGCCAAGGCGCTCTCCACCACCAGTTGGCCGATAAGGCAGAGGTTCCGAAGTTCAACGATTTCTCGGGTGGGGAGCGAGGCTTTCCACATCAAATCAACTTCTTTGAAGAGGAGATCGAGTCGCCGTTTGGCTCGCTTGAGCCGCTGATGAGAACGAACGATGCCCACCTCTTCCGACATGGTTCTGATCAAACTTGTTCGGTCGTGAATGATGGGGGCGTGTTCCTTGAGAGCACCCAGGCCGTCGGCTCGCCACGATGGATGGGTGCCTTTGTAGGGAGGTGGAGGGTTTTCAATGAGGTGCTGGGCGACGCGCTCAGCGTAAACCACGGCTTCAAGCAGGCTGTTTGATGCCAGTCGGTTTGCACCGTGCATGCCCGTGGACGCGACCTCTCCGATGGCGTACAGGTGAGGCATGATGCAATCGCTGTCTTGGAGGAAGGCTCGACCGATGGCGTCCACTTCAACACCACCGACCATGTAATGGGCTGCAGGCACCACGGGTATCGGGTCAACTCCTAGCTGCAACCCTTCTTTTCGTAGTCGGCCTGCAATGGTGGGAAACTTATCGTCCAAAGCCTCGTCAAGGTGTGACGTGATGAGATAGACGTGGCTCGTACCGAGTTTTTTCATCTGCTGGTCAATGGCTCTGGCCACAATATCTCTCGTGGCCATGGAGCCCTCGGGCGTGTAGAGGAGTGTGAAGGAGTGATCGTCGGGAAGCGGTGCAGGTTCGCCGTTGTCCTGCGCTTGTTGACACGCTTGCTGCCATGCGTGCAGGCCCTCCTCATCGAGAAGAACAGCCCCAACGCCTCGTACCGCTTCAGAGATGAGGAACGGCCGTTCTGAGGCGGATGCAAGCGCGGTTGGATGGAACTGAATGAATGCCAAATTCTTGACGCTGGCCCCTGTTCTATAGGCCATTGCTAACCCGTCTCCCGTAGCCACATCGGGGTTCGTGGTTTTGTTCCAGAGTTTCCCCACCCCCCCTGTTGCAAGAATGATGGTATCGGCCTCCAGTGTAACGACATCGTGTGTCTCTTGGTCCAAACACCACACGCCCGCCACGCCCATTTCGGGCTGGCCGTGTTGGCGTTGAATGAGGTCAATCGCCAACGTGTTAGGTCGAAGCGTGATGTTGGTGTGGTTTTGCGCATAGGTCGTCAAGGCTCTCTCAATCTCCTTCCCCGTTGCGTCTTTGGCGTGAAGTATTCGCTTGGTGGAATGGCCTCCCTCTCGAATGAAGGAATACGTCCCGTCTCCAGATTTCTCGAATTCCACGCCAATGGAAATCAAGTCCCGAATGCGGTCGCCAGCCTCGGCGATGATCGACCTCACAACCTCCTCATCACAAGCACCATCGCCCGAACGAAGGGTGTCGTTGACGTGAGCCTCCATGCCCTCATGATTGGTTTTGTCAAGGATCGCAGCGATGCCTCCTTGCGCCCAATTGGTGCTGGAATCCTTTGGCCGTTGCTTGGTCACCACCGTTACATGGTGCCCGGCGTCTGCTAATTTTGAGGCCGCAAACAAGCCGGCAATGCCGCTTCCAATGATGGCTATATGGGCCAACGCTCGTTCCTCCCCATCGTGTCCTCGCTCTCCCCCTTCTTGACCGTGATGGACAGGAGTTGACGTCCTACCCTCTCGGAATCACTATGAATCAGAGTGAGTTGGAAACGATGAGGTGCAAGCATGTTTCGTCTTCCAATGAGGAAAATTCTCACCCTCTTTGGCCTGGCGATGATGATTTTCGTCATCTACAACGTCCAGTTTGGTGGTGTTGCGCCTCGGGTCATCGACGGTGCTGAAGGTTACAAATTGGACGCCTTCCTGATGTTTGAGCCCAGTTGTGCCTTTGATGCTGTGGAGCAGGAATTGAGAGACACTGGGACCTCCTACTGCCTCGGCGAGGTTGGACAGTGGTCCGGTGCGGACGTCCTTATGATGATGGAAGGCCTCTTTTTGTTCGTTTATGGGTTTGAACTTCCACAGAACAAAGGCTGGGCGCGACGGCTGCGAAAAATCGGTTTCATCATGGGTTCAATCTTGTGTTCCATGGCTGTTCTTGACCGTCTTTCCTTGTTGCCGACCTCGGCCAGTTCGGAAGGTTTGGCAACCTTGTTTCCCTTCCCTGTCCAGCCCTGGGTTGTTCAAATCCTCTTTGCCGTTGTCGGGGTCATCATGATCCGTGGACCGAAGTACTGGGAAGCTGAAGCGGTCGTCCAAACACGCGACAAGTTGGAGCGACGCAGGGAAAAAGCAGGGAAATTTCGAAGTTCGTTTTTCAACGCCGAAAAGCACGACAAGCGGACGATGGAACGGGTCGAGCGCTCCAGGTTTTTGCAATCGGACAAAGACCTCGCCATGAGCCGTCGTCGAAGCAACCTCCTCGTCATGGCCACCTGTCCCTATTGCCAGGGTGCAGGGTGTAAGAAGTGCAATCAAAACGGTGTCTTTTGACCTGTCTTCGGCGCTTGAAATGCACCCTCAAAAACCGTGGCACTGAGGCTTGATTCTTCGGATTGTTTTTAACCTGTAAAGCGCCGGTGCCGAGAAAGTGATGGAACGAAAGTTCCATTGCAGGAGGGATAGGGATGTACCTGAAATCACTTGAGGTTCTGAATTTCAAATCATTCAAAGGCGAGGTCACCGTCCCACTGGACCGAGGTTTTACCGCCATTACCGGGCCAAACGGCTCGGGCAAATCCAACTGTGGCGATGCGATTCAATTTGTGCTCGGACCCAAATCAAACCGTGTCATTCGAGCACAAAATTCGACCGACCTCATCTTCAACGGTGGGAAGAATTCCAAACCAGCTCGTGAGTGTTCGGTTACCTTGGTGTTTGCCAACCCGGTCATGAGCAACGGGCGCCGTCGCCTGCCTCTTGACAAAGAAGAAATTCGAATGTCCCGAAGCATTCGCCTAACGGCCTCCAACAACCCGGTGACGACCTACAAACTCAACGGAGAAGAAAGCACACAGAAGGTGTTTCATCGGCTCTTGGGGGCCGCCAACGCAAGGCCAGACGGCTACAACATCGTCCTTCAAGGCGACGTAACGAGCCTTGCAAAAATGACGGCCAATGAGCGTCGGAAGGTGCTTGACAACGTGGCGGGCGTGACATCGTACGATGATGAGATTCGAAAAGCCAACAAGCAAAAGGAGATGGTGGAAAACTACCTTGACCGAATCGGGTTGCTTGAGAAAGAACAACTCGAGCGTCTTTCCACGCTTGCTAAGGAACGTCATGTTGCACAACAGGCCAAAGAGGTGAGTGATGCGATTCAACTCACCAACGCCATGCTGTTGCAGTCTCGCTATGCGACGATGAAGAACGAACTGAAGTTCCACATTGAGCAGCGTCAGAAATATCTCGACGAAAGCCAAGATCTCCTCGACGAGCACAAAGCAACGGAAAAGGTGCTTCTTGAATTGGACGATAAAATCGCTGAGATTCAAAAGGAAATCAACCTCTTGACCGGGGGTGAAACATCTGAGCTCGGTCAAGCCATTCAATCGCTCCAAGTCGCCATTGAACTCAACAACGACCGCTTGCTTGAAGCGGCAAAGGAGGAAGAGGAAGAAGCCGCCGAGGCTCAGGCCGTCACGGAACAGCTCACGGAGGCCAAAGATGAACTCAATGGGTTTGTTTCAAATCTTGAATCCGCAAACGATGCCCTCTCGAAGGCCATGAGCGAACTCCAAGATGCGCAGGCAGAAGAGCAACGCATCAGGGAGGCGTTGGCTACCGCAGGAGAACAAAACCAACATTTGACTGAAGCGCTTTCCAAAGCCGAAGGTGTCGTTCAAACCCACGAACAACAACGTACGGAGGCACAATCGGAGGTGGACAAACTCGCCGTTGAGGCCGATTTGGTCGGCGACCAACTGGCCAAGGCCCAGCAGGAGAGCGAAGAGATTCGTCTTGCCCTTGGTGAACTCGATCTTCGTCTCAAGGAAATGGAAGATGAGGCGCCTGAATACGACAGGGAAGCCCTCGCGCTCCAACTCACAGAGGCACAGCGTGCCGAAGCACAACTTACCGAAGACCGAACCCGTATCGAGGTCAAACTTCGTGAAGCGGAACGAGCGCTTTCTCTGGCCAAAGCGGAGATGGAACAGAAGTCGGGTGCGAAAGGACTGGCGGGAGGTGCCAGCGCCGTTATCGCCGCCAGAGACAATCAAGAATTGAAAGGAATCATCGGAACGGTGGCCGAACTCTGTGCACCAAAGGACAGTTCGCATGAGGTTGCCTTGGCCACCGCCATCGGCGGCAGCATGGCTTCCGTCGTGGTCGAAACCGACCAAGATGCCGCCAATGCCATCCGTTGGCTCGCTGAAAACCGAGCAGGACGAGCAACCTTCCTGCCACTGAACAAACTCTCGAGTTCCCGAGCGGGTGGAAAAACCGTCATGACCGCCCGAAAAGACGGCGTGTTGGGCTTTGCCCACGAAATGCTGGATTACGACCCCCGCATTGACGTGGCCGTCAAATTCGTGCTGCGCAACACCCTTGTCGTTGAGAATTTGAGCATTGCTCGCCAGTACATGGGCGGCACCCGATTCGTAACCCTTCGTGGAGACGTCATTGAATCAGGTGGCGCCATGGTCGGTGGTTCAAAGCGAAAAATGAGCATCGCCTTTGGTGGACGCATCCAGGGTGCCAGCGAAGTTGAGAAGCACACGGCAGAGGTTGAGAAATACCACTTGATGGAGGCAACGGTCAACGAAGCCCTTCGTGAGGCCCGCACAAACCAGCAACAAATTCGAAACAGAATCAATGCCATGGTGGACGACTCTCACGCAACAGAACTGCGGGAACTCAAAGCCGAGAAAAAGCAGGTCGGCCTCGCCCACAAAAAAGCCTTGGAAATCGTGGACGGGCTCGAAGAAACACTCGACGAAGTTCGCATCAAGGCGCAGGATGCGCTTCGTGCTCTTGATGCGGCGGACCGCACGCTCCACGTCGCACGGGAAGCGCACGACGAGGCCAAGTCTGCCTTGGAAGCCGCCAGCCCTGAACATCTCCGGGAACGCATGCATGCGGCAAGTCTTCTCCGAGTCAGCGCCACGGGCGACAAGGAAAAAGCGGAGGAGATCATTGCCAGCGGTGCGAGCCATCAGGCTGTTCTTCAGCGCCGTGTTGATGAAACACAGCAGCGGTTGGATGTTCTTCATCAAAACAAGGAATCCCGTATGGAACGGGTGGACGAACTTGAGGCGACGTTGGCCACCGACCGTGTGGCGCTCAAGGCAAAGAAGGATGAACAAGCCGTCTACCTCGAAGAAAATCAGGGCCTTGAGCAGGAGCGTCAGGAACTCACCGACCAACGAGCCACTCTTCGAGTGCGCAACGAAGAGCGCCTCAACCAAGCTCAGAACCATCGCCGTCTTGCCGATGAATTGATGCGTACCATCGCCGATAAGGAAGCAGATGTTCAGTTGATGGGCAAGGAACTCATTGAAGCGAACCTCTCTCTTGAGGACCTTCCAGAGGGTCTCAAGAATGTCGGTGAACTCGAGCGAGAATTGCGAGGTCTTCAGCGAAAGATGGAGAACTTTGGCAACGTCAACATGATGGCGATTGAGCAATACGATGAATGTCAAGCCCGTCTTGACTTGATGGAGGGTGAATTTGCGACCTTGCAAGCACGTCGGAAGCACCTCATTGAGGTGACCGAACAGTTGGAATCGCAACGAAAGGAGCGTCTACTCAACGTCCTCGAGAAGGTCAATGAGAACTTCAAGAAATCCTATCACGAACTCTCCGATGGTGGCCGAGGCGAACTGTTCCTCGAAAATCCAGACGAGCCGTTCAAGGGTGGTTTGGAACTGTGGGCTCAGCCTCGCGGCAAATCATCCAAGGTGAGTCGTCAGCAACTCTCAGGAGGCGAGCAGTCCATGGCAGCCTTAGCGCTCATTTTCGCTATTCAAGACTACGACCCAAGCCCCTTCTACTACTTCGATGAAGTGGACCAGAATCTCGATGCGTACAACGCCGAGCGCATTGCAAAGATGTGTCGAAATCGAAGCAAGCGAGCCCAATTCATCATGGTCACGCTTCGAAAGGTTTCACTCAAACTCGCCGACCACCACATCGGTATCACACACGGCGGGGACGGTTGTAGTCGCCGCATCCTCGACTTCGACAGGGAACGAGCCATTGCGCTTGGTGAGGCGGCCCTCAAAGAAGCGCAAAAGGACGCAGCCAAAAACGAGTCTCGCATCATGGACGCCGTGGCCGCAGCAGAAGACATGCCAACGGTTCCAGACCCCCTTGCCACGCCAAAGAGCCTTGGCGGCCTTCTGGCACACATGCACGACGAGGCCGAAGAGGAAGCATCGCTTGGCGGATTGATGGAGCGAACGCAAGAGTTGACTGAGGACATCAATGAACGAGCCGAGGTTGCAGCGAAGATCGCCGAAGAGGAGGAGCGTGAGCCACCTGCTCCTGCTCACGAAGCCTTGACGGAAACCGAAGAACAGTGAGGTGAGTCCATGGCAGAACAACAGAGCATGCTCGACCGATGGTTCCTCCAGCAGGAGGTCATCGACCAACTCCTCGGTCAAGGCGAGGAGCGAGAGGATGCTGAAGAATTTGGTCAGCGCATTGCCACCATTGCCGCCACCGAAGAAGCCGAACATCAGAGCCTTCACGATCCGTTCGACCGCTCCGTTGCACTGGTGCTCTCGTTGGTCCGGGAAGAAGAATTCAATCCTTGGGATGTGGACCTCTCGGCGTTCCTGAACGTCTTCGCAAAGCGTGTGAAAGACGGCGAAAACCTTGACCTTCCTGCGTGTGGACGATTGATTCGCTTATCGTGGGAGGTTCTTCATCACCAATCCGCTGTGCTGTTTGATAAAATTCAGCCCGTGGAAGAAGAGGTTTGGGAAGATGATGTTGGTTTTGGTTGGGAGAGCGAATACGACGATGAAGCGTTCTTTTTCACCCAATCGGTGTTGGATGGAGACGCCGATGAAATGTTGACGTCGCTCTTTGACGAACGGGTCCGTCGTGATGAAGGACGCCCGGTGACCTTGGCAGAATTGCTGTCGGCCTTCAAAGACGCCGCCGATGATGCTGAAGCCTTGAAGCAGCGAGAAATCAACCGTTTGGAGCACGAGCGAGAGTTGAGTGAATACCTCGACAATGTCGGTGGCCGCATGCACAATGAAGACCTTGAAGGTGATATTGAACGATGTTGGAATGCACTCAAATCTACCTGCGAAGAAGAGGGTTCGTCCACGGTGCCTCTGATGAAGGTCATCAAGAAGCTTCAACCGGTTCTCAAAGCCACCTTTGGGGCAGCACTTGACGATGTCGAGAGCGAGGCCTTTGTTGCCTCGTTCATTGCAGGGCTTTTCTTGACACATCGCCGTATTGCCAGCATTTCGCAAGACGGCGAGGCCGTTGAGAACATCATGATTGAAGACCTCTGGCCTCAACTCGCTGATTTTGGTGATGTTCTTGATGCCGTTGAAGCCCTCATGGCTGAAGATGCTGAGGCGTTGGACGGACAAACCACCGGGTCTGAACACCGGATGGAAGCGATCGCCGAACGGGCACGAATTGCCGGGGAGCGTGCGGCTCGCCGTCAGGCCAAATTGGAGGCGCAAGCAGCGAAGGAAGCGACTGAAACCGCCCATGATGAAGCCGTAAGTGAAGCAGAAGAAACCGGGGCGGCGTCCATGTTGGACGAGCACGACTGGCTGGTGGAGTGAGGGAAGAACATGACTGAGCTGCCGTTGGAATCCCTTATCGAAGCCACCCTGTTCAGTTCGGGGAAGTCGATGTCGGTTGACGAATTGTCAACGGTGTTGGGATACGACCAGGACGAGATGTTGGATTGCCTCGGCTCATTGCAAGCCACGCTGAAACGACGAAAAGGTGGAGCGCTGCAACTCGCAGAGGTTGGTGATCGCTGGGCTCTTGAGGTCAAGCCAACCATTGCTTCGCATCTACCACGAGAAACCAAAACAGACATGCCTCCCAAATTGCTCAAGGCAGCCGCACTCATCGCTTATCACCAACCGATGCCGCAGTCCCGCCTGGTCGAGTTGTTGGGTCAGAAAGCCTACGACTACGTTCGTGAGCTCGCTCAACACGGCATGATTGACCGGCGAAAAGACGGGAATACCCGGCGGTTGGCCACCACGCGTCGATTTTCCGAAGCGTTTGGATGCCCGCACACCGACCGGAAGAAGGTCAAGGCCTGGTTTAGAGAACAGGTTCAATCCAGTGGGCTTTTGGATGAACTCGGAGACAGCAAGGAAATTCTTCGAGAAGAATCGGACGAAGCAGGTACGGTTCAATCATCACTTCCCGTTCGGGAAGAAGAGTAATCTCAGGATTCACGCATCTCAGCGAGCCAAGTTTCAACCAAACTTTGCGTGCGATGACCTTCATGTGCCTGCAATCGAGCAGCGAGGAGTTCGACCTCCTCGCCTACGGCGCCTGCACTGACGGCCATGTTCTTGGCGTGCAGTTTCATATGGCCTGCTTGAATCCCTTTGGTGGATAAGGCTCGCAGAGCACCGAGATTTTGAGCCAGTCCTGCACAGAGGATGATGCCGGCCAATTCCTGAGCGGTATCTACGCCAAGAATGGCGAGGTTCGCTCTGGCCGCAGGATGCACCTTTGAGGCCCCTCCGACGATGCCAACGGCCATGGGGAGGGTCATGGAGCCAACGAGGTTCCCATCAGCATCGGTCGTCCACGTTGACATCGACGTGTAGCGGCCATCGGCCATGGTGGTCCAGGCGTGGCAGCCTGCCTCAATGGCACGCCAATCTTGGCCGCAAGCAAGCGCAACGCTGCTGATGGCGTTCATGATGCCCTTGTTGTGCGTCGTGGCTCTAAACGGGTCTTCGACGGCGAAGGCGTGCGCTTCAAGAATGCCCTGAATGACGGCCATACCGTCCTCCTTTGAGCCATCTGAGGACATTTCTTCAGGTGAGAATACAGCACTCACTCGAGCCAGTCGATGGCCTGCAAGGTTGGAGAGGATGCGTAAATGGGCTCGTCCACCGGTGAGCGCTTCCAATCGGGGAGCCACTCGTTCAGCCATGGTGTTGACAGCATTGGCGCCCATGGCGTCCCTGCAATCGACCAAGAGGTGGACCACCAGCATGGTCCCCATGGGCGTGCTCAAACGTCGAGTTTCGATGCCTTTGCAGCCGCCTCCAAGGGCGATCATTCGGGAAGGTACATCGTTGCAAAAGGAAATCAATTCAGCCGATGCAGCGTCAATTGCACCTTCAGCGGCGTTGAAATCTTTGATATCTAGAAGTTGAATCTGCCCGATCATGACCGGTTGGTCGTTTTCTGTACGAAATCCACCGTGGGTTAGGCAACGTTTGGCCATGTTGGAGGCTGCCGCTACAACACTGGATTCTTCAAGGCAGAACGGGATAAGGTAGTGGTTGCCATCGATGACGAAGTTGGTTGCAACGCCTACGGGCAACGACATGGTGCCAATCACGTTCTCAATCATGCGATCGGCTGCCGTTTCGTCCAATTCACCGTGTGCGGCCAAGGCAGCGATGTGTTCGCTACTGAGCTGAGCGGCCTCTGCGACGAGTTCTCGGCGTTCCTGAACGCTGAGTTTGTACAATCCTTTCACTCGACTGTTCTCAACAGGCATGGCCTTCCCGTGTAAACGGTGGGGGACTCGTTCCTTGAATCAATCGCTACGAACGTGTCAATTCAAGCGGTGCGCTAACGGGATTAACGCTTTGGCTAACGCGTTAATTGTGCGTTAATTGAGCGTTAATGAACCGCCACCAATCCTCTCCGCCACTCGGTTAACGGGTGGTAACGCATCGCTCCATGCCTTCTTCTCGCTCAAACATGATATACCAGAACATCGTTTGAGTACCATGGTTCGAGAAACCCATGCTTATGGCTTACCCTCCTTGAAGGAGAACCCCTTCTCAATCCGCCCACTTGAGGCTGGAGAATCCGGGAAACTGGTGGGCCGAAGCGATGTCTTCAACCGACTGAAGACCTATTTGCAGCTTGGTACGGCTCGAAAAGTCATGCTTCTTGGGCCCCTCGGTTCTGGAAGAACATCCCTTGCAAGATGCCTCAAACCGTATGCGGGCGCCTATGCGACCATTGACCACCTGCCAGCTCAATCCCCTGCTGCTTCCCTTCTCAGCATGTGTTATCGGCAAATGATCGGCGGCGAACCTCCTTCCAACCGCATGGACCTTGTCAACGGCCTGGTGAACGAGATGTACAGCCATCAAGACAAACTCCCCATGATCGTCATCGATGTGCCAGCAAGCGACCTTTCCGTGCTTGAAGTGGCCTTGAGGGATGCGCACTCATCGCTTGAACGGCTAAACGCACTGTTGGTTTTGGTATGCGATGTAAAGGAACGACATCATCTCCCACCGGCTCTTCTCGAAGGATTTGAGGTTCAGCGGCTAACGCCGTTTACTGCAAGCGATGTGTTGGCCTTGGTGCGACATCGCTTGGCTTCGGTTGGCGTCATGGACAGCGATTTTTCGATGCACGATGCTACGAACATACTCGGAGACTGCGATGGATTTCCCGCCCCCGTCATCACCATATTGAGAGATGCCGTGGACGCCATCCGAATGAAGGACGTGGAAGGATTGCCGACGACGTATCAGGACACCTCAGCAAGAATCCTGCCGCGAGACGAGCCGGATATGCTCGACCGACTGATGGAACCTGAGCCTGCGATGACAGCATCCGAGGAACCGAATCCATACCTCCCGTCGTTTGAGGCCAACGAGGTGAACGAGGGGGCTGTTGCAAACGAAGAATCGGAATTAATCGATGCTTCCATACCTTGGAATCAACGACCTCCTCTGCAATCAAATGGAAACGAGGCCGTTGAATCAACGCCATTACCTTCGTCATCCTTTGAACTGGATTTCGTTCAACTGGACGACGACAAAGACAAGGACGAACCGCTTCAGGCGACCCCGTTCAACTCCCCCATCATTGACGCAGACGAGGCCCTGGGGCCGCCTACAACCAACGTGAAGGGGATGTTCAAGAGCCTCGCGCAACGCAACAAAGCGTCGATACGAGGTGTGGAATCAGACGATGAACAAGAAGCAGGCCAGCACGAACTGATTTCCGCCGCATGGGAACATCAATACTGGGTTGATGAATCACTTCTGACTCCTTCCCCTCCCGAAGACATATCAGAGGAAGAATCTGCGTTGATGATTCACGATGAAATCGGCCTGTTTGAACCTCCAAAGCCTGCCGACGTTGATGACGAACTGGATGTCGATGGGCCATCGGTTGAAGCACCGACGCCCGAACCCTTTGCCCAGTCAATTTCGGCCGATGAGATGTTGCAGGCCATCATGGGTGTGCTCAATACAAGTCCAACCGGGCCCTCAAACCATGCTGCCTTGCTTTCGTTCTTTGAGCAGCGGTATCAACATCGCCTTGGCCCAAAGGAGGCTTACGACCTCAATCCAACCGTCCTCGGGGGATTGAACTCAGGCGAAGCCTACGTGGTGGCGATTGCTCAAGAACGCGCCTACTCTCCATCCGACACCGTCATGCTCGAGCATCTTGGCATTAAGCGAGCCCGGCTTTCTCAGATCAGCAGTCGTTTGTTGAAGAACGGTATTCTTCAAGTTCGTCAGGCCGGGCGCAGCCGCAAGTATACGCTTACTCAAGCAGCACGAGCGCAACTCATAGCGTGGGGAGCCCTCAAGGCAGGTGATGCATCATGACCTGGAACATCGCTTGGTCATGGCAGGCCCCCTCTCGAATTGCCACGATCGCCGCCGTCGAAGGTGGCGTTTTGGTCAGTTCGGGTCTGCAACTCGAGTTGCTTGAGGCCGACGGCTCCACGCGCTGGAACGTTGATGTTCCGTTCAAGGTCCATGCCGCTCATGCCTCACAGGGCACCGTAGGATTGCTTGCAGCCCACGGTTTCTATCTGCTCAACACAAGTGACGGTTCGATGGTGAACGAGGGCCGCAGCACACCAGGTGGATTCAGCGATCTTTGCTCACGCCCGGGTGGAGGTTGGGCGCTTGCGGGCCGCCGGGGTGAACTTCACCTCTTCTCGCAGCACGGACGAGGCATTCGACGTGTTGAGAGCGGGCCTGTTCGTCGTTTGATTGGTTGGCTCGACCGGGAGCACCTGCTCTGGCAGGACCCAGACGGTCATTTGTGGTGCGGCCGGCTGACCGGCGATGACCGGAAGCGAAAACTCGAGGAACGCTCTTGGAGTTGGTGTTCTTCCTTAACGGACGGACGATTATTGTTGCAGAGCAGCGATGGAGGGCTTTGGGAAGGTGTCCCGCACCCCTTCGGGTGGGACGTGCTCAACCGACTGGAATACGACAGTGTGGAGCCAATGAGCGCGGTTCGTACCGGCGATGGTTGGTGGGTGCTCGGCATCGAAGGCCACCTCTTGTCCATGACGGCACCCCATCAGGAAGGCGATGAACCGCCGCTCACGCAGGGGATGAACCTCGGTGACCTGTTGGTTCTCTGTACGCCAGATGCCATGATGACGGCGACACGGGACGGGTTGGTTCGACGTTGGACGGCGCCCCACCTCGCCGATGCAGAACGGGAAGGTCGCTACAAGGCCGCTGCTGAAGCCGCCATGGCTCGAAATTGGGAAGAACGCCGGCAAATGTTTCTGCGAGCCCAAGAAGCCGAAGACCTTGGGAAGCTTTCTCTGGCCATTGAACTCTACGAAGCGCTTGGCCGCACGGAAGATGCCCGGCGCCTTCTCAAACGACAGAAGGAGGGCGGCGAATGACCGAAGACCTCACCTCGCTCAGTGTTGAACGCGTGGAATCCTACCTTGACATCACTCGAAGAGCACGTGCAAAAGCCACCTCTTTGGTGTCAGAAGCGAGCACCGAAGGTGCCCATCTTGCCACGATGCTCCGCATGGCTGACGACTATGCCTCCGACGCTCAACACTTCCTGAACACAGGAGACTTGGTTCGAGCTTTTGGTGCGATCAATTACGCCCATGCGTGGATTGATGCGGGTGTGAAAATCGGATGGTTGGACGGCCATGGCGACGACGTCCTTTTCACGCTCCCGTAATCGTTCTATAGCGAATCAACGAGATTCAAATGGCTGTTTTGCCGGACTTCGAGAACACGCAAATTGGCCTCGTAAAGTCGTCGTTTAAGCCGGGTGTCCACCGTGAGTGTTGCCCATTGGTTCTCACGAGCGCAGGCGAGGAGATCGTCGTCCGCATGCCCGGTTTCTACGCCATCATGGCGAACGGCTTTGCTTCGAAGCATGTCAAGAAGCAGCGGATTTTTTCGGCTTCGGGTGGCCGCTAATCGTTCCAGTTCTCGGTCAACACTCGCCAAGAGAACCCAGGTACACGGCCCGAGCAAAGCTTCCATGTCCGCCTCAACATTCAATTTTGCATCCATGCAGGCAACCCATCCACATGCGTCGATGAGCACGTGCTGCATAGGTTTCCCTCATTCGATGGTACCGTATCCAATCAATCGCCATCGGGAACCAATGCGTCGTGAGAGCGAGATGCGCTGACCTTTGTCGGCACAAATGGGGAGACGAAGGTTGAGGTCGGTCCTGCCCTTCTCTGCGTTTCGCGTGACGCCAACAGACGTGGCCGTTGCCACGTTGAGCATCAACATCTCGTTGTTTCGCAGCGGCTGAATCTTTTCGGGGGATTCACCATCACTGGCAACCATGTGGGACATGAGGTTCACACTGATAGAGACGGAATCATGAATATCGGGCAAGTCGCCCTTTCGAGCCACGACTTGTCCTGAGAGATTGTCTGAGGTTGTAATGGACGGGTCGAGGAACGTGGCCATACCGCACAAGCCACCGGCATGCATGGTGTTGAGGTTCAAACCCCCGCCTTGCATGCTGCTGACGACGGCTTCGATGGGCTCCCATGTCGACTTGTTTCCCTTCTCGATTTTTCGTCCCGGACCGATGACGATTTCATCGCCTTCAGAAAATTCACCCTCGACAATGCTTCCACCGATAACACCGCCCCGCAGTTTTGAGGGTCGTGTTCCGGGGCGGTTGATGTCAAATGAACGTGCAACGTGCATGATGGAGCGCTTGTCCTTGGACCGGTCGGGCGTGGGGATGGTTGCCTCGATGGCCTGAATCAACACGTCAAGGTTGACGTCGTGATGAGCAGAAACGGGGATAATCGGGGCGTCCTGGGCGATGGTGCCGTTCAGGAACGCTTTGATTTCTCCATGAGATTCCATGGCTCGTTCCTTGGAAACGAGGTCGATTTTGTTTTGAACGATGACGATGTTTTTGATGCCAGCGATTTCCAAGGCCATCAAGTGCTCTCGGGTTTGGGGTTGAGGACATGTTTCGTTGGCGGCCACCATCAGCATGGCACCGTCCATGATGGAGGCGCCGGTGATCATGATGGCCATGAGCGTCTCGTGGCCAGGGGCATCGACAAAGGAGACGACTCGCTGGAGTTCTTTCTCAACGTCCTTGCCGCCGTCAGGGCGCTTGCCCGTGGCGTAGAATTGGCCTTTGTCGTCCTTGTAGAAGGCCGTGTCAGCATAGCCGAGTTTAATGGAGATGCCTCGTTTTCGTTCCTCTGAGTGCGTGTCGGTCCAAACGCCCGAAAGCGCCTGGGTCAAGGTGGTCTTTCCGTGGTCGACGTGACCAACCAAACCGATGTTGACTTCGGGTTGAGCGGGAAGCTTTCGTGCCATGCTTCCCCCTCCTTATGTTCTGCGATTACCCTCTCGGGTTCACTCCGATGCTTCCTCGCCCTCGGCGCCGAGGATGGTGGCGAGCGGTTTCTTTCCAGATTCAACCACTCGGAGGTTGATTTGACGGGTGTCTTGGTTCACCGTGTTTCCACGGAAGTTTCGTCGCTTTCGCAGACCGTCAGGCTTGTATCGGAATCGCTTCTTGTCGCCACCTTTCTTCTTGTGAACGACCACTTCACCCTTGTATCCGGTGGATTGGGTCACGAGAATGGATTGGCGGTTGCCGCCTTCGAGGTCTCGGCGCATGGGGGTGCCGGTTTTGTCGGAACCGCCCGTGATTTCGAGTTTGTAGCCAGAGAGGGTCTTGTCGCCCTCGCCGACGAACAGGCCGTCAACCACGTCGCCGATGCGCTTTCCGAGCATCTGAGCATGGTTGTTTCCGGTGATTTTCAGGGCGTAGGACTTTCCGCCGTTCTTTGGGTCCGTGTCGTTGACCACTGCGATGAATTCTGCCATAGGAGCACCTCTCGGGATTTGTCCGACTCAAGACCCGTATTTAGCCCCATCGTCTCCCACGGGGCGTTCAGGAGCGGCGAAGTCGCTTAGGGAGAAGCAGTTCAAGGCGACTTGCGATGTCGGCTGGAAGGAAATGCGGCATGCTCAGATGGGTGGTTCTGCCTCGTCCACCGGGAACGGTGGCCACTCGAGTACAGATCACGCCTTCTTTTTCGATTTGCTTGGCGTATTTCCAAAGCGTCGTGTGGCTTTTTGGCTTCTGGTCGTATTCTTCACACACGACGGCGTAAAGACGTTCAACATCCCCCATGGTCATGCTCTCCTCGGTTCGCAATCGTCGACACATGGCCAACAAAACGAGCATGCCTTGTGCGGGAAGGTCGTCCACCACCTCGAGGCGCGTTTGGGTGTCAACGGCCACGGTGTCGCTCATGGCGTGAATGTCCTCAACCGTGATGACCTGCTCGGTGTGCCCGTCTTGACGGAATTCACAACGTTCTGCGGCACTGCTGAGAAATTCAATCACTCGACGAGCATCACCGCTTCCTGCGGCTCGCTCTGCAAGCAGCCGAATCGTCGCATCGCTCCATGTCCCGGGGACCAGAGCCATTTCGGCACGTTGGCGAGCAATCGCCTCCAAACCATCAACGGTGTACGACGGAATACGAACATGGTTCGACTGGCCAAATTTGGACAGCACCGCCGTCTCCAGCACGTCCAGAACCTGCTCTTGACTGATGAGCATCAAGGAAAGTGTGCCCGTTCCGTCCTGGTCCTCGTCAATACGGAGAAGTTGGTACAGCAGTTCATCGCCGGACCGGCGAAGCATGTGGTCGACTTCGTCAAGCACCACGATGAGGTGCGTGGAGGTGCGTCGGAGCATCTTTCTCAAACTGAGAAGCATTTCACCGAGGGAGAGCCCACGGTCAGGATGCCCAGGGTCGAATTGATGCAAAATTCGCTGAGCGACCCGCATGCTCGTTGAGGCATTACGGCAGTTGATGTGAGCGACTTTGAGTTCACGCTTTCCTGAAAGGTGCCGCTGCAGATCTCTGCAGAAGGTCTTCGCGAGGACTGTTTTTCCACTTCCAACCGGGCCGGTGATGACAGCTCGAGCAGCGCCTTCAGGGGAGGCCACGTTGGAAAATCGGGAGGCCAATTCACGTTGGATTTCTTCTCTTCCCACCAGTTCTTCGGGGACGTAATCAAAATCCAACATCTCAGGATGGGCGATGATGAGCCCAGCGCCGATGCGGTCCAGATAGTCCACCATATCAAGGGAATGCTGATGTCAACCGTTCTAAAAGATGTGGTCTCAACAACGGGATGGAGGTTCGCTTTTGGTAGGCGATGGCAGCCGAATCAAGGAATCTCGTCAAACTGATAGCCGGTCTCCCACTTTTTCTCACCCAGGGCCACTTCGAGCTCAAAGGGCGTGATGAGCGGTTTGCGATACTTCACGGCATCATCGATGGCGATGCGAGGGCAAGCGGTGTTGACGAAGGCGTCCACTGGATAGAAGTCAATGAGTTCGGGCCCGACGTGTTCAAGCGCCAGCAGGTAGCCTTTCTTGCCGTGATTCGCCAACATGCGCTTCATGCGAAGAGCGAGCGTGCGGCGCATTTGGCCGGGCTTTTCGCCGATGAGAATACCGAAGGAATCCGCATCTTGAACGCTCATGATGAGGCCGAAGCGCTGGCGTAGAATACGCTCGATTCGCTGAAGCGACATCTCTTCGGCTTCGCCGGTGTAGGGGTCGAGCATCGCAAGCGGCTTGCCCGTGTGCAGCACGAGGCCGATGGGGTGGAAGTCCCCGCTTCCAAGGAAGAGATAGTGGCCAATGGAGGGGTCGTCGCCAGAATAATTGCAGCCCAACACCTGGCCGGGGAAGGACAAGCGAGCGCCGCCGATGGGAACGGTGACATCAAAGCCAGCCTTTTCGAGGCGGTCGTGAAAGTCAGGCAGCAAATGCAGGTGCTGAATGGAGCCAACAAGGCCGAGTTTGGTGTCGGTCAGCGGCGCCATGCGCCCGACAGCGTCCATGAATTTCTCTTGTGCTTCCTCTTCCGATAGCGTCTGCGTTTCGCCTTGTTGTGCCAAGCGCTGCTGTGCCATCGCACGGTGCTGTTCAAGCCATGGGAGCACGGGCGTGAGTTCGGGGTCACCGTCATAGGTGACGTTGATGAATTGTGTCGGCATACCGGAATCGATGTTCATCTGGGAGTGGCCCATGTGGGCGACGAGTTCCACACCCATGAGTTGCATTTTATCGTGGACGAGGTCGCATGCACCGTAGCACGGGTCGGCTGCGAGCACGACTTGGGCGCTGGTTTCGGTTTCGATGGTGTCCATCATCTCAAGGGCTTGCATTTTCAGTCCCTCGGGAACTTGCAAGGCGATGAGACGGTTGTCATTGGCGCGAATCCGCTCCATCAACTCGTCCAATTCGAAGTCGTGGCGGTCAAGGTCCATGGTTCCCCTCGAGGCGAGGTCGTGGCCTCCCCCTCATGAAGGCACCCATTCGCTCAAGGCCGTTCATCTTCCAACAAGACGACGGTATCGCCGTCCATGACCAGACGAACAAGCGATTGGATTCGAATATCGTCGTAGAGGCCTTGCAGTCGCTTGAGGCCCTCACCTTTCTCAATGACGGCGATGACATCGGTAACCTCTGCACCCGCACGGCGGACGCCTTCAATGACCGCTTCCAAGGTTCCACCTGTGGACAGCACGTCGTCAACGATGGCAATGCGCTCGCCTTTCTTGATGTCATTAAGGTACATGGCTCCCTTTGAGTAGCCCGTGGACTGGTCAATTTCAACTTCCCCGTCAAGACCGTAAGACCGTTTCCGAGCGATGACGAGTGGAATCCCGGTGGCCATGCTGAGGGGCGCTGTGAGCGGCAGACCCATGGCCTCGATGCCCAACAGCAGGTCGATGTTTTCCCAGTCAACCCGTTCAACAGTCAGCTCGGTGATGGCCTTCAGCACACCGGGGTCCATGCGAGGAACGCCGTCGGTCACGGGATGAATGAAGTAGGGGTAATCGCCTTTCCAAATGACAGGTGCTGCCTGAAGGCTGGTCTTCAGTTGCTCCATGGCGTCGGTCATACACTCCCGTCGAGGCGTGAGTTCATCATCCTTGGGGATGACGTGGCCAGCCAAGGTTGTCTCAAAGTTC
>JBMYQB010000025.1:0-25106 GCA_049600935.1 Candidatus Poseidonia sp.
GAATGGCGGTTTGCATGCCCGTATCAACGATTCCGGGGGCCACCGATACGGCCGTGATGTTCTGTGAAGCCCCTTCTTCAGCCAAGCAACGCGTCCACATGTCCAAACCCGCTTTCGCCGTGCAATAGGCAGACCACGAGGCCAGCGGACGCATGGCTGCACCGCTCGAGATCGTGGTGACCCGAGTTCGGTGTTCGCCCTGGAGCGCCGATCCAAGTGCCTGCGTGAGATGCTGCACACCGACGAGATTGACCATCATGGAACGCGTCCAGTCGGCGGTGTCCGCACCAAACAACGGTTTGATGGGATGAATATCGCCAGCGTTGTGAACGATTCCGTGAATACGAGGGTGCTGAGAGAGAATGGTCTGGGCGACCTCTTCAATGGATGAAGGTTCACCAAGGTCACAAGGTACGGCGAAAGAGGCTGGCGAGAGGGCTTGAACATCCACTGTTGTCTGGGCGAGCTCCTTGCTGGGTCGTGAAAGAAGGAGGACCATAACGCCCTGCTCAGCCAACGCCAATGAAAGGGCTTGCCCGATGCCTTTGGAAGCACCCGTGATGAGATAGGTCTGTCCCTCAAGGCCCCCCATGGTCTCGCCTCAGTACGTGTAGAAGCCTTCGCCTGACTTTCGCCCGAGTTTTCCTTCCTCAACCATTTGAACCAGAAGTGGAGCCGGAGCGTACTTCTCCGTGCCGAACCCTTCGTAGAGCACGTTCATGATGTGCAAGACGGTGTCGTTGCCAATTAAATCCGAAAGTGCCAACGGCCCGATGGGGTGGTTCATGCCGAGCTTCATGATGCCATCGATGGCTTCAGGTTCGGCCACGCCTTCCTGCAGCGTAAGGATGGCTTCGTTGATCATGGGACAGAGGATGCGGTTCGAGACAAAGCCGGGCGCATCATTGCATGAAAGGGCAGTCTTGCCCATCTTTTCGGCAGCCTCAACCACGGCGGCGTTGGTGGCCTCGCTGGTGTCTGCACCGTTGATGATTTCAACGAGTTTCATGATGGGAACCGGGTTCATGAAATGCATGCCAATGACCTTCTCGGGTCGCTGCGTGGAGGCGGCGATGGTGGTGATGGAGATGGATGAGGTGTTGGAGGCCAGAATGGTTTCGGATTTGCATAGATTGTCAAGTTCTGTGAAAATCTCTTGCTTGAGCGAGAGAATTTCGGGTACGGCTTCCACGACAAGGTCGCAATCAGCGCACATGCCACGGTCGGTTCCGGTCGTGATGCGGGCGAGGGCGGCGTCGGCGTCGTCTTGGGTCATGCGTTCTTTGCTGACCAGTTTGCCGAGTGAGAACTGAATGGTGCCGAGTCCCTTTTCGACATATTCGTCTTTGATGTCAATCATGACAACATCGTAGCCTGCACAAGCCGCCACCTGTGCGATGCCGTTGCCCATTTGTCCTGCGCCGATTACACCAATGCTCTGAATCATCGTTTCACCTTCGTTCAAATCCACACGCACACCGTTCATGAAGATGTGGATTCGTTTGGACGGTGTCGGGGAAAGGAATATCCCTCGACAAACAGTAGGTAAGCCATGGTTCAGATTCTCTGCCCCCACTGTGAGGAAGAGATTGAACTTGACGACGACGCTTCTGGAGAATTTGCCTGCCCATACTGTGAAGGTGAATTCGAGTGGAACATGGACAGGGATTCCAAGGGAGACGATGAAGGAAAGGCCGGCACGATTTTTGGATTAAACAGGAACCAATTTGCGCTTGGAGCCGTCATCGTCGGTCTCGTTCTCGGATTTCTTTCAATCTCCATCGGTGCGAACACCGTTTTCGGTTTTGGAGATTGTCCAGAGGAATCGAGGATTTATTCAGAGATTGCTTACGACGAGATGTCCTACTCATGCGATGAATTACCGAACTATGGTGGGGCATTGGCGGGATTGTTTACTGCCTGCGGCTTGTTTTTTGCGGCGTGTTGGCTTGTCTGGTTGGGTTATGCATCCTGGAAACCTGCTGTGGTTTACCATTCGGAGGAAGATACATCCAGTCCAAGTGCCACCTCCAGCACATTGGGTGCGGTGGTAACCAACGTTGGTGTGTCGGGCAGCATTGTTGCTTTGGGCGTTGTTTTCTTGTTGGTTGGACTGGTTGGTTTGTACCTCAGCGCCGTTGGGATTTCTGCCATGCTAGAGCCACAGGGTGATTCGTTCGGCAACATTGCCATCGTTGTCCTCATTCCGTTGCTCGGGGCCGTGGCCCTCTTTTGCTGCATGTTGGTCTTTTTCGGAGCCAAATTCCTCATCACGGTCTTCGTGAAGCACAGATGAAGGTAGCCCGACTCGGATTCGAACCGAGGTCGGCGGGACCAAAACCCACCATGATGGACCCCTACACTATCGGGCTGTGTAAGCCGCTCGGAGCGGTTCCGCTTTTTGTTTCTGTCGGCTTTGTCTTCAGCGTAGAAGTTCATGGTCGCCGAGTGTTTTTTTCGCACTCTCGATGAATTGTTCGAGGTCAAGTTCACTGCGATTCATGTACACCTTGGCTTGCAGGGCCATGTCCAGTTTGTCAAGGGATTTGACAAACACCGCCTCTGGCGTGGTTTGGTTTTCATACTCATCAAACAACGGCACCCATTCAGGTGCGAGTTGTTCCATGGCCGCACGTTCGTCTTCGGATTTGGTTGAGACATCGTCCTGAGGCGTAAGGTCGCCAACCATAACCTCGGGTAAATCATGGACGAGACAGAGTTTGAGGACATGCTCGAGGCTGAGGTCTGCAGGACAGAGTTTGAGGGCGAGAATGGCCATGCCCCATGAATGAGCAGCCACAGATTCAGGAGAATCAACGCCGGCGTTCACCCAGCCTTGTCGGAGAACATCTTTCAGTCCAAGGTAGGTCATGAGGTCCTCTCGCATGACCGTGCCTTGAAGCGTGGGTTCAAAACCTCACCTGCCAGACAGCGAGTATGAGCGGACGAGTACCGGTTTGGTGGACCGATGCTCATGACTTTTTGTTAAAGGATGAACTCCTCGGCCCCGTGGTCGAGCAATACGGTCCCGATGGTATCACCAGCAGAGAGGATTTGTTCCAGACCCTGGTTCGCTCAATTGTGGGCCAGCAGATTTCCGTACTGGCTGCAGACGCCATCTGGGGCCGGCTGGTGAACCATCTCGGTGAAGTGACTCCCGAAGCTGTGCTGGCCACCGACCAGCCGAGCATTGCGGGATGTGGAGTCACCCGTCCGAAGGCGAGCTACATCTACGGACTTGCTGAGCAATCCGACGAACTCCTGAACCAACCTTGGGAGGAAATGTCCGACGCATCCATCATGAAGCACCTGGTCAAGTTCAGGGGCATTGGACCTTGGACGGCCGAGATGCTGCTGATGTTCCACTTCCTTCGACCCGACGTATTCAGTTTGGGCGACATTGGCTTGATTCGAGGAACACAGCGGCTCGTTCCCGATGCTGAGACGAAAGAACAGGTTGGAGAAATCGCTGAACGTTGGCGCCCTTATCGAACGGCAGCGGCGTGGTACCTGTGGCGCATCTTGGACCCCGTGCCCGTTGAGTATTGATTCTGCGAAGGTTTGACAAGAAATCACCTGCTGGTTTCTTCATGGCCGAGAACCCGTACTCACCAAGCAAGCCCTCAAAATCACTTGCTGAACGCCTGGGTGCCACCGGGAATAAAATTGCAGAATTATCAAAGCAAGCGGCGACCGCCACCAAAGATGCTGTGTCAAAAGTAGCTGACGCAGGAAAGGAAGCAGCGGCAAAAACCTCGCAGGCCGTTGCCGATGCGAAGGAATCCCGTAAGGAAAAGAAAGAGGAAAAACTGACCAAGAAAATCGAGCAAACCCGTACAGAACTCAAGCAGGACGGTCATATTGAACTCGCCCCGGCCATGATCACCCTTCCAGAGTTTGAGGAAGAACGCATGGCGCTGATGGCGGAAGAACACGATATTCTCGTGGATTTGGTCGACCACATGCATGCGCTGTCTGAACGTGTTGACCAGCTTGAGCAGACCTATCGTGCCCTTGCCATTGAGGAGAAAGCCAAACTCCAACACACCGCTGAAAAAGATGACGGGAAACCTGCGGCACCCACATCGCAAGGCATGACGTCCGCCCTCAGTCTCCTCGGTGCCTCCTTGGTCTGGGTGGTGCTGCTGACCGGTCTCGACCGCTATTTGGCTTCCAACGAGGTCATGTTGTTCGGAAGTTATCCCGCAGAAATTCCCGTATGGGGCGTCGGTGCAGGCTCTTGGGTGATGTTTGTCGTTTACCAAATCGGGAAGGCTGCACCGTTCTTGCGAGTTTCCACACCCATGCTGGTCCAGACCGGATTGGCGGTTGGCATCACCACCGTGATGGCCCTGTTGCTCTCCGACAACACCATCTCAACCATGTCAAGTGTTTGGACGTGGGGAACAGCCATCGCCGTGGCCGTGTTGGTCTCCTCAAGTTTGGTGGCCAGCGCCTGGCGAAACACACGCAATGTGCTAACGCCGACCGAAGAGATTGATCTCATCGATTGATGGCTTCACCGTCTTTGAACAGGTCCCGAGTGATGTTCTTCTGGTGAGATTCAAGGGTGCCGCCGCCGATTTCAAGCAACTTGGCGTCTCGCCACAATCGCTCCACGTGGTATTCACCCACGTAGCCGTAGCCACCCATGACCTGCATGGCGGCGTCGGCGATTTCCTTGGCTGCCGTGGTTGCAAAGAGTTTGACGCCGTCAGAATCGAGACGTTGTCCGGAGGTCCCAATCGTCAGGTTGTTGGCCGTGTCGTAGATGTAAGCACGCATGGCTCGATATTTAGCCCAGCTTTCGCCGATGTAGCGCTGGATTTGGCCAAAATCACGAATGGATGAGCCAAAGGCGGTTCGGTCGGTGGCGTAGCGGTTCATTTCCTCGAGGGCTCGCCGAGCAATGCCGAGGGCCATACCTGCCAAGGTCAAGCGTTCAAGTTCCAAATTCCCCATCATGTGGAGCAGGGATTCGCCAACACCGCCGACGAGGTTCTCAGCGGGGACGATGCAGTCATCGAAGACCAGTTCTGCGGTGTTTGAGGCCCGCATCCCGGTTTTGTCGTAGATTTTCTGACCCACGCTGTAGCCAGGCATGCCGGCTTCAACGAGGAAGGTCGACATCTGGACTCGCCCTCGCTCGTCCTCACCGGTGCGGGCGTAGACCCACACCACGTCTGCTGGCGTGCCGTCTTCGTCAATGCACCCGTTGGTGATCCACATCTTTCGCCCGTTGAGCACCCAAGCACCGTCGTCTCGCTGGACGGCTGAGGTTGAGAGACCGAGTACATCGGTGCCTGCGTCTGGTTCGGACATGGCCATCGCACCAATCCACTCGCCGGAGCAGACCTTGGGCAAAATTCGAGCCTTTTGCTCGTCGGTACCGTTGTAGGCCAAATTGTTGACAAAGAGCATGGAGTGTGCCAAGTAAGCAAGTGCAAACCCGGGGTCAGAGGCTGACAATTCTTCGTGAACGATGGTGCAGGCCACGGCGTCTAATCCCGCACCACCATAGTCTTCAGGAGCGCTGATGCCCAACAGACCGAGTTCGCCCATGCTACGAAGCAATTCGAGATTGAACTTCTCGGCCCGGTCGTATTCCAAGGCTTGCGGTTCGACATGCTCTTGGGTCCACTCTCGAACCATCTCACGAAGCATCAAGTGCTCTTCGCTTGGGTTGGCGATGTCCATGTTGGCCATGCTGATGCGTCTTCACGGTGGCTTTTGACCTTTGGTGCAGGCTCTGCTTACAGCCGGAACATAGCAGCCGAATTAGAGGGTCAAGTTTTGTTGTTCTATGAGAAATTCAAACGACAAATCGAACAGACCTTTGCCGTCGACAACAGCATTCCAAGCGCCATGTCCATGACCTTCCAGCGTCACAAGTTCGCTGTGAATGTTCAATGAATTGTAAATGTCCTGCAGAGCCAGCGCCCCCTCATATGGGGTGACCGGGTCGTTTCCATCCCCATGCGCCATGAACAATTCAGGGTCGTCCCCGTCGTATCGGTTGACATCATACACTGAATTGTACAATTCTACTTTGAGGTTTGAGCCCCAGAAATAGACCAGACTCTGGACTTCGTAAGTCTCGTTCAGATTTGTTGTCGATAGAGTAGGATCATCGGTGATTGAAATCTCATCACGGAAATCTTCGAGTTCGGTGATACCGAGGGCTACGGTGGTGATCGAACCAGCCGAGGCACCACCTACTGCGATTTCATTGGTATCAATGTCGTACGTGTCTGCGTTGGCGACAATCCACCGGAGGGCCGCTTTGGAATCTCGCTGAGCGGTGTACATCGCAACGGCTTGTTGAATCTGCTCTTCGGTTTCAGCTCCGGTAAAGGTGTTTTCCACCCATTCCTGTGGAGCAATGCCGCGGTAATACTCAACGATTTCTTGCTGAGATTTCCCGTCCAAGTCACCCAATTCCTCAGCAGTCCTGTAATCGATGGAGACGTACACCCATCCACGAGATGCGTAATAGTTCCCCATCTCAACAATTTCCGGTTTGTGCTTGATGCCACCCTTGAAGCCACCACCGTGGATGAACATCAAGACAGGTCGGTCGGTTGAATTTGTGTCCGGACAGTAGACATCAAGTTTCAACGAAACAGGTTCAGCCTCCGAACTCGTTGCCGTGTGGGCGAGGCCGCTGGCGTAAACAAGGTCCTCGTAGGTCAAGACCCCGTACGGCCCTGGCTCGTATTCCGGCCCTGCTTCGCCTTCGCCACCCTTTCCATTTCGAAGGCAACCGGAGAGGGAGAGGGTAGCAACGAGAAGAACCATCAACAATGCAGTCGCTTTTGCCATACAGTGGCTATAACTAGGGGTTGTAAATCACTTTGGTTTCAATGCCGTAACTTGACAATACGACACATTGATTGGTCCAAAGAATAGTTTTCTTACTCTTCGGAGTCGCCATCATCGGCAAGCATCTCGTCCCTGAAGGCTCGGTAGTCTTCCTCAGTTTCAAATTCAAGCGGGACGACCATGCGTTCTTGGCAGTCCTGACACTCAAATTGTTGACCCACCATGAACCCCATGTAAGGATAAACTCGAATGCCGTAGCAGGCAATACAGACTCGGAAGGACATGTGCACACGTCCAACTTCATTCTTCTTCGGAGAGGGCTTTGCGGAGCTCATCCAAGTCAATTCGGTGGTCAGCGTTGACGTCAAAGGCCTCGATGATCACTGAAATTTGAGCCGGTGAAAGGATATCGCCCACCATGTCCCGAATTCCGTGGTGAAGTTCTGGACCGTTGATGGTCCCGTCACTGTCGGTGTCAAAGGCAGAAAACATGTCGTCGACGGACATGCCTTTTTGCTTCAGGGCTTCGTTCAATTTGCTCATGGCCTCCTCGGCGGTCCACGTCTCTTCGCTCATGACCTCGGCTAAGCGTCGGCCTCCTAAATCGTTTCCATGAGCGGCCATGTCCGGTCTGTCCACTGGGGGCAGTATTGATAGGAAGTCGGCCGGAGCAACCATCATGCAAGGAAGCAAGGTCACGGCCTCAACCCTCGTACTCCTGATGCTCACGAGTGTCCTTCTCGGCCTCATCCCAACGCCTACCCATCTTGAGGAGGCGCACATCGTTCAACGAACGTCGACCGTCAGCGACCAAACCTTCACGCAAAGCATGACGACCATCACCGGTGATGTTGGCGACACCATCACGCCCACCGTGCCCGTTCACTACGGCTACAGCATGACTGACGGCACCATGAACCTCACATTGCAAGGAAGTCAAACGCCGGTGAGCACCACCTATACGGTCGCTTCAGGGATGCTCAACGGCACCCTCAACGCCACGATCAACGATGGATCTTCCATTCAACTCGTCTCCTCCGCTGCGGGACCGCCCCAAGCGGGTTCCAACTCTTCAACGGTGTTGAGCGCCACCAGTCTGTCCGGGACCCACCAGTACGACACGTTGGAACTCCTTTGTGGGATTTCCTCATGCGGTAGCATCGTGGCCACCGGCGACCTCACGCTCTACGTCAACACTCTCAGGGTTGAGCAGGGCACCTCCATCACTGCCAACGACCTCGTCACGGGTGGTGTTGGTGCAGGTACGAGCACCACGACCGCCACCAACGGACGAAACGACGGTGGTGGAGGCGCAGGCCATGGCGGCGCCGGCGGTGCAGGTGGCGGCACAGGTGGCGGTTCGGGCGGTTCCGCCTACGGAAACGGAACCGAACGAGGAAGTCAGGGCGGTGGCGTATCCAGCAGCGTTCACAGCGCCGCCAACGGCGGAAACGGCGGTGGTTATCTCCGTATTTTTGCCAATCAAATCTTCGTCAACGGCTCAATCCACGTCAACGGGGGAGACGGTGATGCAGGAAGTGCACCATCCAGCGGTACAGGACACGGTGGTTCAGGTGCTGGAGGCGGTTCCGGTGGCGCCGTCTTCATCCAAGCCAACAGCGTTCTTGTCGGAAACGGTGGCCAAATCAAGGCCGATGGCGGCGACGGTGGTGACGGTGCCAACGGCGTGCAACAAGGACCTGGTATCATGATGTACGACGGAGGCGATGGTGGGGGCGGTGGCGCAGGCGGCCGAATTGTCATCAACACACAAACCGGTGGGTACTCGAATTCAGGGACGGTCCAAGCCGCAGCCGGAAGCGGCGGCACCAAGGGCTCCAAGTACGGTACAGGAAGCGATGGCGTCGACGGCAGTCCAGGTTCCGCTGGAACGGTCACCACGGGAACGTGGGGAGGCTATGTCTCAACTGGAAACATCACGGCGGACAACGGCACCTTCACATCTCATCCCATAAACACCCAAACCGGCCAACTTTCCGCTGCTTATCTGACCCACAGCACCTCGGTCCCGGCCGATGCATCCCTCACGGCAACCTATCGCTACACCGTTAACGGAACGGATGCCTCCTACAGCGAATGGAGCGATTGGGAACCGCTCTCACTCTCCGGAGAATGGGTCCCTCACCACACATGGATTCAACTGGAGTACACCTTTGCTCGCACAGGTACGGCCAGTCCAGCGCTCAACAGTTTCTCGATGGCAACCACCGCATGGCCTTCCCTGACCTCGGTCGACCTTGCCTACGATGGTGAAACGCTCGAACCAGCCCTCGACCACGCCACCTTTGGCTACACCAACACGCTCACCGACACCAGCACCCCACAGCAACCCCAATTCACCTTTGATGTCCCCGTGGGCACCACCTTCAGCGAGGAGCTCGCCGTGTGGATGCAGTGGGACGGCTCGACCGTTTCACCACCCAGCTTTACCCAGGCTCGCATCGGAACGACGGTGGTCAACAGCACCACGTCCCTTCATGCCGAAGAAGGGCTCGTGTTGGTCATTGATGATGCTGACCTCAATCAGGCAACTCCGACCAACAGCTACCAAGACACTCACGGCATGCATTGGAACACCTACACGGTAAGTGTGGACATGAGCGCGTCCACCACGGTGTGGTTTGACCGGCTCGGAGTGCCGTGGTCGGTTGAACTCCCCGTGAACATGACGGCCGCCATGAACAACGTGATTCTCACAGACTGCACCACGTTCTACACGTTCACCTCCGGAACGTGTTTCGGACAAGCCACACTGCATCGGTTTAGCCTGACGGGAACCAATCCACAAGGTGGAAGCACCGCCTTTTCCTTTACCCTGAGCGACCCGTTGTTTTCATGGAAGGACACCTACGCACCCGAACTCTCCCTGATTCAACATCGCAAGGGCATTGAACAACTCCCCAACCTGCGAGTAAACGAATCCTTCAGCGTGGTGCTGTTTGACGTCGCTGGTGAAGACGATCTTAGCGTTGAGTACCTCGGTTTGGACTGGCAGGAAAGTGACGGGTTTTCCGCAAGTCAACCCATGGCCTACCACAACGGACTCAAAGGCTACTACATCTATCTTGACACCGACGGCCTGGAAGTTGATTTGGAGCATGAATTCAACATGACGTTCAGGCTTCTGGACGCACAAGGAAACGAATTACTGCCCCGCCCAACCTACAACATCACGGTTTATCCAGCGGCACCTGAAATATCTGGGCTGGTTCTGGAAGGACAAACGAAACTTTCAGGCACCACAGCAGACTCCACGTGGGGCATATCTGGTGCGAACATTCTCCTCAAAGTGACGGAAGTGAACCTTCGCCAAAACCTCGTGGTCATGGCAGATTTGACCCACCTTGGAACCTCACCGCCGCTGACACTTCCGCTGGTCTGGGACCCTGCCTTGTTGGCCTACAGCATGGATTGGCAACCCCAACGCCAGGACATGGGCGAATGGAACATCGAAATACGGATGGAGGAACTTGGCGGATTGATGTCATCGGACCCGAACGGATGGCAGGACGGCGTGGATGCCGTGGTCCATTTGGTTGACAACGACGGGCCCGTCATCACGTCCATTCAACTCCCTTCCTCGCTTGAACCCAATGAGCCACTGAACTTCTCCATGCAGTGGACGACCTCTGAAGACGAAACCTACACCGGCAGCGTGGCTGTTGACCACGAAGGTATCGAGGTGGCCAACAAAACCATCGTGGCCACACAAGCCAACAACGCCAGCCTGATGTTTACAACTGAAGATTGGTTCGCTGGCATCTACACCATGCGTCTCTATCTCACCGACGATGTCGGGAATGAAGCCACGCTGGCCTTCTCCGAAGCCACCACGTTTGAGATCTTGAAACCGTTTATCACCTCCAACTTGACCCTAGCTTACATTGCACCCGATATGGTGGAGGTTCGCGGGCACATCGAAACTCGTTCAGGAAGTGCCCTCCTCAATCTAAACCAGGAGAACACCGACTGGGACGTTGGTGAAACCGTAGAAGACGGCGAAGTTTGGTTGAATTACACGCTCGACGAATTCCCTTCGGCCATCACGAACATCTCCCTGCAAGCGTGCGACAGCAACAACCTGCAGGGCTGTGAACTCCAACACCACCAAGTTGACATCGCTCCCGCCTTCACCATTAACGCCACCAGCACCTGCCAAACCCCCGACATCAACCAAACATCGACCGAGGAGCAA
This sequence comes from Candidatus Poseidonia sp., assembly GCA_049600935.1. Lineage (GTDB taxonomy): Archaea > Thermoplasmatota > Poseidoniia > Poseidoniales > Poseidoniaceae > Poseidonia. Next base: position 11,039 of record JBMYQB010000025.1, read on the forward strand.
ACGGTTGTCTTGTGTGAGGTGGTCAACCGTGGTTTAACAGAGATCACCGTTCAGTACAATGCGGCGGTCCAGTTCAACATCAGTTCAACGGAAACGGTGATTGAGCCAGGAGAAACCGCCACCGTCTTCGTCGTTCTGGAAGCAGGAGAGGACGATGTCAACCACAGCATTGATTGGACCTTGTCGGCCTCGAATGCGTTGGCCAACACTTCGGCCTTGGATTCTGGACAAGTTCGGGTTCTTCGGGCCATTCCAGAACCAACGGTAAACGACAACACCGCCGAGACTGCGAGCGGCGATTCGAACCTCGTTGTCGTTTCGCTTGTGGGCCTTCTCCTCACGGGAGCAGGGGTTGCTTTTGTTTTCTATAGAAAAGGCGGAGGCATGGAGATTGCCGGTGTCGATGTGCCCAAAGAACATGTCGAACTCGCTCAGGTAGAATACGGCTCAACCGAAGAAGATATCGTGGCGCAAGATGGTCAAGCATCCACGCCTGAACCTCAACTTGAATACACTGGCCCGTCCGCCTCAACACCACCGACATCCACCGATGCGAACGGATATGAGTGGTACTCCACTGCTGAAGGCCACTGGTACAGAACGGCCGGTTCACAAGGCGAATGGATTCCTTACGGACAACCCTGAGTGGCACCCAGACTGGCTGGCGATTCTTTTTCTAGCCTTGACCTGCATAAGTTCATGATGGATGGAAAGGTGCGCGCAAAAGAACTCACCATGGCCAAGAAGTATATTGCCAGAGACCCACGAACGGGCAAACCCATCGAAATGGGGCATGCAGCCACTTCGGATGCATCGTACGAGCCGACCCAAGGGCCCTGGTGCGCACTTCACCATGCTGACATCATGTCCCTGGCCGAAGGAACATTGGCTGAACGTGAAGTCCGATGGAAAAACAAAACGCTGACCATGACGAAAAAAGACGGGGTACGTGCGCTCAGCCATGTCTCTCAAAGCATGATATTTCCCGCCCATGCTCTGCTGTTAAAGGCCTTTGAAGATGAAGATCCTGATGTGCGAATTGCAGCGTTGGAGGTCCTTCCAGAGTTTGCAGTTCGACGTTCAAATGAGCTGTTTGACTGGCTTTCCGTTTTACTCGACGACGACCATCCCCGAGTGCAAAAAGCGGCAAGCGCAGCGCTGGCTCGGGCTGCGCCAACCTTTCCCTCCGGCGTCCACTCCTCTCTTGAGAACGAACTTCGACACCCTGACAAGCAACGAAACGCAGCCGCTTGGAAGGGATTGGAAGCCCTTAGCAAGACATGGCCCGATGTGGTGGCAGACCATGTGGACACGATTCTTCTCGAGCCCGACGTGCACCTTCGTCGTCGCGCAGCCAAAATGATCAACGCCATTGTCTCAAGGAAAACCTCAGCCGTATGGGATCTGGTTTCATGGGCGCTGAACGATGAAGACGCTCAGGTTCGCAAAACCGTCGCCAAGTCGTTGCCTCGTCTCGCCAAACAGGATGTCCGCATGGGCACCATGTTCGCAGAACGTGCCATTGCCGACCCGGACCCTGATGTCCGATTGTCGGCCATCAAGACCATCGAGAAACTCAACCGTGGGCACGGTCGTGCTCGGGATTTGATTCTCGCTGGTTCACGCTCGAGCGACGTTCGCGTTCGCCGAGCGTGCATTGGCCTGCTGCCTAAACTCCTTGACGAAGCGGAATTACGAGCCCTTGTTGACGACTTGCTCAAGACCGAAACGGACACCAAACTCGTTGAGACCCTGATGCAGTACCGCTTCGATGCCATGCTTGAAGGGACCGAGGAACAGAAAAATGCGGCCTTGTCGCCGGCATTACCCGTTCCTGACCTCGACAAAGAAGTCCTCCTTGCCCAGGGAAAACGAGTCGGTATGGCGCCTACGCTTCCCGCACAGGAAACACCACCTGAGGCGAACGACGACCCTGAGCCAGCCACAAAACCTCCCGCAACCTCAACCTCAGAACCCCGTCGGCCAACACAAGATGAGTTGATGGGCTACAACGACGATGACGATGATTTTCCTCCCTATGACGATGAACCGTACTATTGACGGCTGGATGGACCGTGCAACACCGTTAAGAACAGGTGGACGGTCGGCAACTCGCTGAAGAGGTGTATGATATGGACGATGAGATGCCATTCAACGACAAAGCACAACAGTTTGATCGCTTGTGGGACGGCATCACTCCGAAAGGTGTGAACCGGTCGAAGTCGCTCAAGTTCCGTCAATACATCCTTGAGCATGTTCGACAAATGCGCCGACCATTGAACCGAGAGAATGCTCGACGGTACTGGATGGGCGAACTTCAGAAAGAGATCGCCGACCGCGAAAACTTCTGATGACCCTGTGGAGGCCACCCCGTCTCGGTGGCCAATGAAGAACACCTGAGACGGACGGTGAAACCAATGTTCACAACAACACGCTTTGATGCTTGGAACCTTCCGACCTCCATCCAGAACGGGCTTGATGCCATGGGCTGGGAGTTTGCAACCCAAGTTCAGCGAGACACCGTGCCCATCGCTCGTCGAGGTTCCGATGTTATTGGCCAAGCCCGCACCGGCTCTGGAAAAACGGCTGCCTTTGGCCTCCCGATTCTTGAACGATGTCAACCAACGGGGTCACTTCAGGCCTTGATTCTGGCACCAACCCGTGAACTTGCAAACCAAGTGGCTGAAGAACTCACGCTGCTGCAAGGCGACGCTGGACTCACCATCCTCACCGTCTACGGTGGTACGGACCTTGAAAAGCAAGCCAAGACTTTGGGCAAGGGCGTTGACATCATCGTTGGCACTCCCGGCCGAGTCATGGACATGAGCGAGCGAGGACACATCGATTTGTCGTCCCCTCAAGTGCTCTGCTTGGACGAAGCCGACCGCATGTTGGACATGGGGTTCTTCCCGGACATTATGTGGGTGGTAGAACGCATGACGGGGCGAGAGCAGACCCTCCTGTTTTCCGCAACTTTCCCGCAAGAAATCATTGACGCCGCTCACGAATTCATGAACGAACCCGACTTCGTGCTCACCAACGCAGAAACGCTGGATGTCCCACCCATTGACCTCTATTCCGTGCGAATCGGCCGCTCCAACAAACTCTGGGTGCTCGGTCGCCTGCTCGTTCGGATGCAGGACGACGACCAGACCATCATCTTCTGCAACACCAAGCGCATGGTGGACTTGGCGGTTGAACGACTCAAAAAACACCGCTTTGACGTCGCTGGTTTGCACGGCGACCTGAGTCAAAATCAACGTGAACGGATTCTCAATTCCTTCAAGCAAGGTGAGGTCAAAACCATCATTGCGACCGACGTCGCTGCCCGAGGCATCGATGTTGACGGCATCACCCTCGTCATCAACTACGACATTCCAAGCGACCTTGATTCCTTCATTCACCGTATCGGTCGAACGGGCCGGATTGGCCGAACGGGTGAGGCGTGGAGTTTGGTTTCCCGGGACGATGAACCCCAACTCTCGAAAATCATGGCCACCTACGGGCTTGACATTCAACCCAGCGAGGCGCCAGAACTTCCCGAGGGCGTGGAACGAGACCCTGTTCGCCGTCAGGAAGACTTCGCTGAAACGGCCGATGTCTTTGGCTACGTGACGGTTAAGCTGTCGCTCCACCCCAACGATGCTGGCTCAACACTGAATGTAGCCAACTGGTTTGTTGAGCAGTTGCGTTGCGATGAGTTGGCCATCGGTACCATCGCCTTCCGAGACGACGCCACGTTTGTGAGTCTCCACAGCAGCAAAATCGGTACGGCAATGAAAGCCATTGAGAAGCGACCGTTCAACGGACAGACCATGACCGCCGTTATCGTCGAGTGATCATTCCTCTTCGCCACGACGTTTCCACGAACCCGATTTCTTGGTGTGATGACCTTTCGGACGTGCTTCTTCTCCCTCTGTGACAACATCAGGAAGCGAACTCGGCCACGTGCCGTCCTCAAGGGGGCGTTCAACGACCACCATCGTGCCCACTCCCACCGTCAAGGCAAGAGCAGAGAGAGACCATGCATACCCGATGGCGTCATCCCAACGTTGTTCAGCATCGGCGCATTCTGAGGAAAGTTGGCTCGCAAATTCACAAAATGCGAGGGTATCACGTGCGTCAATGGCCTCTTGGTTGGTTGAGATGTTGGTCATGGCGAGCACGAACAAGAGCAAGGCAGCACCGAGGAGGGCTTTGTGCTTGGTGCCCCACGCCAAACGACGCTGAAGCCGCCAAGGGGAGGGGTCTTCTTTGGTCGCGGCAAGGGTCCGAGCAGGCCCCCCGAACTTCAGGAACCAAACCAACCACATGCTGACGAGAACCACGAGGAAACCCCACGTGTAGACCGCTTCGTGAAATTCCCACATCGGGGTCAAGCAGGCCTGAACGTTGGGTGTTTCAAGGCAGGAATTGAGCGCAATGGGGTAGAACACCACCAGCCGGAGGATGTTCAGAACATAGACGATGCCGCACATCACGCCCACGGCTTTCCATTTCTCACGCTGTGGGACGCCGTCGGTCATCATCACGAGTGTTGAGAGAAAAATCATCTCGTGAACGCCCGCACATTCATCGGAGACGTAGAGGCCAACGCTGTCGTACGGTCCGGGAAAGGTGGGGTGGAGCAGGTCTATTCGCGTTAGCCAGCCGTTGTGATGGCTGATGACGGCCGTGCCTTCGCCGTAAATCAAATTCGTGAGTTCGTTCCAAATCCACGCTTCCGTGACCTGAATGGGTGCCAAGGTATCCGATGGAATGGTCAGGAACCAGTAAAAGGCCTCGACGAGGATGAGGGCCAGCGGAATACGGCCGTAGCGGAGGCCAAGTTCACCGACCTCCTTCCAGGACATGTCCCCGTCAGGACGAGCCGTTCCCGTCGCCGCCATGATTTGAGAGCCACCTCGTTGTTGAAAAGATGTCGCGGCCGTCAACCGTTGAGACTGGCGTTGTTGGAAGGAGTACATGTGTTCAAAACGGGAACCTTGTTCCACTGGTCATGGGAGGCGAGCCCTCTGAGCCAAGCATCACCCATCGTCTCGACGTTTTGGGTTTTTTTTGCCCCGTCCCGGTGGCCAAAACGCGTGAAGCGCTCGAAGAACTCGCCCATGGAGATGTGCTGGAAGTTCTGGCGGACGACCCAGAGACCATGCACGACATGCCGTTGCTCATTGGACGTGGCCCTCACCAGCTGCTTGACGTACGCAGACAAGATGGAGAAATACGATTTATCATTGAGGTGAAAGCATGAACATTGTACCCAAAGATGACGTTCCGAGCGAGGCCTTCCTTCCAACGGGCTACGGAGATTTCCGAATCCAAGTGTTCCATGAAGCAAGTACTGGGTTCGACCATGTTGCAGTCACGCTCGGTGACATGGAGGGGCCCGATCCTGTTCTCGTTCGGGTTCACTCCGAATGTCTGACGGGTGATGTCTTTTCGAGCACGCGATGCGACTGCGGCCCTCAACTCCATGCCGCCCTTGATGCCATTGTCGAGAAAGGATGGGGCGCCCTGCTCTACCTTCGCCAAGAAGGGCGAGGCATCGGATTGCATGCCAAAATTCAGGCGTACCATCTGCAGGATGAGGGGGCTGACACACTGGATGCGAATTTGATGCTCGGTCTTCCTGCCGACGGACGGGATTATGCCATTGCCGCAGAAATGCTGGAATCCATTGGAGTGGCAGAGGTCAATCTCCTGACAAACAATCCAGAAAAGGTCACTCAACTGGAACAACACGGCATCAATGTGGCAACCCGAACACCCCTCATCGTCGGCGTCCACGTCAACAACAGAGATTACCTCGCCACCAAAGGCGAACGTATGGGTCACCACATCAAGGATGAAGACTTGTAGATGGGGCCGTGGCCGGGAATTGAACCCGGGCTGGCAGAACCACAATCTGCCGTGCTAACCCCTACACCACCACAGCCATGAGAGGTAGAAGCGCCTCATGCGCTTGGTATTTCAATCATGCGCCATCCTTGCCATCGTGGAAAGACTCAGACGGTGCAGGGGACCCTCTGTTTCAAGAAGTGCCACGGCGTGCAACAAGACATGCGACCCCAGAGCAAGGGACTCACCATGGTGTTGGTGCTGCTGCTGTTTTCTGCCTCACCTTACCTCATGTCGGCTCAGGCACGAAGCGTCCACAGCACCGCAACGGTGGACCTCTTCCCGCAAGGAGACTTTACCAATTCAGGTTCTTGGGAGGTCGGTGCCGAGACGTCCTTTACCCAAGAATCAGCCACGTACACCGAAAGCATGGTGGCTGACCAGCGATTGACCATGCTTCACAATCGTCCGCTCAATCTCGACACCATGACCGTATGGTCCTCAACCTCCCCCACCGATTCAAATTACTCAACGGGCGCTCCCGATGGTGCGAGCACCTGGTCCACCGGTCCCGAAATTGAACTGACAGATTTCGATGTCACTGGCTTGGTCAACTATGATTTGCACGAACTTCACATGGTGGGTGTGTTCCAAATTCCCGATGCACTCTCGGAGGATACCGTCCGGATTTCGGTTCAACATGCTGACGGTTTTGACCTCCTCAAGACGTTCGCACACACCCAAGGTAACGTTGATTACATCAACAATTCAGCCTTCAAAATCAACATCACCGACCTCATGGATTGGACATGGAACGACGTGAGTGACATGATCTTCACGCTGGATTACGTCTCGGCTGGAGGCGTTGACGATTCACGATTGGTCGTTGATGCCTTGGGCCTCGACATCACCGTACAGACACCTTGGTACGGTGGCGAAGTGGCCTTTGCTTCATCCCAATTCAGCGGCCATGAACTCCCCGTCATCGGTCTTGACATGAGTACGGGTTCAACCGAGAATCTGGCGCTAGATGATTGCGGCCTCAAGCCGACCATCGAAGGCACAACCGGGCAATGGACAAGCGAGACCATCGCTCATCCAGCCGAACAGACCCTTGGTCGTGTCCACCATGCCTCCGATTCAACGGGAGGGAACATCTCCGTCGAGGTTGCTCTTGTTGATGATGGGATCGTTGGAGAATTCGTGGCGCTTCAAGAAAACACGCTGCTTCCCGAAGGAGAGGCGTATCAACTCCGATTCACCCTCACCGACACCTGCATGTCGGCCGCCTGGGTTGACGTGAACGACCCCTCACTGCAGCTAAACGGACGTGTCTTTGGTACCAACGACGGCATTGATGATGAATATTCACGCTGGCTGGTCTTCGTCGACGACCAAGTCGTTTCAAACGAACCGATGTCGCTTGGAACCTTCTCGCATGACTGGCCCATCGGTGCGTACATGCGACCTGGTAGTTCCTCCTTCACGCTGTCCATTCGTGCTTGGTTCACATGGGATTCCGACGGCACTTCAAGTCACACGGCCCTCGAATTCACCGACGTAGATGTATCGGGTGGCTACGCTATCGCATGGGACGAAGACCCCGTTTGTGACCCCATTGGCGACCAAACCTTGACCGAGGACAACGGTGGAATCATCCTGCCCTTGCTACGGCGGTGTTCCGATGACCGAGCCACCTCTGAGGAATTGACCGTTCAATTCACGAACACCAACGAGGATGTGGTCGCTGTTGACCTCACCGAGGGCGATGTCCGCCTTCGCTTGTTGCCTGAGGCCAGCGGGCAGTCCGTGATTGGCGTCACCGTCATTGACCCAGCCGGAAACACGTGGGAGCATTCCTTCCAGTTGACGGTGGAGGCCGTTGACGACCCGCCAGTGGTTGCAGAATTCCAATCCCTCATTCCCGTAGAGCGGGATGTGGAGACGGTGATCAACATGACCTGGAGCGATGTGGATTCTCCGGGGCAAGTCACCGCCTCAACCAATCGCTCTTGGGCGACCGTGGACCTTCTCAGCAACGCGTTGACCGTCAACCCGCCAACGGCAGGATTCCAGTCCATTCTTGTCTCGCTGTGCGACCAAACGAGCTGTACCGAACGTGAGGTGGACCTCGAGGTCATGGCTCTTCCCGATTTGGTTGTGGAATCCATTGACTTTGACAAAGAGACCATCCAACAAGGCGACATCATTTCGATGCGTGTCTTGGTGCGCAATCAGGGACAAGCCGATGCCACGATGGTGTCGGTTCGCTGTCAAACCGACGACCAGCTCATCGGTGTTGAGACGGTCGCCATCATCAGACCTGGAGAATTGCAGTCCGTGTCGTGCGATTGGCAAGTACCGCTCGATGTTCGTGTCGTTCGCTTCAGCGCCGTCGTCGACCGAGGCCTCGAAATCCAGGAAGGCGATGAAGACAACAACGTGCTGGAAGAATTGGTCGCTATCGAGGAAGTGGTCGACGATACGAGCGATGAGACGGCAGGCCTGCTCAGCGCACAGACGGCATGGTTTGCCGTCATCGTTATCGCACTGGGCTTGCTCGGCCTCATTGGGTTTTTGATGCCACCGAAGATCAAGAAAATTGAGTGAATCAGCCCTTGTATCTTCGTTCGTCATTTCAGGTAAGAAAAGAACCTCCCGTGTCGGATAACGCGAAAACCCCCCTCAAACTTGATAACCAAAACGTAGGAGGGCCCCTTGCTTTGAGGTCGTGGGGGCCGTTCAACCTTGGTTGACAAAGCAGGAGTGGGAACCATGTCTCAACTGAAAATCCGCATTGAAACGGACGAATACATCTACGAAGAATACATCGAAGCGTGAGCCTCAAGATGAGGTTGTCCAGCGCCGAGGATAAACCTCGGTGTCCATCAACACCATGCTTGGTCGAGCGACTTCTCCTGATGCCATGGTAGCGATTTCGTTGGAATCAGCTTTGAGTTTCACAAAACCAACGGCTTCGTCTTTGAGCGAGGACACCATCACTTCGGTGCCTTTCTTCAGTCCCTTTGGAATGGAAATCAATCCCGGTCGCAAGAGCGGTGCGCCAAAGGCCAACGCGGCAACGGCACTGTCTTTGACCTGACAGCGGGGGACGTCTACAAGCAACTTCTCAATCGGATGAACGATGGCTTTCAATGCGTCCTCCTGCCCGCATTCCTTCCAGAGCCAAACCGCATCGGCCAGTTGGTCCATGGTAACGCACTGGTCGAGGTCAAAAATACCCGATGACGCTCGGCGCAACTCCTTCAAGTCGACCGGCATGTTGAGCAGCAACCCCATGTCTCTTGCCATCGTTCGGATGTAAGTGCCCGCCTCGCACGTGATGCGAGCAACGGCATCGTTCCCGTCGAGGTCGAGCAACTCAAATTCATGGATGGTTCGTGTGCGGACTTGGACCTTGACGGCCGACACCTCAGGAGGGACGTTGTAGATACGCCCCGTCATCTTGGCCATCGTTTCACGGAGGGCCGCTTCGTCTGGTGCTTGGCGAAAACGGAACACAGCGATGTAACACTTCTTGTGTTTGAGGATCTTGTTGGTGATTTTCATGCATCGTCCAGCCATCAGGGGCAGGACACCGGTGGCAAACGGGTCCAAGGTTCCACCGTGTCCCAAACGCTCCAAACCGAGGAGGTCCCGAGCCCAAGCGGCCAGTTGATGCGATGTTGGACCTGCAGGTTTGTCGACGAGGATGAAGCCAGAAGCGAGCCGTTGCTCAAGGCTCCGGTCGTCGGGAAAGGTTCCGAAGGCCTCGTCGGTTGTCGGTGCATCGTCAAGGACATGTACGCTCATTGAGATGCCTCCAGCAACCCGACGACATGCTCCAGTATTTGAGATGCATTGAGAGAAGTCGCATCAATGATGTGGGTGTAGGGTACTGGGTCTTCAGGCGCAAGGTCGTAGAGAACGCGAAACCGTTCACCGTCAACGACCGCTCGCTGTTGGTTGGCCATCAACGCCTCTGCTTGGCTCAAGCCCTCTCGCGAGGCCACGCGACGTGCCCGTTCCTCATCCGTGACATCGAGCCATATTCGCAAACACGGGAGTTCAAGGCGATACGCCCACCAGCCGGCCAGTCGGGATTCAACAATATCAGCGGCTTCGTCTCCCTGCATGCGTTGTTTGAGCAGTTCGTCAAGAGAACGGTCAACATCGAGTTCATTTTGGCACAACTCGCCAAAATCCGCCAGCGACATACCTCTTCGCTTGGCTTCGCTGCGAAACACATCGCCGCCGTTAAGACTGCTCCAGCCAAATCGGTCCATCAGCGCATGAACCAAGGTGCTGGTGCCACTACCGGGATGGCCGGACACGGTCACCTTGACCATAGGCCTCACACCGTCCACTCATGGAAGCACACGTTGCAGCGTTTGGTCCGTGGACCGTCATGGGTGATGACATCACCATCGCACTCGGGACAGGTCAGGGCAATCCCTGCAAGCAGGCCTCCCCCTCCACCTTCCTGACTGGTTTTTGAGGAAGCGGATGGTTTCTTGCGTTGTTGCTGACTTCGCTTGGAGCGTTGTTGCCGCTTCTTGGCCTGGTTTGACGTTGCTGCGGGCTTGGTTGCCACCAAATGGAGAAGGGGTTCTTTGAGGACTTCACCAGCAACAACAAGTGGATGTGATTTGTAGCGAGCAAGTTTGATGTGTCGGTCAAGGACTCGCCCATAGGCTGCACTCATGCAAATGTAGCAGCAAATCCATGCGGGGAAGAACAAAAATTTCCCGTCGAGGAGGTGCCACTCAGGAGCCCATGGTAGCGAAACATAGTCAACTCGGAAGGTCTCAACTTTGGTGGTCAGCCAAGCAAAAATACCGATGATGAAGATCATGGTGAACATCATTGGTTTCATGGCCCCCATCTGAACCTCCAACTGTTCCGGCATCATCTGTTGTTGGAGCGTCATCGCTTTCTCTTGGAGAATCGGGTCCCGTGAAAGGCGGGCTTCGTTCATAATTTGACGAACTTGACCCTGTCGGTGGCCGATGTGGGCTTGGTCCATCGGGTCAACGAAGAAGTTTCGAATGACGGTGTTGAGGGTCATCGAAAAAATGCCGAGTATCATGACGGTGATGACGAAAAACGACTCCTCGGGGAGCAAAGGGGATAGCAAGGGGTCGGCTGTGGTCCCCAAGGATGTGCGAATTGAGGGCGTCATGATGAGGACGGTCATGAGAATCATGAACATCAGCATGACAAACATCGAGCCACCCGGCGGGGGCGGGGGTGGCGGTGATGAACCGTTGGCCATGATGTGCGTCGGACAATGGAAGGGCATGAAGGTTAGCATGTCATTTGGAGGGAAGTGAGGTTCTGCACGGAACAGCGAGAACTTCAAACATCGGGACAATGTCGTCCGCTCATGCGCCAGAAAGACCCGTTGGATGTATCGCCAACATGGCGTTATCCCTTACCCATGCCCATGCCGGGTCAACCCGTGTGTGCAACAGAAATGGAAGCACTCGACCAGTTGGCTCGCTTGCCTGCATCACCGAGAATCTTCTATTGGACCGACGCAGAGCGAAAATGTCCAGATGGGTGGGGATTCATTGCAAGCGTACGACAAGGCGTCCCTCCAAGTGGCATCGAAGCAGAGCTTGCTGCATGGACCGAGCAATATCCGAAAGCATGGCTGGCCGTTGACCTTCGAGATGGCGTGATTCCACCCTCCACCGTTCGCCCGCTCAACGAGGTGCTCACTTCCCTCAAGCGACCGGTCATCGTCATCGTGAGTCGCTCGCCCGAACACGAAGAATGGCCTCAATGGGTTCTCCCGCAATGAGTCCCCCGAAAGAATCGGGCATCGGACGTTGCGTGCCTTGAGAATGAAATCACTCGGTGAACGTGTATCCGCAGGCTCCACAGGTCCCTGCATCAGCAGCGTTCATGGTCGAACAGATGGGGCATCCTTTCTCGTCTGCCTCAGCATCATTCTCCGTCGTGGCCGTTTCTTCTGCGGCCGCCTCTTCGGCAGGTGCTTCTTCAGCAGGTGCTTCTTCAGCGGCCTCTTCGGTTCCAGCGTCGCCGCTGTGGGCCTCGTTCCAAGCCTTAGCAGCGTCTTCGAGTTCAGCCTTCTTGAGGTAGCCGTTATCGTCGTGATCGTAATCCACGGCGAAGTCAACGAATGCATCACGGTGTCCAGCATCAATCCCTGCAGCCTCCATGACCCGAAGGAGCATGTCTTCTCGGAATTTCATCTTGGGTGCGCTGTCCTCTTCAGGTGCAGCATCTTCACCGCCATCTTCTTCTGAAGTTTCGGCCTCTGATTCTTCAGCCTCGGCCTCCAACGATGGGAGGTCATCCGATTCAATTTCATCACCGAAATGAACACCATGGAATCGGTTGAGGGCTTCTGCGTCGACTTCTCCGCTTCCCTTGATGTCAAAGGAGACTTCAAGGCGCTCACCCTTCTCTACCTTTGGCACGTGCCACACGATGTGGAGGCCACCTTCGCCGTCTTCCGAGGTCATGGTGACATCATCGCGCTTGCCGTCTGCGCTCTTCATGACCCATTCCTTAATTTCGAACTGAGGTGGCAAAACATCGTTGATGTAGAGGTCGCTCAGGGCAGTGTCGCCGTTGTTCTCGAAGAGAATCAGCACCTCGTATCGGCCCTTTCCGCCAAGTGGAATGGCTTGCTTGCCAGCACTGAAGTTGCGACGGTTGTGCACGACCTTAATCGAGGGGGTCGCCACAGGTTCTCGGGTGCAAATGGGTCCAAAGCGCTCGGCACTGAACTCAATTCGAGCAGGGGCATCGACGCGCTCGTTGCCCGGTGAGGGGTCCGGTGCCGTCAAGGGATAGGTGATCTCAATCTTCTTCCCTGGCTTGAGCCCGATGGGGCCTCGTGTGCCAACAGTGAGCATCATGGTGTGCCCTTGGCCATCAGGCGAACGGTGTTCCTTCTCGATGGTGACGCCTTCAGAGAGTTCCAGCTTGTACTGGTCATCGTCGATGGTTTTTCCGTCAATCTTGATGGTCAGTTGCTCCTCGGTCGGGGCCTCAAAGAGTCCTGGCACATCATCGGTAATGCGCATGAGATTGATGGTGGACGAGCCCTTGTTGACGAGGGTCATGGTCGCCTGAACCTTCTGAGAGCGGTAGGATCGGAGATTGCCTGTGGAATAGGTCTTCTCAACCTCCGCTTCAAGAACTTCGAGTTTCTTTTCCTCGAGCGTCATGCTTCCTTCAGAGGACTGCACGGCCTTCGGCAGCACCGTGTAGGACAAATCGTAGGTGAAATCAGGCTCGGATTGAGCCATCACGGTTCGCTCTTCGGACTCCCACTTGCCGTTGGGCGTGACGTCCTGGTCAACATCGTGGATGTCAAAGAGAAGTTCCTCGCTCCCTTTCATGCTGACTTGAAGTTTGGTCAAATCGACGGCGAAGGACGAACGGTTCTCGAAGATGGCCTGACAAATCCAGTTATCGGGTCGCTCGTCTTCACGGACTCGCATGTAGGTGAACCCACGGCAGAAGGCGTCCAATTCGCGGAACGCCATGTTCGAAACGGTGGCTTCTGCACGGTAGGTGGCGGTGGCTTTTCCAGCCTTGATGGCCTTGGTGGATTCAACGTTGATGGTTCCCTCAAAACTGATGCTCTGCGTTTCGCCAGCTTGCAAACGCCCAACGGTCCACGTGATGACACCGTCATCAAGTTCGGCGCCACCGGCCATTTCAAAGTGCATCTCTGAAGCCAACGGACGGGTAACAACCACATCATGGAGCTCAACGCCTGACAGGTTTTCCACCTCGAGTTCAAGGGACAACGGACCCGGGTCTTCGCCGATAGCAACCGAAAGCGAGCGCTCTTGGGAGCGAGATGGATTGGTGTCGAGACGTTCTCGGAGCGTCATCATTTGCTTCCCATTGACCTTGTAGGTCTCGGTGTGATTCTTGCTCGGTTCCAACTCGTCAACGGAAACATGCTCGCCTCCAATATCGGTTGAATCGATGTTGTCAAGCAACACGTCGATGTCGTAGATGCGGTCGTCTGAGGAGGGGTTGTTGACCGTGAGCGTACCTTTCACGCTCTGCTTGATGATGTTTCCATCAGCGTTGAGGGTGGTCGTTTCAACCTCATGGAGCGTACCCTCGAGTTTGTCGCCTGGGACGGCTTCAACCTCAGCACGGCTGCGGATGGTGGCGCCGGCTTGCTCTCCGACGAGGTTCGATGGTGCAAGATCTGGAATTGGTGCATCCGAGG
>JBMYQB010000026.1:0-24887 GCA_049600935.1 Candidatus Poseidonia sp.
AAGACCGGTGGGGCTGGTGACGGTGTCGATCATCGCCAGCACGGTGCGGTCCGTTACGGCGCTCAACATTGCTTCCATGACGACGTGCGGGCCCTCGATGGGAAACGGGAGCGGAACGGTGACCACCTTGGCGCCCCAACGCTGGGCTACGAAATCAATCGTGTTGCGACAGGCCTGATAGGCGTGGTCGGGGACAAGGATTTCGTCGCCCACATTGAACACCAGCGAGCGCATGACGGTGTTCACGCCCGAGGTGGCGTTGTCCACCAGCGCCAAGTCGTCAGGGTCGCATGAGAGCATCTCGGCCAGGGCGTGGCGGGCGGCCGTCATCTGTTCGAGGCCTTCACCGTCGAGGAAGGCCACGGGCTCGTGTTCCATGCGGTCCTGCCAGCGTCGCTGTTCCTGGCGAATCGCCGTTGGTGTGGCACCGAACGAGCCGTGGTTGAGGAAGACCGTCTCGGGGTCGAGCCCCCAGTGCACCGCGAGTGGGCTACGAGACGGGCGGTCCATACCGTCCTGTAGAGAAGGCCATGCCATGAATGCTTCTTTTCGTCGCTGTGCCTCAGATGGATGCGAGGTACTCAGAAAGGTGTTCCTTGTCGGATGTAGGCTTTGCAAGCGGTCTGCCACGATGCTCGTTCATCGGTTGAGAGCGTGGTCTCAACAAAGGACCAGAGTCCATCATCAACCCTCATCTTTCGTACTTCAAGGTAGGGCAGTGCAACAATGAATTTGGCCAGTTGTCGGCGTTCAACATCCGTCAGTTGGCTGGTTTCAAAGTGGGTGTCTTCACCATCCCACTCGTTCAATTGGAGTTGAAGGAGCATCAATTCGATGTTTGGGTGAAAGGCTTTGCTCCGGATAACATGGGTGCTGATGACGAACCTGACCAGTCCCTTGAGGTTGGGAGGCACTTCATCGTTCCAACCCAGTTGGTGAATCACCTCTGCAGAGGCTTCAGGACCGTTGGCTCGGGCGATGAGTTCGTTCATCACCTTGGTCGTTCCAACCATGTTCCAAAACACATAGATCGGGAGCAGCAGCCATTCAACAAAGGCCCTCGGGGCAGCCCGACCAAAGAGACGAGCAAGAATGCGACGAAGAATCTGCTTCATCATGGCGTTGATCATCAACACGTTGGCTTTGAACGCAACACCACGGGCTGCAGCCCCTGTTTTTGACCCTTCTTTGAGCGGATTGATGCCGTACTTCGGGGCTCGGTCCTTAACCATCCCGAGGGCGGCTTTGGTCAAGCCTTCGGGAAGTGCGGCTTCGATCGCCTGATTGACTTCCAACGTTTGGTCAACCGAACGGGAGGTGGCATGGTTCATTTTTCCAGCATAGCGGATGGCATCGTTGTAGAGGAGGAACAATTCCAACACCGTGGCCAACAGCGAGGCGAAAACGATGGTTGAGTAAAACAGGACCATGTTCCAACCGGAAAAATCTGCACCGTCCGGGTTCAGGTTGGGCAACAGCTGCAGCGCTCCAAAATACACCAAAAGAATCGGAAGGGCCGTGGCCAAGGCACCAAACCCTCCGCTTCGCAGAACGGCAACGTATCCCATCAACCGTGTGTACTTCAACCGCTCAGCACGGGTGGGCGGCTGTTTCACTTTCCCTTCAAACAAAGCGCCTGCATGCAAGATGCGTTGAGAGAGTCCGTCAAAGAGGGCCGGGCCCAATTCGAGAAGCCTTCGTACACGGGATGGCTTCTCATCATCCATGGAATTGGCTTGGTCTTCGGGTTCAAAGCCTTGCCTTTCAATTGACCGTTCGAGGGCAGGATTCTCACCCACACGACCGCCAGGACATGAACTCCTTATCGTGCTCCTGCTCTACAATGCGGGGGGCAGGATTCGAACCTGCGAACCGATAAGGACTGCGACCTGAACGCAGCGCCGTTGACCAAGCTGGGCGACCCCCGCGGGTAAGGCGGCCTCACACTTCCTCCTTATGAAAGAACAGATAGAACACCTTGGGTGGTGCCGAGGAATTAAGCCCGTGTCACCCCTTCGGAGAACGGGGTCAAAACGCATGACTGAGAGGATGCGGGGGGCAGGATTCGAACCTGCGAACCGATAAGGAATGGGACCTAAACCCACCGCCGTTGACCAAGCTGGGCGACCCCCGCGCAAACCGTTGGCAGACCCTGATGGATTTCAAACCGCCGATAGGACGGGGATTCAAGCCGAGACAGCAAAGCCAGCCGAGGCGACCATGTTCACGACCTCATCGGTGGTCAGGGCATCGGTGGTGAGCACAGCGCCCTGCTCGGACTCAAAGGTGATCATGGTATCAAGCACGTTGGGGTTGGCTTTCAGCACGCGGTTGATGCGTCCGGAGCAGCAACCACAGGTCATGCCTTTGATGGTCAAGTAGTGCGTTCGCTGGGTCATGGCCAAACGACGACGCCCTCCCCTATCAAACATCGCCCGAGCGGAGCCGTGCAGAGGGCTGCCACCAGCGTAACACGAGGGAGTTACTGACCACGCTCACCGAGGACAAGGACATCGCAGCCGCAGCGAAGGCGGGCGGAAGGAGCCATCCCGTCCACGGGAACAGGAGCCCCATAGCGAGCGGCAGACCGATGATGTTGTAGACGAAGGCCCATGCGAGGTTGGTGCGAATCCGCGTCATGGTCGCTCGCCCGAGTTCGAGGGCCGCCACGGCATCGGCGAGGTCGTTTCGCACCAGCACGATGTCAGCGCTCTCCAAGGCGATTTCACTGCCGGCGCCCATCGCGATGCCGACGTTGGCCAACGTCAGCGCTGCTGCGTCGTTGATGCCGTCCCCGATCATCGCCACGACGCCCTCCTCCTGCAGCCGTCGAATGTGTTCGGCTTTCTCGTCGGGTTTGACGCCGGCGACAACGTTCGTGATGCCCACCGCATCGGCCACTGTTCTCGCCACTTCCTCTCGGTCGCCCGTCAACATGACGACGTTGATGCCCACCTGCTTGAGGCGCTTGACGGCCGCTTCAGACGTTTCTCGGATGCGGTCGCTGAATTCCATCCAGCCGAGCAGCCGTTGACCCTTGGCCACCAGCACGACGGTGGTGCCGCGGCGGGCGCGTTTGGCGACTTGTTCTTCAAGGTCGTCGGGTAGGTTTGACAGGACATCTTCCATCAATTCGAGGTTGCCCACGGCGACCGCTGCACCGTCAAGCGAGCCCACAAGCCCACGTCCTGGAAGGGTGCGAACGTCGGCGACCTCAGGACGAGTGTAGCCGATGTTTTCCCAAGCGGTATGGACGGCGCTGGCCAGCGGGTGGGTGGATTCGGCTTCCAAGGCTGAGGCGAGACAGAGCAATTCCTCAACGTCCCCGTCCAGCAGTTCGATGTGGCTGACACGGGGCGCACCGGCGGTGATGGTGCCCGTTTTATCGAGGACGACGGTGGAGGTGGCGTGCGCTTGCTCGAGCGCTTCAATGCCCTTGATGAGCAGGCCATAGCGAGCGCCTCGCCCCGTTCCGACCACCAGCGCCGTCGGTGTGGCCAGGCCGAGCGCACACGGGCAGGCGATGACCAGCGTGCTCACCAGCACCATGACGGCCATTTCGGTTGAACCCATGGCGCTGCTGGGCGCCAAGGTGTCGGCCATGAACCACCACACGCCAGCGGCGACCATGGCGGCGAACACGACCACCGGCACGAACACGCTGGCGATGCGGTCAACGAGTCGCTGAATGGGAGCTTTCCCGGTCTGCGCATCGTCGACGAGGCGGATCACGTTGGCCAACATGGTGTCGCCCACGAGCACCGTGGTTCGCACAAAGAGCGTGCTGTCGAGAACGATGGTGCCTGCCGACACCGAATCGCCCTCGTTCTTTCGAACGGGGAAAGATTCCCCCGTCATCATGGACTCGTCCAACAGACCCGTGCTGTTTTCCACCTCGCCGTCAAGCGGCACCGTTTCGCCCGCTCGAACCTTGAGCAGGGTGCCCCGGGCAATCTCCTCGACCGGCGTGGCGACCGTTCCTTCGTCGACCACGACCCAGGCTTCTTTTGGTTGGAGGCGCATGAGGCTGTGAACGGCATCGGTCGCCTTGAGTTTGGCGTTGGCTTCCAGAAGGTTGCCCAGCAAGACAAATGCGATGATGAAGGCCGCCCCGTCAAAGAAGACGTGCTCGGCTTCACCCACAAAGGCCGGAAGGAAACCGAGCACGGGTGAAAGGGTGACCAAGCACGACCAGAGCATGGCCACGGTGGTGCCGAGATGAACCAGCACGTCCATGTTGGCCGTCCCTCGACGTAATGCTGCCCAGGCCTGTCGGTGGAACGCAGCGCCTGAGTAGAGATAGACGGGCAGGGCAGCCACCATGGCGAGGGTCAGACGGAGGTCAAACGGGCCGAAGGTGCCGAGGTCCTCGAGCACCATCGAGAGAACGAAGACGGGCAAAGCCAGCGCAAAGGCGAGCGCTACCTGACGCCGTTGCAGGGCAACCTTGTCCTCGTTTCGCCGACGCACTTCGAGAGGCGGAAGCAATTCACTGGCGCCAAAGCCCGCACCCTCCACCGCCCGAACACAGGCATCCAGGTTGGCCTCTGAAACGGGGTGTTCAAGCACGATGACCGCCTTCTCAAGCGGGAGGTTCACGCTCACACTGGACACGCTTTCCACACCAGAAAGCACACGCTCCACCGATGCGACGCACGCAGCACAGCTCATGCCGGTGACGCTGAGTGAGAGTTGACGGTCGTCCACGATGCACACCTCAGTTTGAACAGCATTCGCCTTCTTGCCACTGTTCGTCCATATTTACACAACCGCATCCGCAGGTGCACAACCAGCCCACGCTGTCCCACCCTTTGCCGCCGTCTGCGCGGGTGTAGAGGCGTTTCATCTTGCAACCGCAGGTGCACTTCTCAGCGACGACTCGGGCCATGGATTTGCGAGTTATGTAGTCAATATAAACGCACCGTTTTGACTACATAAATGGAACAACGGTTAGATAGCGGAAAGGCTTCCACCCATCATGAACGACGAACTACCGAAGGTCGATCCGTTATGGGAGCAACCATCCACACAGCCTGACGTCGGTCATCTCCCACCAGCCCAGAACATCGCTCAACCCGCTCAGCCCCAACCTGCTATGCCTGCGATGGGCCAAGCACCCTCATCCGTTCCTACTACGCCGCCACCCACGCAATACATCCAAGGCCAAATGCAGCCGATGATGGGTGGAACAACCATGGTTCCCCAGCAAGTCATGTACATTCCACTAACTTACAAGCCAACCAATAATTATCGCACCATTTCCTACATCGTCCTTGGGTTTGGCTTCATTGCTTCCATTTTCGGAAACATCCTGGCAGAAGCGACTGGTTCGTACCTCCTGATGGATCTTTCGTCGTTGGTTTGTTGCGGTTCATTCACCGCCGTGCTCTTCCTTGACGCCGCCTACTACAAAGGCAAGGCGGACTGGCAGATGGCCAACGGCATGCCAAACACAGGATCGACTGCCAGTCTGGTGATTGAGTCCATTTTTGGCATCATCTGTGCCATTTTCTTTGTTCTCATACTCATTGGCATGTTCGTTCCCGTTTGAGGGATTTATTTCGGAGCCAAGTCGAGGCTCCCCGACCACAGGTCAAGTCCACGGAGCCGGCACGGGAAACGTTGACCGAGGCGAAGAATCGTCGGGTGCTCACCGTTGTGGTCGGGTTCGGCCACGCTGACCTCAAGGCCGTATTCGTCTACCACCAGGCGGCGTTTGCCGCCCAGTTGTCGCAGGTGCATACGCCCTGAAACGGCGCCGTCGTCGGCCAAATCGAGGAAGACCCAAGGTCCACGTAAGCCGGTCACGCGAGCATTGTACGAGGTTGCCACGCCTTCTTCGGACGGCGGTTCATCACCCAGGCGCCCGCCCCGAAGTAGGTGGACGTGGTAGGCGTTGGCCACCAGTTCCCACTCCATGCGTTTGGCTGCCAGCCCTTGTTCGCTGCAATGCACGGCCAACCTCGCCGTTTCCTCCGTGCTGTGAACCCATTCACGTCCGTGAATGTGGGCCTTGAGTTGGCGGTGCGTCATGAGGTCGGGGTAGCGACGAATCGGCGAGGTGAAGTGCACGTAAGCGTCCAAATTCAGACCGAAGTGGCCGCCGTTTTCCTCATCGTAGCGGGCGCGCTGCATGAGCTGGAAGAGCCCTTGGTCGACGATGCGACGGGTCGTTTCCGTCAACTCGCTGGCGGCGGTCTGGGCCTCTTGAAGCGAGGTCAAAATGCCGTTGCGGGCTTCGGGGTCGATGACGCCCGAGAGGTAGTCGGGCACGGATTCCCCGTCCTCGGGTTTGGCATCTTCCATCCCCGAGAGGTCGATGCCACCACCACCCAGACTTGCCCAGTCGCCCAGCAAATTGGACAGCTCATCGGTCTCGCTTTCACCGTGCTTGCGCAGGCTGGGCATGGGGAGTTGTATCCCGATGTCCAACGCCGCCAACTTGGCGTTCAACCCCTCCACTTCGGGACGGTCGGGCGGGGCGTGGCAGCGCCACGGAAGCGGAGCGCCAACAGCGCCGAGCAGGTGGCCGACTGCGGCGTTGGTGGCGACCATGAAGGACTCGATCATCCGCGTGGCTTCGTTGGGCCACTTCACTTCCACACGCAGTTCGTCTTCGCCGTGAAGGCGAGGGCGCAGTTCAGGGTTGTTGAGGTTTAAGCGGATTTCACGGCTCTGCCAAACGGCGGCGAGCGCCAGCATGTCGTCGTAGGCGTTCGTTTCGAACACGTCCCCGTAGGCGATGTTGGCCTTGACGTGAATGACCGCTTCGTAAGCGTGGGTGTTCACGACGTTGTCCTCGTCGTCGAGGTCCATGCCGACGACCATCGCCAAACGGTCAACGTTGGCTCGTAGCGAACAGAGGTCGTCGGCCAGTTTTGGAGGCAGCATCGGAAGCACCGTGTGAGGCAAGTACACCGAGGTTGCACGGGCGGCCGCCGAACGGTCCAGTGCCGTGCCGGCCTGCACGTAGTGTGCCACGTCAGCGATGGCCACCCAGAGGGTTCGCTGACCGTTTTCCTCCACCAGACAAACGGCGTCATCGAAATCCTTGGCGTCGGGCGGGTCGATGGTCACCAAGGGAAGATGACGCAAATCGGTGCGCCCTGCGGCGACTTCCTCGTCCCCGTTGACTTCGCCGAGTCGGTCGGCATGGTCCACCAGCGAAGCGTCGTAGGTGCGTGGGAACGGGTTGTGGCCGTCTTTTCGGCGAGCCTCCAGACGGGCGTCGAGCAGTTCTCGGGTCGTCCAGCGTCCGGCCATCATCATCAGCAAGGCCATGGCGGGTTCGTCGTCTGGAAACCGAAGGCCTGAGCGTCGTGCCGCACACTTCCTTGCTTCCTTCACGAGGTCAAAGCCCTGCATCGAAGTGCACCCTTGGTCGTCCAGCGCATAGGCCTCTGGAAGCGGTTGGCCACGCAACATCGCCTCCCAAACATCCTCGAGCAGTGCGTACATCGCTACGTCGGCTTCGCTGGCGTCGTCGGCGGTGAGCGGCGGGCGTCCGTGCAGCGGTGTCTCACCTTTTCCGGCGTGTCGGCTGAAGAAATCCTTCCAGCGCCCGGTGGCGGAAATGAGCGTGTCAATGGAGGCAGGGGTGCGAAAGCGGACGGCTTTGTCCTCGCCAGCCAAGATGTAGGTTCCCTCGTTTCGACCGTGGGCCAAGGCTTCGTTCACCTGACTCAAGAGCGCTCGTTCGGCCTTGGGGTTGGCGCGAAACTGGCCGCCCAGTCCTTCCTTGTCGGTGATCCACGCCGTGATGGAAGCACCCGTCCATTCAACCGACCACTGCTCGTCGCTGAAGTGTTGGGTCACACGGCGCCACAAGCGTTCATCGGGCGGCGATTGGGGGCCTTTCTTCGGCTTGCGCTGACGGTTGTTCTTGCGTCCGCGTCCACGGTGTCGCCCTCCCGCCATGGCAGAGGCTTTGGTTGAGGTTTCATGAAGTCAACGATTCACAATCCGGCGGAACCGAGGTCTTCAAGCGCCTTTCGCTGCGCGTCCGTGAGTTCTTCGGGTTCAGCCAGGACGAATTCCAAGGTCAGGTCGCCGCCGTTGTAGCCGGCCTTGGCCATGCGGCGACGGTCGCCGACTTGGGTCATGGCGTCCACGGAGAGCTTACCCGTCTTGCCCGAGAGCAGATGCACGCTGACCTTGCCGCCCAGCATCATGACCGAATAGGGCACGGGCACCTCTTGGATCAACTGGTCGCCTTCCCAGCGGTAGGCTTCACCCGCATCGATACGAACGGTGACCACAACATCGCCCCGCTCACCTTCTGGGTGGTCGTGACCTTGGCCCTTGAGCGTCTTGGTCGTGCCGTGGGTCACGCCGGCGTCCAGACGAAGTTTGAGCGTGGTGCGCTTGGTTTCCATGCTCGTGCCTTGGCGCTTGAATCGCTTGTAGGAGAACGTGAACTCACCGCCTTCTTCGGCCTGGGTCATGGTGATGTCCAGTCCAACGTTGATGGTCGCTGCTTTGGGTTGTTGGCGAGGGGCCGACCTTGGGGCTTGACGGGGCATGCCGCCCATGCCGCCCATGCCGCCACCGCCGCCGAACATTTGGCCGAGAATATCCTCAAGACCGCCCCCGCCCATGCCGCCCATGCCGCCGAAATTCATCGACGGTCCGCCACGTCCACGGCCGCCACCGCCGAACATGGTGCGCATCTGTTCTTGCTGGTCGAATTCACGTCGAGCCTCGCTGGTTCCGATGGCGTCGTAGGCCGCCTGAACCTCCTTGAATTTCGCTTCGGCCCCGGCGTCACCTTGGTTGCGATCGGGATGGTACTGACGAGCCAATTTTCGGAAGGCTCGCTTGATTTCACCGTCGCTGGCCTGACGGTTGACACCCAAGACCTCGTAGGGGTTCCGTTCTGCCATCGCCTTGAATGGAACCTTCACCCCACATCAACCCTCCCATGAAGAAGGGACCGTCAAACCCTCCGAGAAGGGATGCGGAGCCGTTATAATGAGGGGGTTGGTGGCTCGGTAGGCTGAGGTTAGACCATGTCTGACGAAACGAACGCCAACAAGTCCTTCGAGATGAAGGTCCAAGAGCAGCAGGATAAGATTGAGGCCCAGTTCCGCAAGATTACCCGTGGCTCATGGGCCCGTATCATTCGCATGGCGCGCAAGCCTTCGAAGCAAGAGTTCCGTCAAACGGCTATTATCTGTGGCATCGGTCTCTTCGTGTTGGGAGCCATCGGGTTCGCCATTTTGGTGCTCATGGACAACTTCCTGCCTTGGTTGATTCACGATGTCTTTGGCATCGGCAACTGAATCGGAGCGTGATTGAATATGACGGAAGCATTTGTGGCCTTTGTTCGCTTTGAAGAGAAATTGCTGTTGCTCAAGCGCAACAGCAGCACCGAACACTTCCCCGACCTCTGGGACGGCGTGTGGGGCGTCGCTGACACCCCCGAAGAAGTGCTCGAGCGTGTGGCTCAGTCCACCGGCATTCCCGTTGACGACCTCTACTACCATGCCACCGGCCCCGAGCGCGGTATCGACATGGGTCGCAACCTCGTTGACGTCATGCCCATTCTCGTCGTTGCCAAGAGCAACGAAGTGACACCCTCGGGCATTTACACCCGAGCCGAGTGGGTTGACCCCGGTACCATCAAGGATTACAACTGCATCTTCTCCGACCTCGACATGGAAAACGCCCACGGCCTCTTCCGAGAGATGTACGGCAGCGTCGGCTCGTTCCTCTACATCGTCAAGACCGCCATCAACTCCGAACAGCGTGTCGCTGACGAAATGTACGCTCGCCTCCACGGCAGCGGTTCCATGGTCGCCCTTCAGGGTGAAATCATGTCCATCCTCCACCCGCCCGCCATGCGCGGCTACGTCTTCGTTGAGTCCAGCGCCCTCCACCACGTGGAGAAGCTCATCGGTCGCTCCGGTGGTCGAGACCCGTCGGCCCGCCGCGGCATCAACCAGTCCCCGCTCAAGAACGCCAAGAGCGTGCTTCCCGGTGAAGCCCCGCTCGAGGACATCTTGCCGTATTTGGAGCCCAAGGCCGTCACCAGCGGCATCGAGGTCGGCTGCATCGTCGAAATCGTCACGGGCGCCTTCAAGGGCGAGAAGGCTCGTATCACCAGCGTGTCCGAATCCAAGGAAGAGGTCAGCATGGAACTCTACGAGCAGATCATCCCGATGACGCTCAACATGCGCGGCGACCACGTCCGTGTCATCGAGCGCGTCGGCGAGTGATGCAGTTCTGCAGTTGAATGAGGAGCGAAGGCGCCTCATTCTTCTTCGCTGTGCTGCAGTTTCGATTTTGCAGCTGCCAAAATCCTTTCTTTGCTTTTCCTGTTGTCGCTTGAAGCGTTGGTTTGGAGCCAAGTTGCGAAGGTCAAGAGGCCGGAGCAGGCCAGGATGGCGCCCACTCCAACGAGAAGGTCACTGGTTTCGCTGGCTCCCACTTGGGCCAAGAAGAAACCTCCACCCATCAAGGCCGATGCGATGACAAGGAGAAAATACGTTTTGGGAGGATTCGGAACGTTGACTTCTGCCTTGACGGCATCAAAGGCTTGCTTGACCTCTTTTTGGTAAGCATGCGATTGGCTGGAAGCCACCAAGAGCAGCACAAAACCGATGATGAGGCCACCACAACAGACGGTGGCCGCTCCCTCAAAATCTGAGGAATCGCCCAATCCTGAAAACGCAAGAATTGGCCCTCCTAACGAAAAGACGAGGGCCATGATCAAGAAGGATATACCCGGATCTGATTGCGCCTCGAGCGTCTCGTAGCGTTTGATGATTTGAGCGAGGTCGCTTGTCGCATTTGGGTGTGATGCGCCCGACGAGCCTGCAGACTCGGTCGGCGTTGAAGGAGGCGCCTCTGTCTGTGTTGTTGATTCGTTTTCTGATGGACGACCCTCATCACCGTGAACGAGGATGGGTTTCGGTGTTGAACTCATGATGATTCACTTCTCGCGATTTAACGTATCTTGTTCACCCGTTTTGAGGCGATTAAAAGCTTGATTGATGTCCGCCTTGTAGGAACTGGCCCCGCTTGCCCCGATTGCATACAAAATCAAACCGGGGAGGAAGGCCAATGGACCAACAAAGATTCCCAGCACAAGGAGGAGGCCGCCTACGTTGAGGTACGATTTCAGTTGCTGTTCGGGAACGGGAAGGTTGGCTTCTCGAATGACATCGATCTTTGCATCTTGTACCGACTTGGTCCACGACGTGTGTCTGCTGCTCGAGACGAGTGCAAAGACACCACCCAGTGCGAACGAAAAGCAGCAAACGAGCGCAATGTCTTCGAACAGCACATTGTCAATTCCCATGACGGCAACGATTCCGAGGGGGACGCCAAGCATGAGAACGAAGGTGATGACGTTCAAGCCTGTGTTGTTGGGTTTGTTGTCAGAAAAAAATTGCACCTTCGCCATGCCTTGTTGGAGCACCTGTGAGTCAGGTGCGTCCACAGCGCTTTCCTCAGACGTGGATTCAGCAACTCCCGACCACGGTATCATAATCGGTTGGGGTGGTCCAGTGTCTTCCATATCGTCGTCCATGCATTTGGAGGAGGCGTCCTGCGTTTAGGACTTCTTCCGATACCGTCGCTGAAACGGTGTTCAGAACAGGGTTTGTTGAACGGGTGCGCGTTTGGGTTGGAGATGCTGACCGCACTGCCAGGCTATCGTTGCCGCCGCCCAAGCACCCGAACAAAGTGCTGCGTTGCCCGTTCCCACGGGCTCACACCATGCGTCGCCCGCCTCCACCAGTCGCGACAGATTGGCCCGTTCTCCAAGCGTACTCGCTCGACCAAAGCGCCAACGGTGTGCCTGCAAGGTGGCGGAAGTTATCCACTTGAGTGCCGTTTCATCCAGCCCTTCCACCATCGAGAGGAAAGCTTGGCCCACATCGGTTCGCTCCATTTCGAGATGGTCACGACTCCATTCGGGAGAAAGATGGACGACGATGCCGTTGGGGTCTTCGCTGGCTTCGACCTTGAGGCCGAGGGTTGTAAGCCCTGCACGCACCGCATCGGGGCACGTCGCTTCGTGAGCGAGCACCACCGTCCAGGTCGCTTCGTACGGGTGCGATGCCCACGATGCAGGACCGGTCGGCAGCATGCGGTGGAGTTGGGGAAGCGGGGCGGTTACAATCACGCCCGACGCCTGCCATCGGTTGCCTTCTTCGTCGTGGACGAGCCATGTTTCGTCGTCTTGCTCGAGGCGGGTGACCGTTGTGCTGGTCAGCACGTCAACGCCGTCCAGCCAGCCTGCGATGGTTTCAGGCCCGTCGAGCAAGGCGTGACCGTCGTCGGTTGAGGCCAGTCGTTCATGTTCGATTTCAATCTCGGCCCAGGCCGTCATCCATGCGGGCCAATCGTCCACGCGGGGCGCGCCGTGGGTGAGCACGACGTCATCGACGCGACGTCGAGAGGTTCGTCCGCCCACACGCCGACCTTTGTCAAGCACCACGACGTCAAACCCGTGGTCGGCCAAAAGGCGAGCAGCAACGGCGCCCGCCAACCCCGCACCGATGACCACAATGGGGTGGGGCGTGGGGGCGGCAGGGCGGTCCGTGAAGGCCCTGTACGCTTCCATGTCAAGACGGCTCATGTGCGTCCGTGGGTCTCGTTGACGCACGAGCCCGAGAATGGGTGCAGGTGGATGGAAGGGCCGGTCAAACAGCCCGTGACACCACTGCACGCCGACCACGGAGGAGGGGTCCCGTCCGTCCAAGGCGTACATGTCGTTGAGTGCTTGGCCCCAGGCCATCGACTGTTCAACGTCGGCGGTCCAGCCGGTCAAGGCTTTCCCCCACGTCATGCGGACGTTGTTGTGCAACTCGCCGTGGCGTAGCAGCGAACGCTGGCACGCTGCCCATAGCGGGTCGTGAACATCGGCCCGCTGGAGTTGGCGCAACGGATAGCGGGTGGTACGGGGGTCGTCGGCGGTGGAGCGCCACGAGAGCCTGGCCCATTCGGGGAGGTTGTGGAGACCGTAGGGTTCGTCCGAGGCGTAGACGTGATGCCATGCATGCTCACGGAACACGAGCAATTCATCGAGGTATTTGTCGGCGGATTTGGTTCCGACTTCGGCAGCCTCTCGGGCGATTTTCATTGGTGAGATCATCCCGTAGTGAATGTAGGCAGACATGCGAGAAACGCCGTCGGCGTCCGCTGCGTTGTTGCGTCGTCGGGCATAGCCGCTCAGTCCCTTTTCAACGAAGGTCTGCCACCGAGCGAGGGCCGCTTGCTCACCGCCTTTGAATTGCCACACGGGGTGGACGGTGGGGTCGATATCGCACTGCTGAAGCAGGGTCCAGCGTTGGTTGAGGTCGGCGAGTTGATGCTCAACCATCACGGGTTCAAACGGTAGGTCCCCGTCGTAGGCCTTCGCTTCAAGGTCCATCTTCGGCCAGCGTCGTTGGAGGCGTTGCTTTCGGAGTTTTTTCGTGGCGTTACGAAATTTGAACGGGCGGTCAACCGACTTGCCAAACAGCGGCATGGGGATGACGCAATGGCCGTCCACTTCAACGACCGGTCCTTTGGTCAGGTCGGCGATGGCCGCCACCCAATCGGTCCACGGCGGTAGCGGAAACAGGTCGGTTACGACCATGCTCGCTTGTTGAGCCAGCTCCTTCATGGCGGACGGTCGATGACCTTCCCTGGCCAGATGAAACACGTAGCGGAGACCCTGCTTGGCGAACCCGCGGTGCAAGTCCACGGCGGCGTCCATCACAACGTTGTGATGGCGCAGTGAGGCGTGGGGGTAGCGTTCATCGAGGCCGTGGTAAATCAAGAGGGGACGGTCGTGATGATGCGCCATCCACCGACCCACGTCCACGACGGGGTTCTCATGCACCCGAAACAACGACTTGAGCCAGACCACGACGGGGCCCTCGCCCACCGGTATCCGTTCTTCGGACGACCAGCGGCATCGCTCCTCGAGATGCTCTGGCAAGTTCATGGCGCGAGGATTGGGCGTTGGCTCATATAGGCCTGTTCAAATCCCACGCCTTCCTGCTGCCCAGTTGAGGGCAACGCGGCAATCAAACCTCAGCGGCGGCTTTGGCTTTCTGGCGCTTGCGGTTCCATTTTTTGATACGGGGCAGTTGCCACTTGATGATGCCCGTCCAGAAGACGATGGCCATGACGGCCTGCCCAACAAACATCGTGAATTCTGGATTGTCGTCCCATGCATCCACATTACCGGTGAAGGTGATGCGGGCAAAGTACACCGAGATGATCATTCCAAAGCCGAGGTGAACCCAGCGCAGAATCGTATTCCAGTTTCGTGCCATGCTCATTCCTCGTTCTGTTTTGATTTATATTCTACCAATTTTTTCTTGAACTCTTCGTCGGTTAAGCCGTGCCATCCTTTGCACAGACCGGTCGGCGAGCGTCCACATCCACAGTTTGCCATAGGTTTCATTCCTCCTTGACCGCCCCATCGCTCGCCTGTATTAAGGGTGGAAAGTTTCGGGCCAGCAACCTAGGTCTTCCCTTTGAGACTGGGTTCTTGATATACCGAAGCAACTTGGTCAATTCATGCAACCACACCACGACCACCATCCAATTTGTTTGCAAACGCAGGGACGCGATTTTGTCCAACTCTTGGGCAAATCTCACGTGCTCGACATGCTCTACTTTCTGTTCAATCACCACGAAGCGGTCCGATTTAACGAGCTTAAACGTTCCATTGGCATCACGGCCACGACGCTTAGTCGCCGTTTGGATGAGTTCATTCAGCAAGGCCTCGTTCAACGTGAAGTCTACGCCGAGGTGCCTGCCCGCGTGGAATACGAACTCACGCCTCGCGGCCGCACCTTGGGTCCCGTGTTGGAATCGGTGTTTGGCTGGGTCGAACAAACACAACATGCCTGATGCCAAGGTCAACATGTCTGCAGGAAACTACGGATTCTCGACCCTGTTTGCATGGGTTGAGGGCCGCTTTGGCGTGAACTGGCAACTCAATCTTGCTTGACAACGCCCCAAGCACTGGCCGTCGCATCCGTTTGTTCGTCCATGGGTTTGATTTCAGCCGATTGAGGTGTGCTCATGCGGCGCACGAGGTCCCTAAAACGATTGATGAGGGGCTCAGGACCCATCTTGTCAAGATTGTATTCTGAGGTGTTGACGACCTTTTCACCGTCCCGCTCGGTGAGTGTCATGATGTCGTCTCCGTGCTCGTTGTGGATTCGAAAAACCAGGTGAAGGCCTTCGGTTCTGTGTTGGCTGGAGGAGAGGATGCAGGTGCCGGATTCGACCGCTTCAAACACATGGTTGTTGATGTCATGTGTGGTTTTGATGCCAACTGTTCGGTCAACGCCGTTCACGTTGAGCACAAACTCCCGCGTTTCCCCGCCAAACAGGTCGTTGTTCATCTCTGACGCCATTTTTGTGAATTCAACGATCTGCCTCAACTCGCCTGAGGCCAACGATTTCCAAACGCCATAACCGATGGCCAGGCCGACGAGTACAACCAAAATGATGACGTCCCACATGGACTCAACTCAATCTTCCTTCGCATTGAATCTATTGGTCTGCGTTGTCCAAGGCTGCCTGAGCAATGGCACGAATGTCGGTCTCCCATTGTGGGTAGGCAGGTGCGTCCTTTGGTTCAACCCCGTGGACGGCGTGCAGCCAAATCAGCGTCCCCGTATCCACGGTGATTTGTCCACCATGGCCTTTTTCATCGGTGAATACGGAGTTTCGAGAAGGCCCCGTAAGTTGCTCCACATCACCCTCAAGCTCGCCGGCCTCATACGCCGCCCGAAGGTCGTAGACAACCTCCGCGTGGTGGAAGGTAAAGATGTCCGCATCGGGGTAGTCTTCCTTCAGGTCGTTGGACAGGTTTACCCACATGCTGTACGCCTCATTGGACCCGTTTCGGTGCGCTTCAGCGCTGTCGTAGTCTTGCGGGAAATCCTTCCAGGGCATGGCCAGACCGATCCGGATGTCGGGGTTTTTGTCCAGTGCATACGAACTGAAATTCCAAACGGCTTCGTCGGATTCACCCTCCGTTTCAACAAATTCAATGGAGCAACAAATCATGATGAAGACATCGATTTCACCCGTGTCCAAGTAGGCCTTGATGTTCTCACGGTGACCGTCGTCAGCCCACAGCGCATCGGGGGCTCCGGAGGCACCGCCGCTCATCTCGATGTACTGGGCGTGGTCATCAAAACCGCTGGCGAGGGCCACATCCTGCAGCGCTTGTGCAAAGGGACGACCAAAACTGTGGCCGACATAGAGGACGTTGTATTCGTCGGCCTTCACCTCTTCAGGCGAGCCCATATTGCCGCTGTTGTCGTCACCTTTGCCACGGCCTCCACCCAAACAGCCGGAAAGGGAAACGGACAGCATCAGGAGGACGGTGAACAAGGCGACTCTTTTCATGTCGGGGGGGTTTGCTTGGGTCCTATATCGTCGTTCTGTCACGCTCGTGGTACTTCAGGCCTCAATCCCTTTTCACCAGCCGTATACCAACAACGCCCACCACGAACGTGATGACATACCCGCCCGCCGCGAGACTCAACTCTAAGGAGACATCCAGAGTAAAGCCCTCACCGTTGGGATTGCTCTCACCCAGTGAACCAATGCCGATGTAGTGAACGCCTCGCTCAACGGTCCACGTGAGTCCCGCAGTGCCGTTTTGGCCAACGACCTTGTAGTCACTGTCCTCTGCCTTGCAGGTTTGGTTGGTGGATAACATTCTGTCGATGGGTAGAATGCTGTCACATTCCGCTTTTTTCTCTTCATCCGCGATGACGAAAAACACGTCGTCTCTGTCCCATCTCACGTTGATTTCTGCTGATGCGAGGAGCGGAACAGGATTCTCTCGGAGAGGTTCTGGCCCAAAAAAGACCGCGCCTTGCGTAAACGAGGGCGGTGAAAGAGGGGCCTCACGGGATGCGACCTCGAGGGGAATGCCAATCGTACCGACAATCAACAGTAAGGTTGCAACGACCGTCATGCCATAACCGACGTTCCTTAACGAACGTCGTCCGATGCCTTTCTCAAGCATTTCATTCAGAAGGTCATTGTGCGCCCTGGTTGCTTTCTTGTCCTTTGGATTCATGTTCACCGCTTCACGAAGAAGCGACGCTGCCTTGCGGTAATCGGCGTTGGACTGTGTCTGCTGAGCGATGGCGTGCGTCGCCCTTCCAGCAAGTCGGAGCGTGGTGTGGTGCGTACCGTTCTCATCCACTTCGCGAAGGAGCAACAGGGCGTCTTCGGGTTTCTCTTGAGCGATCAACTTCTGTGCTTTTTTCCAAGCCGTTCGTTGCCTGTCCGCATCCGACATCGTCCCGTCGTTTTTCGGGGCCATGTGCTCGCCTCGGTCAACCGCACATAACGGAATTGGTGCATTGTTTCGGTGAGGGAACAAGCGGGATTGCTCAAAGGCTCTGCCAGTCCGTTCCGTTCCACCAACGGTGGCTTCCATCGCTCATCTCCGCCCAGGTGTAACCGTTTTCGTCGGTCCACTGCCGCATGACGCTGAGTTCGGCGGTCAGGGATGGCTGACCGTGGTGAGCGGGGGAGGCTGGCGTTGCGCTTTCCTGGTTGGTCATCGCGAGTTTTTCGTTCAAGAGGCGGGTTCGGTCTTCGGCATCAAGTGTACCTGCCAGTCCGAAGTAGGCGTCGTTGTGGGCGATTCTGTGCAACTGGTCGGGTGTGGACGCCAGCAATTCGTCGATGAGCGTGAACAGTTTTTCTCGGGTCTGCTTCTTGATGTCGTTGTTGGTGTAGCGAGCCGTGAGGTCACCACGCAGCTGTTCGAGTTCCTCGGCGAGTTCCCGTGGATTTCCATAATAGGCTTGGGTGATGGATTGCAAATAGGTCAACTCGTTGAGCTCCTCCTTGGTCAACTTGGAATTCTTTCGCATGACCTGCACCCACCGGAACGCGTCGGGCAAGACGGCCGCAACGGCGTTGGTTTGGAGCAGGGTGAACAACGCCAGCAAAATAGCACCAACACCAACGGTGGTGGTAACGGGGTCGCTCTCTCCCGAAAAGAAGGAAGACAGCAGGGAGGTTGAGGTTTCGTCGTCCCCCTCTTCGGCTAACGGACATCCTGTGGCGTCCACGCTCGTGGTGGAAGGGGTTTCAGGACACAGGTCCTCGGCGTTTGAAACGCCATCACCGTCGGTGTCCAAGAGGCTCAACTGAACATCGCTGCAACCGGTTTGAGACACGTTCTCGCCTGACGCCGTGGAAGGGCAAGCGTCCTCAGAATCGATCACGCCGTCCTCATCCTCGTCGTCCAAACATCCGTCGCTATCGGTGTCGAGGGCCGATGCGTTTTCGTCGGGACACGAATCGAGGCGGTCAGCGATGCCATCGCCGTCCGAATCGGTGTTGTCCAAGCATCCGTTGTTCTCAACTGAAGCACCCTGTACACTGTCCGGGCACTCGTCTTGGTTGTCGCCTACGCCGTCGCCGTCGCTGTCGGCCGTTTCGTTGGCATTGTTGGGGAAGGCATCGGCGTTATCCCCGACGCCATCGCCGTCCGAATCCAGCGTTTCCGAAGCGTCGTTGGGGAAAGCATCGGCGTTGTCGCCGACTCCGTCACCGTCGAGGTCGTGCGTTTCCGAGGCGTCGTTGGGGAAGGCATCGGTGTTGTCGCCGACCCCGTCGCCGTCCGAATCCAACGTCTCGAAGGCATTGAACGGGAAGGCGTCGGCGTTGTCGCCGACTCCATCACCGTCGCTGTCCAACCATTCGCTGCTGTCGTTGGGGAAGGCATCGCCGTTGTCGCCGACTCCATCACCGTCGGAATCAGATTGCTCAAACCCGTTGGTCGGGAAGGCATCGGCGTTGTCGCCGACGCCGTCGCCGTCCGAATCCAACGTTTCCGAAGCGTCGTTGGGGAAGGCATCAGCGTTGTCGCCGACGCCGTCGCCGTCGCTGTCCAACCATTCGCTGCTGTCGTTGGGGAAGGCGTCGGCGGTGTTACTGTATCCGTCCCCGTCGTCGTCAGGACAACCGTTCAGGTCGTGCGTGGACGTTCCTGCATCGTTCGGGCAATCATCGCTGGCGTTGGGAATGCCATCTCCGTCGAGGTCGTTTTGGTCGATGAACTCAAACGTCGCCGAAAGCGCATGGTCAACGCCGTCCTTGTCGATGATGGAGACGGTGACCACACTCGGTGAGGCGACGGCTGGTGTCGTGAGTTGGACGGTCTCGTCGTCCAGCACCTCGCCAGTGACCGCACCCAGTTGACCAAATTGAACCGTGAGTTCGTCGGTGACGACAACGCCCGTCAATTTTGTTGTATACTTCAAGTTGTCAGCCGTATCGTCGTTGAAAGCAACATGCATTCTGCCATTTTCATCGATCACAATTGAATTTCCTTCTCCGACATCGGCGTTCGTGGCGATGGTGTTGACGTTCCAATTTGAAGTCGAAGGGTCGATGGTTGCGTATTTCAAATTTTGACCAGTCCACGTGTGGTAGACGATGTGCGGTTGATTCGCAGCGTCCACGGCGATTGAGGGGTCCCGTCCCGTGTGTCCCGATGCCTCAACAATCTCGGTCGCCCACCCGGTGTTCGGTGTCCCCGTTGAGTATCTCAAATCATCCTCTTTGTCATCGAAGTGAGCGATGTGAAATTGCCCTTCACCATCCATGGCCATTGACGTCATGTAGCCCGGATACAGCTGGGATGGGCTGGTTCCTGTATCGACCAGATAGGTGTCCCAAGACCCGCTTTTGTCCGTTGCAATTTTCAATTTTGAAGCGCTACGGTCTTGGTATGCAATGTAGATGTTATCGCTTTCATCAATAACGATGGCAGATTCACAACCCCGGTTACTTCCCGAATCAACGTTGCTGTGGGACCATCCGGTTCCAGTATACGAGGCAATGCGAAGTCCATTGCCGCACTGGTCTGCTCCATTCAGAGCGTAGGAGATGTGTGGATGGTTGTTTGAGTCAACTGCGATGCCAATCGGACCAAAATGTGCAGAACTCGAGACGGTGTTGTCTGTCCACGTTGTCCCGTCGTAGTTCATGTAGACAAGCGTTTCAGCCCAACTCGTGTAGGTCGTGTAGGCAAGGTGGATGTGATCATTGTCATCGATAACCATGTGAATGTCCCAACAGTAAGTGTTGCCACAATCGTTGATTTTCACTGAATTCCAACCGGTTCCATCGTTGACACTGTGGCGTATTTCGTAATTTCCATCTTTGATCTGGACGACATGGATGTGCCCGTTTGAATCAATGTCGATGGCATTCCATCGACCTGCTTGGTCACTCATGTCCAGATTTGTTGCGGCCCACTGGTGATTCACGCCATCGTAGCTGACGTTTCTGTCGGCCATGTCCTGGAAACCCGTCCCGGTGATTGTCAGGCCCTCGCCACCGCTCGTCCAACCGCTTGATGAGGACAAGGTCACTTGAAGCGGACTCGATGAAGCCGAGGGGACTGCCTCCTCCAACTTGCTGGTTGAGGTGAGCACGGGAGAGAGCGCGACGCACAGCAACACCACGGTAACAAACCACGCACGCATGAATCAACGAAAATTACCGCTTCAAAAAACCCTTTTGTCACAGTCCTGTGACTCCGGAGAAAACTGTACCCAGTTCCATCTTTGGCGTTGGGAGCCGTGTGGGAGCTTCGGGCAGTTCAGACCTTTTGCCAGTCCGTGCCGTTCCACCAGCGGTTGGTGCCGTCGCTCATCACGCGCCACGTGTGGCCGCTCTCGTCGGTCCACTGGTTGACCACGGTGGGTTCTGCTGGCGCTGCAACTGGTGCAGCCACCGGCTCGGGTTGGGCCACGGCAGGTGCGGCGACGGGCTCAGGCTCGACCAGCGCATTCAGGGCACTGTCATCCACCGGCTGGGTGGCAACGGGCTCAGCGACAGCGGGCGCATACGTCTGCATCGGCTCGGTCTGGTACGTCGTGGCTGCCGGTTGTGCGCTCATGTCGGGCATGGCGGTGGCCGGTTGAGCGTTCATGTCTGGCATGCTGAAGTCCTTGGCAACCTCGTCGCCGTCGCCCATTCGCTTTCGCAGGACGACGACCACAGCCGCCGTGATGATGATCATGACGATACCGATACCGACGAGCATGCGTTGTTGAGCAGCAGCGGCTTCTTCTTCCTCTTTGGCCAGTTTGGCTTCAAGTTCCGCTTGCTCGTTGTCGCCCATGCCGTCGCCGTCGGAATCCATGGTCTCCGATGCATCGTCTGGGAAGGCATCGGCGTTGTTGCCCACGCCATCGCCGTCGTTGTCAGCCCATTCCGTGCTGTCGTTGGGGAAGAGGTCGGCATTGGCTCCGTCGGGGTTGTCGCCGTAGCCATCGTTGTCGGCGTCGGCCCACTGGGTCGCTTCGGTGATGAAGCGGTCGGGCGTGGTGCCTTGCGGGTTATCGCCGTAGCCATCGCCGTCGGTGTCAGCCCACTGCGTGGCGTCGGAGGCGAAAGCATCGCCGTTGTCACCGTAGCCATCACCGTCGCTGTCAACCCACTCGGTTTCGTCTTCAGGGAAGGCATCGGGGCTGTTGCCCTGCGGGTTATCGCCATAACCGTCGCCGTCCTGGTCGGTCGTTTGGGTGGCGTCGTCAGGGAAAGCGTCAGCGTTGTCGCCCACATCATCGCCGTCGGTGTCCTGCGTCTCTGCAGCATCCTCGGGGAAGGCGTCGCCGTTGTCGCCTACTCCATCACCGTCGGTGTCAATCCATTCGGTCTCGTCGTCGGGGAAGGCGTCGGCGTTGGTCCCCGCTGGGTTGTCGCCGTAGCCATCACCGTCTCGGTCAGCGGTTTGGGTGCCGTCAAACGGGAAAATGTCAGCGTTGTCGCCCACGTTATCGCCGTCCGTGTCGGCCGTCTCCGAAGCGTCGTTGGGGAAGGCGTCGGCGTTATCGCCCACACCATCGCCGTCGGTGTCGAGCGTCTCTGAGCCGTCGTTGGGGAAGACGTCAGCGTTGTCGCCCACACCATCACCGTCGGTGTCGAGGGTTTCGCTTGCGTCGTTTGGGAAAGCATCGGCGTTATCGCCCACACCATCGCCGTCGGTGTCGAGCGTCTCGGAGCCGTCGTTGGGGAAGGCGTCAGCGTTGTCCCCCACGCCATCACCGTCGGTATCGGTGGTCTCGGTGCTGTCGTTGGGGAAGGCGTCCTGGCCGTCCAATACGCCGTCGCCGTCGGAGTCAATGTCTTGAATGGCGACTTCGTTGCTCATGACGGGGCTGCCGTAATCCAACCCGTCGTGCGGGGCGACTTCGGCTTTCCACTTCTGTCCGGCTTGCGTCGAGGAGGCCTGAATGGTCGTTTGACCGTCGTAAGCGCTGTTGTGCGTACCGTCCACGTACCAGTGGATTTCGGTTTGACCGGACTCGGGATCGCTGTCGTTGTCGGCGTAATCGTAGGTGAGGGTCAGGTCTTCACTGGTCAGCGGGGAAGGTGATGGAGCGACTTGGACGTTTGAGGCGACCGGCACGTCGTTGGGAGGGCCACCTTCGGGGATGGTCACGGTGATGCGGTCCCAAGCGTCGCCGTTGTTGTTGCCGCTGGCATCGGACTGGAGCACGGCCACGTTGACCGTGGCTGCACCGCTGCCGCCGACGGGCGCCATCCAATCAAAACTCCAGCCGAGTTGACCTTGGCTGGTGTGGGTGGCGCTGCGCATGGTGCCGTCGATTTGTACGCCGTTTCCAGCGTTCATCAGGTTGCCCTTATCCACCATGACGTTGAAGCCGCCGCTGAAGGCTTGCGTACCTCCGGAGTGACCGATGTTGATGGTGTACATCGTTCCCGCCATGTAGGTGGTTGGGAAGTTATGGGTGGCAGAAACACCGCCGCCGTTGCTGTGGCAGGTGCAGCCCTGATTGGCTTGACTGTGTTTCCCCGAGGAGCTGCCTTCAATGGGAGGGACGGCGAGGATGAGCAAGGCGATAAGGCCCAAGGCAATTCGGCGAGCGAGCAGGTTCATGGCAGCGGGATTGTTACATTACACATAAGAAAACTGGTATATCGTCAAGACAATGCTCATCCCAAACGCCTCCAAAACCAGCGCGGCGCGATTAAATAGGGGTGTTTGGTCGGAGGCCTGCCTACGTTCGTATGGAAGGAGTTGACACAATGCCAAAGCCATGGACTTCCAAGCTGATTATCAAAGCCTTGGGTGTACAGAAGTGCAACGGCAGTCTCGACGCCGCAACCGAGGACCTGCCCCTCGAAAAGGCCATGGAAGTGGCCCGTGAGAAGGCAGGCCTTGGACACTTGACCGGAGCCGATTTGAAGGCGCAAACCCGTGAGGTCATTGGGACCTGCGTGTCAATGCGTGTGAAAATCGACGGTCACTGGGCAGTTGACGCCCTCGAGATCATTGCAAAAGGAGAATGGGACGAGCGCTTTAATTGAACACTCACGAACCGCGGAAGAGGTTTCGGCCTCGCAGACCGCAGAGGTGAAGCAAGATGGAAGAAAAAATCAGTAATGCAATCAAGGCGGCCATTGAAGCGGCCCCTGAGCGAAAGTTTGTCGAATCCGTGGACATCTCGTTCACCATCAAGGATGTCGACTTGAAGAACCCAACCAACCGTATCAAGGAAGAAATCCGTCTTCCTTCCGGTCGTGGTCGTGAACTCAAGGTCGCCATGTTCGCCGCCGGTGAAGCCGCCACCAAGGCCAAGGCTGCCGGTCTGGCCGTGTTCTCCCCTCAGGACATCGAAGACTTCGGTGGCAAGAAGGGACAGGCCAAGAAGGTCGCCAACCAGTACGATTTCTTCCTTTCCGAAGTGCCTCACATGGGCCTCATCGGTCGCCACCTTGGTACCGTTCTGGGTCCCCGTGGCAAGATGCCTCGCCCCGTTCCACCCACGCTTGACCCCGCCGTTCTCGCTGCAGGTCTTGCCAGCACCGTCGTGGTCAAGTCCGGCGACAAGATGACCTTCCACGCTTCGTTCGGAACCGTCAAGCAATCCCACGATGAACTTCTGGCCAACGCCATGGAAGTTTACACCCGTGTGACCAACAAGTTGGAGCGTGGCATTGGCAACATCCGTTCGATGTTCATCAAGACCTCAATGGGTCCATCACAACGCATCGAGGTGATCAATTGATTCCAAAGGTTGTGTCCTGGAAGAGGGACACCGTTGACGACCTTCACGCTCTGTTGACCAGCGGTGAGACCATCGCTGTGGTTGACATTCACGGCGTCCCCGCCTCGGCCATGTTCGGCATGCGAGCCGACCTCCGAGACCAGATGAAGATTCAAGTCGCCAAGAAGCGCTTGATGAAGCTCGCTTGGGAACGCGCTGGCTTTGACTTCGCTGACCTTGAGAAGCTCTACGAATCCGCCGTCCAACCCGCTTTGGTTTCGACTTCGAACCTCAACTCCTTTGAGTTGTTTACCGAACTCAAGAAGACCGAAGCCGGTCGTGCTGCCAAGCCAGGCGACGTTGCACCCTACCAAATCGTGGTGGAGAAGCAAGACACCGGTATGCCCCCTGGCCCCATTGTTGGTGACCTGAACTCGGTCGGCATTCCTGCTAAGATCATGGGCGGTAGCGTCCAGATTCAGAAGCGCACCGTGGTGCTGGAAGAAGGCGAAGTCTTCGAAGGCGACCTCGGTATGATGCTCTCGAAGATTGGCATCAACCCCATGGTCACGGGCCTCCGCCTCTGCGGCACCCTCGAAGGTGGTACGCTCTTTGAGCCCGCCACCCTCGACATCGACTACGAACAATTCGAACAGGACCTCATCGGCATGGCTGCAGGCGCCTTCAACCTCGCCTGCAACATCACGTGGTTCACCCCACAAACGATGCCGACCCTCCTGTCCAAGGCCAGCGGAGAAGCGCTGGCTGTCGCTATGGAAGCAGCGATCGCTACCGCCGAGACGCTGCCACACCTGGTGGCCCGTGCCCACGCCAGCGCCCTCGGCGTTGCTGGCACGCTGAGCC
>JBMYQB010000027.1:0-23204 GCA_049600935.1 Candidatus Poseidonia sp.
AGTTGAGGAGTTCCCGCTCATCATATGGATCGTGGCCATTGCAGGATTCATGGGGTTGGCCTTGATGGTCGCTGCACAATCGAGAAAGCAAGCAGAACTCAAAACCTACGAGACCCATGAGGAAGCAACGGCTGAAGCAGATCACGACGACGCAACCTCCACCGAAGAAGCAGAAGCTAACGTTGGTGACGACGAGGCATCCGATGAAGAGGAAGAGCAAGCGACCTCATCCATCTACGACCTCAAAGAAGCCGATGACGATTGAACCGAACAGCCTTCACTCTCAATAGCTGCAATCAGAAGATTCAGCAGGCCTGACCAACACCATCGCCCTTCGCTCGAGTGGGGTCATTGTTGCCATCTCGTTCAGCAGAGGTCAGGTCGATATTCCAACAGTATTCTGATGAGAACACCGTTTGATCACCAAGGGTGTTCGTGATTTCAACAGTAAACGTGTAATCTCTTGGCTCATCGTAGAACTCGGATTTATCGAGGTAGTAAACGCCGGCGTTGTCCGTACCCGAGCCCGTTAGACCGAACCAACCAGCGGTTGAGGCACTTCCCGTTCCACCGCTTTGGGGCGACCATGTGGCCATGTCTCCATCAACTGAAATGAGGCTCTCCGTCCATGTGTCACCACCCGAAACGGTGACCTGCACTTGATAATCAGCGCTCATCGGACGAAGCCCCACAGCAGAGAAACCACCGCCGTCTTGGGCCTCTTCGTTTGGACCGAGAAGGCCAACGAGAACTTCAATCGTGATACCAACGTATTCGTCGGCATCGTTGCTGTCATGAAGTTCAGCAATGCGCACGCCGGCATCCTGTGCTTCTCGCGTGGTGAAGCGAGTGGGAATCTTGATTTCGCCTTCTTGGCCGTTTGAACCGACGCCCTTGATGACGTAATCGACCGCTTCGTTACCAGCGTAATCTTCGCCGTTGCCCGCAAAGAAGTCGGCGAGTGGAACTTTGAATTTCTTCATGTCATTGCTGACATCCCCTGAATCGGTCCACATTTCAACGCCATCGGCCTCGATGGAGACGTCCACCGACGACATCGTGCCGCGAACCTTGAACGAAAGTTCGTTGGTCTCTTCGTTGAGTTCCACCTCTGAAATAGCCATGGAGGCGTTGGTGGGCACCAGCATGACGGCTGCGTAAGGGGTGGTCGCAATGAGCAAGGCCACCACAACACTGGCGCCGAGTTTCACTTGATTGATGCTCCCACGCATGCGCTCAGCCTGGACGATGGCCCCGATACCAAGCACGAGAACGACGGTGACCACGATGAAGCCCCACGCTCCACCCTGAAGCGAGAGAATCGCACCCAGCAGGATGATGACCCAACCAGCGAGGCTCATCTTGGTGGCGCTGTCCGGTCCACCCGCAGCACTCGAGGTGGTGGTGGATGTGGATGGAGCAGGTTCTGCGGCGGCCTTGGCCACAACGGGTTCAGGTTCCGTCGCTTTTGTTTCGGTTTCCGAGTCTTTTGCAGCGTTCGCTTTGTCCAGTAATCCACCCATGGTTAATCCCCGTTATCGCAGGGTTTCACGAACGGTGTTATCAAGGCAACCCCTGTATGAGTCGCAGGGAGAGGTTTTACGGAGAACCCGTCAGAGGCCGGGAGCAGATTCCCGCCAGGCCTCTTCCTCTCCCTCTTCGTCGGTGTTGAGGAAGCGACGGCCAGCCACGGCGCCTGCGAGGGCGATCATGGAAATCGCTGGGACCACTTCGAAACCTGGGAGGTAGACACCACGGACGTAGACCGTGATCATCTGGGACTCACGGTTGCATCCACCGTTCTGGCAGGCGAATTCAGATTCTGCGTAGAACTCCATGACGTGATAAGCATCGGACCAACCCTGGTTCTTGGGAGTACGAACCATGATTCGGGCGTTCTCAGGAGCGGTGTTGGGCTCGATGGTGACGACCGTTTGTGGGAGGTTGACGGTGAAGCCAGCTTCCTCAAGGGTCTCTCGAGTGTTCTCGGTGACACCGATCTTCATTCGGTCAATTTGATTTCCGAAGTTGTACACCTTGAACTGGAAGTTCTTGTCGGTCTTTGGCATGAGTTGGACAAAGGGCTCGACGGCCTCAACTTGGACGATGCTGAATTGCATGATGTTGATGAGGGCGTTGACTTGGGAGGATGCGGTGTTGGGCGGGGGCAGGTTGTTGAGTTCCTGCACTTGGGCCGAGACGGTCAGTTGGCGAGATTGCATTTGCATGTAGGGGTTGGCACGAACGACGACTTGGAAGTCAACTTCCTGACCAGCACCGACGTACATGTCGCCGGGAGCAGCGGTAGCAAGACCGTCGCTGGTGACCTGAATGGCGACCTTTTCGACATAGGCCGTTGGATTGGACACCGTACAGGTGGTGTAGCCTGTCAGGGTCGCACCGGGCTTGACCTCGACTTGAATCTGACCGGGCGCACAGGTCATGGAAACTGCGGCACCGGAAATCTGTGCGGAGGCTGGAACAGCGACCACCATGAGTGAACAGAAGTAGATTCCCAACAAAGCAACGACTCGCTTCCATGCCGACATAGTCTCACCTAACGGTCTTCCCAACCCCCCCCACCTCATAACCATTATGGGTCCGTTGTGCGAAAAAAGGCAACCTTGGCCAAGGTTTTGTGGTGGGCCCGAAGGGAGTTGAACCCCTGACCTCCCGGTTATGAGCCGGGCGCTCTAACCAACTAAGCTACAGGCCCCGTTAAAGGCTCAAACATGAGCATCATGAACCTTCTTGTCTCAATCAAATTGAGCCAACGATGATTGAGACGGCTTAATCCATTCTCGGACGTTCTGTTCCATCTCGTCCCG
The DNA here is from genome assembly GCA_049600935.1 of Candidatus Poseidonia sp. Lineage (GTDB taxonomy): Archaea > Thermoplasmatota > Poseidoniia > Poseidoniales > Poseidoniaceae > Poseidonia. The sequence goes on from JBMYQB010000027.1 coordinate 2,829, forward strand.
GACATCTTCGGGAACGAAGATCAAGCACCGTTCATGCGGCTGGGCAAGCGAGCGTATGAGGGCCGAATGTTCCGAAGCGTCCCGTCCGTCTTCGAGCAGAATTCCAGCATCATAGGGAAGGTATCCGCGCTTGCGAATCGTGGCTTGGATAAGGTCCAAGTTTGCATCGTAGCCCTGTGTTTCAAGAAGTTCTCGCAGACGGGGAAGAACAACGTCACACATCTCAACCGTCAGGTGGTCGATGCGCAACGACTTGTGGAAGTTCTTCCGACTCATGAGGCGTCCAGCATAGCCCGAAAGTCGCTCGTCAGGGTGCTGTGCCCAACCGGGTAAGGCGACCTTGATGTGAGCGTCGTTGAGGAGAACATAGTCTTCTGGGGAGAGTGATTCATTGAGCAACATGTGGGAAAGTTCAGGTGAGAGTTCGAGCTTTCCAGCCGTTGCCAGGTCCCTCGCTCGCTCTAGCATGTTGACGAGGTAAGCCTGGGTTAGCATGTTCACCTTGTGGAAATAGACCTGCTGATACATGTGATAGCGGGTGACGAGGTAGGCCTCGATGGCCGGAAGGCCCCAACGCTTGACGAACATGCGACCGTCATCGCCAACTCGTAGCGCACGGATCACTCGGGCGCTGTCAAAGCCACCGATTTGAGCGCCGGTGTTCGCCTGGTCTCGAATCATGTAGTCCATTCGATCAACGTCGAGTTGGCTGCTAACAATTTCCTTCATGAACCGAGGAATTGGCACGCCATCGTATTCGTCGTGGCCGTCCATGAGAGCGAAGAGTCGGCCCATTCGCTTTTCGCCGAGGGTTGCTCGAACCGCTTGACCGATGGCGGTGTTTGGCGATTCGAGGATATCTCTGCCCCACGTTTCGTGGGAGCGGAAGGTTGCGTAAACGCGAGGCGTCTCGAGAAGATGAGAGTAGGGAGGATGGCCGATGTCGTGGAGAAGCGCGGCCAACTGCACGAGTTCCTCGTCATCTTTGGACAACAGTCCAGGATGGACCTCGTTCAAGTGAAGTGCAAGACGACCGGCGAGGTGGTAAGCGCCGAGGGAGTGAGCGAACCTGTTATGGGTTGCAGCGGGGAACACATACTCGCAGGTCGACAATTGCTGAATCGCTCGAAGGCGCTGGAATTCGGGCGTATCGATGATGGACGCATGCGACGCGGGAACCAAAATATCGCGGTGGATTTCGTCGCGAATCACGCGGTCTCGACCGTTCATGATGACTCTCCGGCTTCTCGGGTCTTTATAGCCCTTCTCGGAAACGAAGAGAAACATCGAGAAGACAACGCATAAGCGTGTCTTTTGACAGCAGAGACCATGGCGGATGCCGTTAAGGGCCTCATGGACAAAATCACCAACGATAACCCCGAGACTCGAGGGCAACAGTTGTGGGTCATGTTTGCACTTTCTATGTTCCTCGTGGCCACCCTTAACTGGTACGCCTACGTGCGAGAACCAGAGGTCATTGAAGTTCGTCAACTCTTGGAATACAAGAACGAAGTCGTGAAGGTTGAAGGCACCTTGATCTCCTGGGTGGAAGACCCTTACGCCTCGGGAGATGACCGTGTTGACGCCATCATCGATGACGGCACGGGCGTGGTTGAATCAAGGTGGTACAGGCCAGGAACCATGCCGCCCATCGGCACGACGGTCACGGTGATGGGAGACGTCATTGAGTACGACGGACGAATATGGATTCAATCGCTGGGCGCTGGCGCCATGGAATGGGCCACCTCCGACCTCCCTGATGTGGAACAACTCGCTATCGCCGATGTTGCCCAAGACCCGGCTGCCTATGCGGGTGAAGTGATACGACTCACGGGCTTCATCGGTGAATCCATCGCACCGGACGCCACCTTTACGTCGGCATATCTTGGCGACCACCCCAACTACGGCAACTCCGAACATCAAATGCACCTCATCATTCGTTCAGCCATTGGTGAGTGGGTTGAAGCCACCTCAAAAGTTGAGGTACAAGGCATCCTCACCTATCAGCAACGCGACCTTCGTTGGAGCCTGCAGGTGCAAGGTCCTGAAATTCTCGTCGACCGCAACCACGTGGTCAACATTCCTCAACTGGACTGGAACGCAGAAGCGACGTGGAGTTACCAGTCCGGCCAAACCGTCACCATGACGGGAGTGCTGACCACCTCGACCGATGATTGGGCCTTGTACGGACCAACGGGCACCTCCATCTGTGTCCTTCCGACCGATGAGGACCGCTCATCCGATTCGACAGCGTCCATGGACAACACCCTGCAAACCGTTGAGGGGCGATTGATGTGGTCAGAAACGCATGCAGGCTGGTGCATCGATGCCAATGAAGGCGGTTCTCCGACCCTGGTCAACCCCGAAACACCCATCAGTTTGCTGGCCATGTTGTCTGCCGACCCCGTTGGCATGGTCGCCGACCCCGACACCACCTACACGCTGTCGGCCTATGTGAAATACGCTGTCGAGCCCGGCGTGGAGAACGAACGCGCCTACTTCGTTGACGCTGCAGCCTATTCTCCAGGATGGACCACGGTCGCTGTCACCGTGCCCGGTCCACGAACGGCCTGGTTGGAATCCGGCCAGAACATCATCGCCAACGTCTCGGTTGGCTGGGACGACGAAGACATGCGCATTCGTCTCACGGTCCACGACTACACCCTCGGCGTTGTCCCGGCTGCACGTACATTGCTGTGGGACGACGGTGCCACCCAGTGGAGTTATGCGAGGGACCAGAACATTTTGCTCAACGGAAAAGCGGAGTATGTCGATGACCAATGGCGATTGTTCCGAGACGGTTCAAACGAATCCGTCGTGCTCAATCTTCACGGTCAGGCCATCGGTGTGGACGAGTACCACGCCAACCAATCGATGACCTGGTCAGGTCGGTTGCGACAAGTCCAGAGCGATGACGGCATGAGTTTGGTCTACACCATCGACCAAGCGGACGTCTTAGACAGCGACGGCGACGGCTTGGGCGACACGCTCGAGGACATCATCGGCACGTCTCCGACCTCCGAAGACACCGATGATGACGGCACATCCGACCGAGAGGAACACGTGAACGGACAATCATGAGGCGATGGACATGCTTGAGGGGTATTTTCTCGACTTAGCGTGGCTCCTCGGAGCCTTGTTTTTCGGGGTCATGCTCGGTTCGCTCACCGGTCTTATTCCAGGATTTCACGTCAACAACGTCGCCCTCATTCTCCTCGCACTCTCGCCGGCACTGCTGGACCTTGGGATACCGCTGGCCTCCGTTGCGGCCATCATCGTGGCCACGGGCACCGTCCACACTTTCCTGAATTACATCCCATCGGCCCTGATTGGCGCGCCCGACGGGGATACCGCGCTCTCCCTGCTCCCCGGGCACCGAATGCTCCTCTCCGGTAATGCTGCTCGGGGTGTTGCATGGTCGGCTCGAGGATCCCAACTCGGCCTCTTCCTTTCGCTACCGCTCATCATCCTCGCCCGTATTGCGTTCGGTCCCGAGCTTGGCTGGTACGACGACCTCCGTTCAGTGCTTCCCTTTGTCCTGCTCACCATCTCGCTGCTGTTGCTTGCAACCGAGACCACGCGACTTGACTGGCCGGCGTGGATACAAGGCCTGACGGGCGGCCGACTTGGACGTGACTCTCGGTTCGCAGGGTTCCTTGCAGCCACGGCGTTTTTCCTCCTTGCAGGCCTTTACGGATGGGGCGTGTTTACGCTGCCCGCTCGTTCCCCCGTGGGGATGCCCGATGCCAGTCTGCTTTTGCCGAGTTTGGCCGGGCTATTCGGCATCGCCAACCTCTTGGACATTTACGCCACGACCTCACACCTTCCTCCGCAACGAGAAAATTGGGCCCTGCCACCCGTTCGCCCGCTCGTAGTGCCGTGTTTCTGGTCGAGCGTGGCCGGGGCCTCGATGGGCGTCCTGCCCGGGATGACGGCCTCACAAGCCACGGTCCTGGTGATGGGTGGTCGAAACCTCGCAGCCAAGGCCCAAGGAAAGCAAGGGTATGGCATGGATTGGGAGACACGTCGTCTCACCGAACTCAGCGACGATGAATTGCTGGAAATCGCAAAGGCAGAAGCCGATGAAGGCGTCGAAGGTCCACAAACAAAGCAAGACTTGGAAGTGATTGCTCTGCTATCGGCGACCAATACAGCGGTTACAGTCATGGTTCTTGGCTTCCTCTACATCATCAGCCGGTCTCGGTCCGGTGCCACCTTGGCGCTGAAGATGATGTATCCCATTGAAACCTGGTCGTCGCTTGAGCCAACCTCCGATTTCATTCGCCTCTTGGCCGTTACCCTGGCCGCTGGGTTGCTCGCCATGCCCATGATGCGCTATGTTGGCAGGGGCATGCTACGCCTGCACGCCGCCATTCCGCTTCAACAGATGGTCATGGGCGTCATTCTCTTCGTGGTCGCCCTCGTTTGGCTTTCCACGGGCTTTGTGGGCATCGGTGTCCTCATCGTCGGCACCATCATTGGCCTGCTACCACCACGTATTGGCATACGACGCTCGCACGGCATGGGTATCATTCTCGTGCCCATCATGATCTACACCTTTGCCCAGAAATTCGACAGCTTTGGATTCATTTGACCTTTGGACGTGAAACACATGAAAACCACCTTAACCGCCACCAGCCTAATTCTGCTCTTCCTCTTCTCGTTGACCTCGCCAATGGCGACCGTGTTGAGTGAAGGGGCCGCTGCCGACCGCACCACAGGACGCTCTACAGCGTGCTCGGGCTATGTCTGCATCAACGAAGTCATCCCAAATCCAAACGGATGGGATGATGCCACCTACCCGAACGGTGAATGGCTTGAACTTTACAATCAGGGAACGGTCGACGTTGATTTGACGGGTTGGAAGGTGACCACAAGCGCATCCAAAACCTTGGATTTCAACTCCTCTACCATCGTGGACTATCAGTCTGGAAACGCTTCAACGTGGACCATCAGCCCCGGTGAATACGTTGTCATCGCCCGAAACGGTGACAGCAACTTCTACATGACGAACACGGGCATGAGCCTGACCTTGGTCGACAACAACAACAACAACCTCCACCAAGCCACCTGGGGCTCGGTTCTTTCCGGCAAGAGTTACGAGCAAGACCCAACCAGCGCCACTGCCAACTGGATACAAACCAACAATCCCACACCAGGGCAAGTCAACACGGCGTCGGGCGGAAACACCCTTATTCCGGGCGACCTCATCATCACCGAGGTCATGGCCAATTCTTGGCCTTCTTACGATAATGCTTCATGGCCGGGTGGCGAGTGGGTTGAAGTCCTCAACACCGGAAACAGTGACATTGACTTGACAGGCTACACCCTTGAAGATGCAGCCGGAAACGTCCTTCCGTTCAATGCCTCGCACCTCGTCAACGCCTCGCAATCCATGCTCATCACCCCCGGGCAGCATCGCATCGTGGCGGTCAATGCCACCAGTGGCTACGGTGTCCTCAACAACGGCGTGGAAACCCTGACCTTGAAGTGGCCCAACGGCAGCAGGTCTCAGGAAATCTCGTGGAGCTCAACCGTCCAGGGTTTTTCGCTCACGGTCGCATCACAGTCCACTGCACCTTGGACCTACGCACCCTATCCAACACCTGAGGGCATGAATCCCTTGCCGATGGAACTGATGCCGCGGCAAATCGGCGATGTGCAGATGACGGAAATTCTGTCAAATGCCACCAACGACGGGGCCGCTTTCCCCGACGGTGAATGGATCGAACTCCACAACACGGGAAGCGGTTCCATTGACCTGATGGGATGGAGCATCATGGACGGTCTTGGCAACTTGACCTTCCTCGACCCGGGGACCCTCGTGTTCAACGCCACGCAAGGCTCGACCGTCATCGACCCCGATGGACGACGATTGGTTCAGTTCACGAGTCACACCGAGTTGTGGGACAACTACAACCATCTGTTCTTGCGAGACATCACCGAACAAATCATCGATACGGCCGATTACACCACCGATTACGGCGAAGACATGGCCCTTATTCGAGGCAGCAACCCAGCTGACTCATGGACACCCGCTGCGTGGAAAACGCCTGGACAGCCCGAACCCGGTTCCGTCCCCTCGGCCACCACCGTACGGTTCTCTGAAATTCTTCCCGATGCCGTTGGCTCTGACAGCCAGATGTGGCCCAATGGTGAATGGATTGAACTCCACAACTACGGAACCGCCGACGTGGATTTGGCGGGCTGGAAACTTCAGGCAGCGTCCAGAAGCCTCACCCTCCACGAGTTCAACATGCCCTTCCAAGACACCACCATGGTGCGGGCGGGCGACGCCGTGCTCATCGCTCTCAACGGTACCAGCAGTTTCTATCTGAAACATACCTCCTCCGATTCAATCGGACTCGTGGACGCCGCAGGCGCTGCCGTCGACACCATCGCATGGTCGGATACGGTAGAAGGTGAATCGTTGGTCGCACCAAACAGCACCCATGCAGGTGTTGGCCCCAACGGTAGCACCGCAACTGGAAATTGGATTCTCTCCGCTTGGGCGACTCCAGGTGAGGTGAACCCGGTGTGGCCGGCCTACACCGGTTCAACCGACTTGGCCATCACCGAGGTCTTGCCCTACTGCAACGACGACTCCATCGAACCAACGGAGGATTGGGTCGAAGTGCACAACCAAGGCACAACGCCGCTGAACATCAGCCGTTGGTCCATCATGACGGCCGATGGCGATCGTCGTTTCATCCGACTCAACAGTTTGTGGGCTGGGGAAAACGAAACGCCAAGCGTTCTGCTTCAGCCAGACGAGCGGGCCGTCTTCACCATGGAGGAATACGTTCTCACCGGCCTTGGGGACGCCTTTGACTTGCTCCATCCAGACGGCGACACCGTCGCCACCGCAGCATGGGTCGTCATCACCGACTGTCAGACCTTGATGCCGGGAGACCACTCAAGCGACGATTGGCAGCACACCCTCTGGCCGACCCCAGGAGAGGCCGAACCCGACCCTACCGAATTTGCGACGAAGGACGACATTCGATTCACGCGATTCATGCCTTCGGCTTCAACCGATATTTCAAGCAACATGGAATTCATTGAAGTGGCCAATCAAGGCGACAAATTGGCGGTCCTGAACGGATGGACGCTACGAACCACCACGGGTTCTTCCAGCATGTATAACGCCAGCATCACGAATCTCATGATTCAGCCCGATTCTTCTGTCCTATTGGCCAACGATGCGGATGCTGTCAGCGTGTATGAAGACGGTACGGTAGCTGATATGGACGGGGTGTTGGACCGAAATTTCTACCTTCCAAATTCAGGGGCTGCGCTGCAATTGCTCGACGGTTCGGGAGCTGAAGTCGACACGCTGGTGTACGGCAACGGCCCGGTTTCCGTTTCAGGTTGGAGCGGTATTTCGCTGGCCGAGCCGCTCGCCAATCTTGACAACCTCATCTATCTCAGAGGAAGCGGATGCGGAGATACACCGGATACCAACACCGTAGAGGATTGGCACGAACAATGGAGTCGATTGGGCGGGAGCACCTTCTGTTTTGACACCACAACCAGCAGTACGGGCACCATCACACCGCTCATTGGACCTCAATACGGTTTAACGGACTTGCTCGCTTGGATTGACGGGGCTTCAGAATCGCTACACGTTCACATGTATCTGCTTCACGAGGTTCACTTGGTTGAAGCCCTCATCAACGCTCACAATCGAGGCGTTGACGTCAACGTGGTGCTCGATTACGGCGACAGTTGGTGGAACCAATACGACCTTGATACCCATCGAGGGATGGCCACCACCATGCTGGCTGCAGGCATCGACGTCATGTGGTTTGGCGACACGGGAGAAAATCCCTACGCCTACATCCACAGCAAGGTGGCCGTGAGGGACAACGAGAGCGTGTGGATCGGTTCAGGAAATTGGAAGTCCTCCTCGCATCCAGCGCCTGGCGATGCAGGAAATCGCGACTGGGGCGTTTTGGTGGAGGATGAAAGCGTGGCGAGCATGGTGCTGAATCACCTCGTGTTTGATGAAAACGATGCACGCAGTCACATCACGCCTGTAGCAGCCTCCGATGCACCCAACGGCTGGAGCATGCCTGCATCCGATGCCATCGTCGGCAACACAGCACCTTCCATCCAAGGCAACTTTGAGGCCACCTTGCTCGTCTGCCCCGACAATTGTATCGATGACTTGGTCGACATGCTTGACGGTGCGGAGGAAGAAATCCTTCTGTCCCTGCAGTACCTCGACATGGACTGGTCGTGGGGGTGGGGAGAAAACCCGATTCTCGAGGCCCTCGAAAACGCCGCTCAACGCGACGTTAGCCTGCGGTTGATTCTCAACGGCGCCTACCTCGACGAAGACATTCAGAGCGTGGTTGACCGCTTCAACGAGGAGTGGAATTTCACCATGGGCTACGACACCTCAGCTATCGTGATGAGCAGCGATGAAAACGTCACGAAACTTCACAACAAAGGCATCATTATTGACGGAGAGCATGTTCTCGTCTCGTCCATCAACTGGGGCGATTCAGCGCTTGTTCGAAACAGAGAGATGGGCTTGATGCTCTCCAGCGAAGCCGTCGCAGAGGTGTTCATTGAATCATGGTACGAAGACTGGAACCGGTTGGACAGCACCACGGATTCGGACCAGGACCGACTGTTGGATGCGTGGGAAGTGGCTTACGGATTGAACCGAACCCAGCGCAGTGTTGCAGGTGACGCCAACTCAGATGAATCCAAACTCGACCTTGACGGTGATGGATTGAGCAACTTTGTTGAGCAACTTCACGGAGGAAATCCCACCCTCGCTGACACCGATGGCGACTGCATCCCGGATGGATTGGAAGTCAACTGGGCGCAAACATCGGCCCTCAACACCAGCATGCCCAACATTGAGCCGAAGGACGCACTCACGCTTTGGGACGCAGACGGTGATGGACTCAACGACAGCGAGGTGCTCGGTTGCGATTTGGCGGGCGTGGTGATTGAACCTGAGGACAACACCAACGACGTGAGCACCGACGATGACGATGACGGCATTGTCAACGCTGACGACCTTTGCCCCGAGACGCCAGCCAATGTTGCCACCGATAGCAGCGGCTGCTCATCGGACCAGCGTGCGACACTGGTCGAGGACAGCTCTGAGAGCACCGAGGGCGATTCGGCTCAATCCTTCTTCTTCCTCCTCATGGTGTTCGCTCTGGTCCTATCGGGTGGTGCTTATGTTGTTCTACGAGGAATGCGAACGGATTCTGAAGACGTCAAAGATGCCATCGGAGAAGCAGCCTTTGCTGACATTACGGCCACACCCGTCAATCAAGAAGGGTGGCAGCAACCGGTGTTGGACGGAACAGGAGGCGGCGTGACTCCAGAGATGTTGGCCCAGGTGCCCGGCTGGACGGCGGACATGGTCGAACAGTATCTCAAGCAAGGTTGGACGATGGACCAGTTGGCGACCTACTACCAAGAACAGGTTGCTCAGCACGGACAATGAGAGCAACATTGAAACGGGACCTTGCCGAGAGAATCTCTGATACCCATGGAGATTCGCAGCAGCAACCCGGTCCTGAATCAAAAATTCTGGAGCAATTTAACCGGCAACGACCGGATGACCATCGACGGCAGCATGCGAAAGATCGGCTATTTGCTTGGCCTCACGGTGGTGAGCGCCCTGGTGTCAGCGGTCTTGTGCTTGAACGCCATCAACAACGGCAACGGGGGGCTCTACATTGGTGGATTCATGACCCTCGGTTTCCTCGGCGGCTTCGTGATTGCAATGGTCGTGTTTGTCTCACGGCCAAAAAATCCCGCTGCCTTGATGAGCCTTTACGCTATTCTCGAAGGAATGGCCGTTGGAGCGATGTCTCTCGCCCTTGAACTGACGGCCTACAAAGGCATTGCACTCCAAGCGGTGTTTGGAACCATGGCCATCACGGGGACGATGTACATCATGTACACGTCGAGAATCATCCGTCCGACCCCAGCCTTCAACAAAATTGTCGGCGGGCTTGTCATCAGCATCGTGTTTCTCTACCTCACCTCCTTTATTCTCCAGGTCTTCAGTGGATACGATGTGCCCTTCCTCCACAGCTCGGGCCCCATTGGGATCGGTGTCACCGCCTTCATCCTCGTTGTGGCCGCTCTTACCCTCATCAGTGATTTTGGTTTCATTGAATCCGGAACACGCTACGGAGCTCCAAAGAACATGGAATGGTACGCTGCTTTCGGCATTCTCATTTCGCTGATTTGGATTTACATCGAAACGCTTCGGCTTCTGGCCAAACTTCAAGCATTCAGGGAATGAAGTCGCATGACGAGGTCCATCCCCTCCATCGATTTCCGACTCGCCCTCTCAGAGGACGAGACCGAACGGGCACGCTTCGTATCAGAAGTGGGTGATGCGCTCAAAGACATCGGTTTCTTTGCCTTGACCCACCACGGCATTCCACGGGCTCTTGTGGACGACACCTATGCAAAATGCGACGCATTTTTTGACCTCGATGAGCCGACGAAGCGGACCTACCTTCAACCCGACATCGGTCATCAACGAGGCTACACTGCCTTCGGTGTCGAACACGCCAAGGACAACCCTGCCCCGGACCTCAAGGAATTTTGGCAAACGGGACGACCCTATCCCGACGATGGCACCGTCCCAACCTATCCCCAAAACGTCTGGCCAACGGCCCACGTGGAAGGGTTTCAAGCCACGACTGAAACGCTGTTCTCAAGCATGGAGACGCTCGCACACCATTTGCTCTCGGCATGCTCCATCTACCTCGGCATGCCAGAAGACTGGCTGCCCAACATGTCCCATCATGGCAACACCATCATGCGCATGATCCACTATCCACCCCTTGACGAGAGCATGCCAGAAGGGGCTGTGCGCTCCGCAGCCCACGAAGATATCAATTTCATCACGCTGCTGGTGACGGCCACGGCCGATGGATTGGAAGTGATGGACCACGACGGTTCTTGGATTCAAGTTCAAGGCGACCAAGACGCCATCATCGTGGATTCGGGCGACATGCTTCAGAACCTGACCAACGGCTTGTTCAAATCCACCACACATCGTGTGGTGAACCCCAAGGACAGCAACACACGACGCTATTCAATGCCGATGTTCGTCCATCCACGCAACGAAATTGACCTCACGCCACACCCTGACTTCGTCGCCATGACGGGCGGTCAGGCAAACTACGCCTCCATCACCGCCGGTGATTACCTGCACCAGCGGTTGAAGGAAATCGGTCTAATTTGAGGGGGCTCCATGGACCTTGATGCGCTTATCAACGCCGTCAAATCCGGCGTATCGCAAGACAGTCTCGCCCTCCAGACCTTCGTGAACCAGGTCGCCAATGGCCAGCGTTCAACCGAGGAAGCCACGCGGTGGCTCAAAGCCGTCCATGGACACGGGTGCACGACCGAAGACACCGTCGTGCTCACCAAGGCGATGATCGACTCCGGCGCCCGTTTGTCATGGCCACCCGGCGCCCCCGTTGTCGACAAGCACAGCACGGGGGGTGTTGGGGACAAAATGTCCTTGATGCTCGCTCCTGCACTCGCAGCAGCAGGTTGCCGTGTTCCAATGTTAGCGGGTCGGGGACTCGGCCACACCGGCGGAACGATTGACAAACTGGAATCCATTCCTGACTTCAATTGCGCACTGACGCCTGAGGAGATGCAAAGCGCCGTTGATGATGTGGGGTGTTGCATCGCCGTTCAAAACGAAGCCATCGCGCCGGCAGACGGTGTGCTCTACGCACTTCGAGACGTCACCGACACCATCGACAGTGTGCCACTCATCACAGCGTCCATCGTATCGAAGAAGGCAGCAGAAGGCCTCAACGCTCTTGTGTTGGACGTCAAAACCGGCAGCGCCGCTTTCATGCAGACCCGTGAAGAGGCACGAACCTTAGCCGCCTCCATGGTAAAGACCGCCGAAGGCCTCGGAATTCGCACCGTTGCCCAACTCACATCGATGAGCGAACCCATTGGCACCCACATTGGCAACGCCTTGGAAGTGATTGGAAGCGTCAAGGTCCTGCAGGGTGCGGGGTCAGCCGACACCCGAGCGTTGGTGGTGCTTCAAGGTGCGGCCTTGCTCTCCATGACACATGAAGGGGTGGACCTCGACGAGGGCCGCCGACGCATGGAGCAGGTGTTGAGCAACGGCAAAGCCTTGGAGGTCTTCCGAAGAATGTGTGTTCGCCAAGGCGTTGACGAAAAGGTCGCTGAGACGCTGGTCGTTCATCCCGAGAAGGTGCTCGGGACGGCAAAAGAACAAACCACCTTGCTTGCCCAAACCGACGGCTATATCTCAGGATACGACGCCATGAAAATGGCCACTCTTGCTCGCCGACACGGTGCAGGTCGATTCGCTTTGGAAGACGAAATTGACCCGCACGTGGGCTTTGTTCTCGAAGCAACCCAGGGCACAGAGGTCAAGAAAAATCAGCCGATGTTCACGTTCCACCATACGAGAGAACTCTCCGAAGAAGACCTTCAGGATTTGAAAGCCATCGGCGCCGTCGTTGAAAACAAACCTCAAGTTGAATCACGTCTGTTGGAACTGATTGATTCCAGTTCAACGAAGGCGTGATAAAGGGGATGCTTGTCGCCCACCTTGCCGATTTAGCTTAGCTGGTGGAGCGTGGGACTGTTAATCCCAAGGTCGTGGGTTCGAGCCCCACAATCGGCGTAAAATCCCCCTCAGTGCCTTGATTGGCCGATTTACCATCGTGGGTTCGAGGTCTGTATGCGCACCCACGCCCACGAGATTTCAATCACGTGTGGCTGCCTCGTGAGGTCGGTGGAGGGGCACATCGGTCGGATAGACGCCCCAATAGGCCTCGCGGGCTTCCTGATTTACCTGCATGCACAGTTCCACATCACCAGGGCGGTCAGGCATCGGTTGTGTTCCGTTGAGATGTTCGATCATCGGCTGAATGTTCGACATGTTCACCACGCCCCAGCCGACCTGTGTGCAGGGTGCTACGGGCGAGATGGGCATCGTTCCTGCGCTTGGATCCCATGTGGAAAAGGACGGATACCACGCTGAGAGGTTCAGAGCGTTGCGTACCACAGCATTGGTGATGCCGGCCGCTTCACCTGCATTGGGATGACCCTCCGGCCAAACACCATCAACAAGCAATCCACTGCGTTCTTCACTGGATGCCCCGGAGCCCATGTCGCCCACCTCGTCTCTCAAGTGCTCAAGAACAAAGGAGAGGATGCCAGCTGTCCGAGGTGTTGCGAAGGACGTCCCCGAGGTTTCGTGGTAGCCATCGACATCGTCGTGGTTCGGAAGAACTTGGGTCCAGTCGGCTGCAATATCAGGATACGAACCGCTCATGGTTTCTTTCTGGTCGTCGCCCTCTTCGGCGTAGCCTGCAATACCAATGGACCAAGGTGGACCGGCCGTTGCGTCTTGAACAGCAGGCGAAGGCGTATTGTCGGCTGCGCCCGTGTGAATTTTGTTGTTGACGACCACCGTTTGGTGCGTTCCAGTTTCAATACCGGGCACGGGAAGGGAACCGATGGCGCCAAAGGATGTCGTGACGATGTCAACCAGCGGCTGATTGCCCGCTGCGAGCACCGCTTCGGTGGAGAACCCCTCAACGAAGAAGATCACGGCATCGGGGTTGGCGTCCAGCACAGCGCCCGTGACCGCCGTACCGTGGCCGTCTGAAGGATCATCCAAAATGTGGATGTCGGTGCCACCATCGGGCGATGTTCCGATGATTTTGGTCCCCGCAAAATACACGATGTCCGACGTGGCAATGGTGTCCCAGCACGATTCTTTGTCAGCCTCGTAGCGTTCCTGCCACGTGCCTTCAAACGTTGGAATGCAGGTCTTGGTGACACCAAGACCTTCGAGCAACCAATCGGGATAGGTCTCGTTGGTTCTGAAATGGTCGTGGTACACGTTAATCCCCGTATCGATGGGAGCCACCACCGAATAGGCTCGCCAATCATCCCCAGCAGGCTCACCAGCGTTTGCCAGGTTGGCGGCGTCGTCAGGAGACCCCAGCATGGAGAGGCCTACGAAAAGGCTCGCAACGAGCAAGGTCGCGATGAGAACGGCAAGAGGTCCCCTTCGGGCATCTTCAGCGAGTGCAGCCTCGTCAAGGAGGCCTGCATCCTCGTGCTCATCCATGGTTTTGCCTCGCCGTTACCCACATCAAGGTATGCCCGAGATGGGCATTATTCCCACTCGATGGTGCCCGGAGGTTTGTGCGTGATATCGTATACAACGCGGTTCACAGCTCCCTTGACCGTGTTGGTGATGCGGGTGCTGATTTTCTGGAGAATCTTGTGGGGAATCTCAGAGTATCGGGCGGACATGCCGTCCATCGATTGAACGGCGCGAACGACCACCGTCTCTCCGTAGGCACGTACGTCGCCGTGAACACCAACGCTGCGAACAGGAAGAAGTGCGGCAAAGTATTGCCAAGGAAGGTCCATTTCACCACGGGCTGCGGCGGCTTCAAACTCCTCCTCCACGATGGCGCAGGCTTCACGCACGACCTCCACGCGCTCGGGCGTCAATTCGCCGAGGGTACGGACGGCCAGACCGGGGCCGGGGAACGGTTGACGCTCGGCAACGTTGATGTCGAGGTTGCGAGCCAGTTCACGCACCTCGTCCTTGTAGAGTTCTCGCAGAGGCTCAACGACTTCCAACGTCATGTCCTCGGGAAGACCGCCAACGTTGTGATGGGACTTGATGGTGTCTCGTACACCACCACCCGACTCAATCCAATCGGGAGCGATGGTGCCTTGGACCAAGTATTTGGCCCCGCATTTTTCCTGCTCGTCTTCGAAAATTCGGATGAACAACTCGCCGATGACCTTGCGCTTTTGCTCGGGTTCAGTGACCCCTTTGAGGGCCTCAAAATAGCGGTCTGCTGCTCGAACGGTGATGAGGTTGATGCCCTGTGCTTCCAAGAGCGCCTCGATTTGTTCGGTCTCGTTTTTCCTCATGAAGCCGGTGTCAACATAGACACAGTGGAGGAGGTTGCCAACGGCTTTGTTGGCGATCACGGCCGCAACGGTGGAATCCACACCACCCGAGCATGCGATGATGGCAACGTCGTCAATGGTCGCTTTGAGGGATTCAATGCTCTCGGCAATGAATTCCTCAGCGTCGAACATCTCAGGCACCGCCGTTGACTTCCTTATCTTGGGCCTTCACGCGGTCAATTTGGTCGAGCTTGTTTTGCTCGAGGGCGGCAGCGTATTTGGCGTTGGACAGGGCCAACATTTGAACGGCGAGGTAGCCAGCGTTGTCGCCACGGTCGACGCCCACGGTGGCGGCGGGCACACCAGGAGGCAGTTGAGCGATAGAGAGCAGGGAATCGTAGGGCACACGTCCACCACAGGGGACACCGATGACCGGCTTGGTGGTCAAGGCTGCAACGGCACCTGGAAGAGCGGCCGCCAAACCGGCCATGGCGATGAAGACGGAGCATCCGTCGTCAATGGCATCACCGACGATTTGCTCAACGAACTTTGGGGAACGGTGAGCGGAGGCGACGCGGAGTTGGTACGGTACGTCAAAGTGTTCCAAGATTTTCGTGCACTTTTGGGCGATGGGAAGGTCTGAGGAAGACCCCAACAAAATGGTTACATCCATGCATGTCGGCCATCGCGGGTGGTTCTTTATGATGACTGATTCAACCGATGAACCCCGTCACCTCATTCCTCACCAGATGAGGCACCTGAGGCGTCATGAAGACGTGTGAAATCAACCCCCCATGCATCGGTGGAGGGCCCCGTCTTTGACGGTGCAAGGACTTCAAAACACAAGCGTGTTTGTTCCTCTTCAAGAGCGCCGTACATCGTGGCGACGCTGCCGTCGGCAAAGCGCCGTGAACCCATTCGACCGTTGGTCCAGCGTCCGTTGGCGATGTTCCATTCTTCAAGTGCCTCAACGGGGACCGGAAGCGTCGTCGGCCATGGCAAGCTGAGCGAGGGAGAATCGCAGGAGGACAGATGATTGAGGCCAACGTACATGCAAGCAACCGCTCCGAAAACAAAACCGTAGGAAACCCACCACCAGTCGGTCAGTTCAAGACCCCAAATCAATGTAAGGCTCGCAGCTGCTGCCACCAAAACCGTAGCCGCCAGTTGCATCCTTGGTTCGTGCAACGATGACCGTCGTTGACCTGCCCCCGAAGCAAAGGCCAACGCCAACATCAACCATGCGACGGCTGCCAAGGTGAGGCGGTGGTCTTCGTATCGGGTTGTTACCGATAAGACCGCCATGAAACCAACGGGCAATAACGCCCATGAAAACGCAAACAGCGTGATGGTAAAGTCTGACTTCACCTCGCTGGATGTCCAACCACTGGGAACGTCTTCCACACGATGGGGTCATGGCAGGGTGGAATAACCCTTCCTGATTTTATTCATCATCGTAGGGATGGCGCAGACACAAGTTGCGGGCGGCATAAACCTCGTCGACGCGTCGTACAGGCGTGGTGATGGGGGCCTCGTGCAAGGCTTCTGGCTCGGTCTTCAACACCTGAGCGAAGTGCTCAGCAAAGGTGTCGAGCGTGTCCTTGGATTCGGTTTCGGTTGGCTCGATCATCATGCACTCTGGAACGACGAGTGGAAAATAAACGGTCGGTGCCATATAGCCTCGGTCCAGCAACCCTTTGGCCACGTCCATCGCAGAAACGCCCAGCGATTCTTTGGCAGGTTGCATCGAGAGGGTGAATTCGTGCTTGGCCACGTCCGTTTCTGCGCCGTCGACGAAGAGGTGGTCGACGCCTGCTTTCTTCGCTTCCCGGTGGATTGCATGACGGAGGTAGTTGGCGTTCAACACGGCATGCTCCGACATGGTCTTCAGGCCTGAACCGTAGCGACGATAGTAGGCCCAGCAGCGAATGACCGCCCCTGCGTTGCCGTGCCATTGTTGCACCTTTCCGATGCTGTGTTCGGGTTGCTCCCAATGGTACCAGTGCTCGTCAACCGTCATCGCCATTTCGTCCGCACTCGGTGAACGCCGAGCGGCGAGGGGGCCTGGCAAAAACGGGGCGAGGTGAGCCTTCACACCGATGGGGCCTGAACCGGGTCCGCCGCCACCATGCGGCTGGGAGAAGGTCTTGTGCAGGTTGAAGTGAACGGCGTCAAAACCCATCAAACCCGGCGAGGTAATACCGAGAATGGCGTTGAAGTTCGCACCGTCGTAGTACATCTGGCCGCCGGCTTGGTGTACGATTTCACTGGCGGCTTTGATGTCCGCTTCAAACAGACCGAGGGTGTTGGGGTTGGTGATCATCATGGCAGCCGTGGTCTCGTCTGCGACGGCGGCGAGGGCGTCCAGGTCCATACGACCGTCCTCGAGGCTTGGGATTTCTACAATCTCAAATCCGGACATCGCTGCACTGGCAGGGTTTGTTCCGTGGGCAGAATCGGGAACGATGACCTTTGTTCGCTGCGCTTCGCCGCGGTGGCGGAAGTACTCCTGTATGCACCGAACGGCCGTGAATTCACCTTGTGCGCCCGCCACGGGCTGAAGCGTGACTTGGTCCATTCCAGCGCAGACTTCCAGCATGTGCTGCATCTCGTAGAAAATTGAAAGCAGACCTTGCAGGTGGTGCTCGGGTTGGTGCGGATGAATGTCGGCAATACCCGGAAGTTGGGCGATGACCTCGTTGACCCGTGGGTTGTGCTTCATGGTGCACGACCCGAGCGGGTAGAATCCGGTGTCAATACCGAAGTTCCGCTTGGAGAGCCACGTGTAGTGGCGGACCATTTCGGGTTCTGAAAGACGAGGCCAGCGAGCAGACTGCTTGCGAACAAGTCCACTGGGGACCTGAGGTGCCGTTGCACACGCCAGTGGAGCGGGTTGGCTGTAGCCGGTGTTCTCCGCACCGTTGTGGTTGAACAGATGGCTCATGCTTCCACCCCCGAATGTGAGGCCCACATGGCCAATTGGGCGGAAAGGGCCTCAATTTCGTTGAGCGTCGTTTGGTCGGTGGTGGTCACGAGAATCTGATTGTTGATGTCGTTGTACCACCTGCTCAAATCAAGGCCACCGATGATGCCGTTGTTGTCGAGGTAGGTGAGGCATTCAGCAGCCGAGCCTTGGACCTCGATGGCGAATTCGTTGAAGTGATGAGCATCGTGGACGAGACGAACACCGGGTGTTTCAGAAAGGACTTCCTTGGCCTTCTGACAGGCCATCATGTTGCGGTGAGCCAAGTCTCGAAGGCCGTCAGGCCCGAGGAGTGCCATGTGCATGGCACCCATGAGAGCGATGAGCGTCTCGTTGGTGCAGATGTTGGAGGTTGCACGATGGCGACGAATATGCTGTTCTCGGGTGGAGAGCGTCAAACAGTAGGCTTCCTTGCCGTCAACGTCAATGGAACGTCCAACGATACGACCAGGCATCAAACGCAAGTAGGGTTTGGTGCAAGCGAAAATACCGTAGAGAGGGCCTCCACCGGTGACTGGGCTGCCGAGCGGTTGACCTTCGCCGACTACGATGTCCGCACCGTAATGACCGGGTGCCTCAACGACCCCGAGCGAGACGGGTTGCACGCCCACGATGAGGGCCGTGTTTGGACCGATGATCTCTTTCACGGTGGTGAGGCCTTCATCGAGAACCCCGAGCGGGTTGGGCTGTTCCAAGTAGACGCCGCACGAGCCTGCTGCTTCCTTGAGTGCATTGAGGTCAAGCGTTCCGTCAGCGTTGTGGGCGATGAATCGAATGTCGATTTCAGCCCCTTGACAGTAATTTTGCATGACGGAGAACTTGTCGGGTGGCGTGAGGGCCGAGACATAGACGGTGTTGGGTTGGCTGGCTTTTCGGTTGTGAACACGAACGGCGCAGGTCAGTGCTTCGGCGGCGGCGGTGGAACCGTCATAGAGAGAGAGGTTGGCAATCGGAAGACCGACGAGTTCAGAAACCAAGGTTTGGAATTCCCACATCGCTTGGAGCATGCCTTGGCTGACTTCGGGCTGATAGGGCGTGTAGGCCGTCAAAAATTCTCCACGAGTGACGAGTTGGAACACCGAGGCTGGCACATAATTTCGATACAGGCCTGCTCCGATGAAGGACGGGCGACTTCCCATGTCAATGTTCGAGCCGAGGAGGCGTCGTGCATCGCTGATGATCTCTTCTTCAGATTGAGCCGGAGGGAGCGGAAGTTCACCGGTGAATCGGACGTCTGCGGGGATATCTGAGAACAAATCCTCCATGGAGTTGAGTCCCATTTCCTGCAACATTTCTGCCTCTCGGCCTCGGTTTGGTAGTTGGTCGACCATGGTGTTCACACTCCAGGCGGTTGGGTATGTGAAAATCCATGCGCGCTCCGCTCATAATGAATTGCTTCACTCCACCTGAGAACAGGGAACAGCCTATGATGCGAAAGGCCCTGCGACAGCCATGGTCCGAGTGGCGATGGTGGTCACCAATGCGTGTGCCCCGGACCCCCGCGTCATGCGTCATGCCGTGTGGATGCAACAGGCTGGATACCAGGTTACGGTGCACGCATTTGACCGAGAAGAACAACATCCGATGAGCCAAAACCATCAGGGCGTTCGAATCATGCGTTATCGAGTTGGCCGCGTACCCTACGGAGGCACCGTGAACACCTACCGTGGCATACGTCGGTTTCAACGTACGGTAATTCGAACCTTGTCCCACGACCCGCCTGCCCTCGTCTATTGCCACGACGCTGATACCCTCAAGGTTGGATGTGCGCTCAAGGAGGCTGCGAACATACCGTTCGTGTTTGACATGCACGACCTTCAACACACGTGGATACGCTATGCAGCACCCCAATCTCGCTTGCGGTCCCTCATCAGCGGGCAAATGAAACAACGCATGCTTTCCCGTGCCAGGGCTGCCAGCGCCATTCTGACATCAAGCACACAAGTGAGCGAGGTATCATCGCGAGGCTTCGTTCAATGGCTTCAGCATCATGGATTGGACGGCGTTTCAATTGAAAACCGGCCCTTGCCGCCCTTTGGGACCGTGAAAACACCTTCCGAAAAAGCGTGGACCGTCGGTTTCATCGGCCGGGTTCGCGACATCAAGGCCTTCGAGCTCTTGGTCAGTGCGGTCAAAACACTCCAGCCGCACGAGCGACCGAAAATCCGAGTTGCCGGTGATGGAACGGCGTCGGCAAAGGTACGCACCATGCTGATGGACGAGGTCGAAAACGGGACGTTGGAAGCCGAAGTGAGCGGGGCCTTCACCCAAGATGACCTTCCTGACCTCATCAACGAACTCGATGTGATGTACGCCATGTATGCGCCCCTCAGGGGGAACATTTTGCAAGGCGCCCTTCCAGTAAAGATGTTTGATGCGGCCGCGCAAGGCGTTCCAAGCGTGGTCAACGACGGTTGCTTGATGGGCGACCTCGCAGAGAGCGAAGGCCTTGG
>JBMYQB010000028.1:0-21806 GCA_049600935.1 Candidatus Poseidonia sp.
CCACAAGACGCGTACGACCTGCTCATGGAAGGTGCTCAACTTCCCGACCCTGTGTTGATGCTCGAGCACATTGGCTTGTACGGATTGCGCGGTGGGCTGACGGGATGGGGCATGAACATCAACCAGAGCGTTGACACCGAGTCCGTTTCCCAACACATTGCAGAGGAGAAGCCGTACAAACTCGGTAAAGCCGCCGTCATCCGTGGTGGTCGTGATGTATCACTGGTCACGTGGGGTGCGATGGTCCACATCGCCCTTCAAGCCGCTGACCTGCTGGCCAAAGAAGACATTGAGGTTGAAGTCGTTGACTTGCGAACCCTCATTCCGTTTGACGCAGCAACGTGCGTGGCCTCTGTTCAGCGGACGGGTCGATTGGTGGTCCTTCAGGAAGGACAGTGGGCAGGCGGTCTGGGCCACACGGTGCAGTCTCGCATCATGGAGGACTGTTTCTACGAATTGGAATCTGCGCCAACGGTGATCGGTGCGCTCGATACGCCGGTTCCGTTCTCGCCACCGCTCGAAAACCACACCATTCCTTCTCTCGAACACGTGGTCACCATGCTCCGAGCAACGGTGGGCGCTTGATTTAATTCGGAAAGAATCGGTTTTTGACGTCGCAAGCCAACCATGCACCCAGTGCCGTTGAGACGAAATAAAACGGGAGCGATGCCCAATCCCCGTTCAGGAGGTTGGGCCCAAACGTTCGTGCAGGATTCATGCTCGCTCCCGTCCACGGCCCTGCGATGAAGGCCAACAGTGCCACGGTCGCACCAACCCAGACGGCGATGACCGCACGGTTGTTGGAACGCTGAACCACCAACAGGATGCTAGCCATGAGGCACATCGTGATGGCGACCTCAATGCCGAACCCTTCAACCAACGACAGGGATGGCGAGACGGTTGTAGGAGCGGCCCCACTCACCAGAAGGGAACCTACGAGGGCTCCGAGAAACTGGGCCATGAGGTACACGGGCACCAATCGACCTTCCAGTTGACCGTCTCTCCAAAAGGCGACGCTGACGGCAGGGTTGATGTGGGCTCCACTGAGCGGGCCAAAGACGAGAATCGCCACGGTCACGGCGGCCCCGAAGGTCAGCGAGATGAGGCCGTGGCTGGCTCCGAGCGCCACGCTGCCGCAGCCAACACCAACCATTAACGCCGTGCCCAGGAACTCGCCGATGGCCTGCCTGTGCATGGTCAGCCGAGATGAACGAAGTTCAAAGCCTTCGTGAATCAAGTTAGGCCTGCAAAAGGTGTGGTAACCGTCAAGAAGTGGTGGTCAATCCTCGCACCATGGGTGAGGAGGCGGGTGCGCAAGCAACTGGAATTCCTCAACTTGTCTTTAGCAACACCTTGGTCCTCAACGGGGCGCTTTTCCTCGGTATTCTTGCGCTCCATACGGTCGTTGAAGATTCAAGCATCAACAACAACTGGATATCGTTGGCACTTCTTGCCATGGCCCTTGCCTTGCTCATCAAATCAGCTGATGTGTTCATCGAAGGGGCCAAAGGACTGGCGTACCGTGCAGGTCTGCCCGAAGTGGTCATCGGCTTGACCATCGTCTCCATCGGTACCTCGCTTCCCGAAATCTTGGTGACCTCCACGGCTGCAGCCGACATCCCGACCAATCCCGAGATTGGTGATTTGGCCATCGGTGGCATTTACGGCTCCATCTTGGTTCAAATCACCCTCATCCTCGGTGTTGTGGTGGCGTTTCGCGGGGTAAAAGTTCGGCCATCATGGCTCAAGCGAGACGGTTTCATCATGTTCGCTTCGATTGCACTCGTCACCCTGTTTTTGTTCACCGGTGAAGGCCTCTCACGGATAGAGGGGGCGCTCCTGATGTCGCTCTACATTGCCTACATCTACTGGCTTCTCTCACACAGAGATGAAATTCTTGAAGAAGAATTGAGCGAGGGGGAACAGGTTGAGCGCAAGGTTACTCGCACGACAGCATCCTATGCGTTCATGGTCACGACCGGCCTCTTGCTGGCATTGTTCGCCGCTCATCACCTTGTGAACGTCGCCAGCGACATGGCCTATGCCTTCAACGTCCCACACGCCGTCATTGGAACCACCGTATCCGGTCTTGGAACATCTTTGCCCGAATTGACCATTGCTTTCCTGGCCGCAAAGCGAAGCCAAGGCGTGGCCATTGGGACCCTCATTGGTTCAAACATCACCGACCCGCTGCTTTCAATTGGCTTTGCAGCGGTCGTTCACCCACTGGCGTTGACCTCTGCAAGCTTCGCCTTAACCTCCTATGTCATCATTCCTGCCACCTTTGTGGGCACGGGTGTTGCGTTGTTGATGATGCGCTCACAATATGAATTCAAGCGGTGGGAAGGCGTGGTGCTCATCTCCATCTATCTCGTCTTCTTGGCCATTCTCGCTGCTGAGCACACCGGCAGATTGGTGCTCTGACCTGCACGATAGCGTCTGCCCTCATCTAATCGCTCTTAAGGGAGCGTCGCTTGGCATCATCATGGTGGACTTCCAACTGGATGAAATGCAAACCATGCTCAAGGAACTCGCGCACGAGTTTTCCAGAGATGAGATTCGCCCTCATGCAGAACACTGGGATGAAACTGCCCACTACCCCAAAGAGACCATCCTCGCCGCCCACGAGATGGGTCTTCTCAACCTCCACATTCCTGAGGCCTACGGCGGTGCTGGCTTGGGTTCTTTCGAAGAAGTCCTCGTCAACGAAGAACTGGCATGGGGCGACCCAGGTTTTGCGACGGCCGCCTACGCAACGGCCCTTGCAAGCGCTCCCATCATCACGGGAGCTACCGAAGACCAGAAAGAACGCTGGTTGCGAAACATCGCAGAGAAAGGGGCCCTTGCATCGTATGCAGTCACCGAACCGGGAGCGGGCTCAGACGTCGCCGCCTGCAAAACCACCGCCATCAAAGACGGTGATGATTACGTCATCAACGGTTCAAAAATGTGGATCACCGGGGCAGGTTATGCGGATTTCTTCTTTGTCCTCGCGAAGACCGACCCCGATGCAGGTTATCGAGGCATGTCGGGTTTCATCGTGGAAAAAGACACACCAGGCTTTTCCCTCGGGAAGAAAGAAACCAACATGGGTCAACGTTGCTCCGACACGCGCTCCATCACCTTTGACGATGTTCGCGTGCCCGCTGACCATTTGATTGGGGGTTCGGAGTCGGGCGGTTGGATGAACGCCATGAAGGCCTTTGACATGAGTCGACCCAACATCGCAGCCCACGCCACAGGTCTTGCACGAGCCGCTTACGAGCATGCGCTCCAGTATTCCAACGAACGCCAGACCTTCGGTAAGCCGCTGCATCAACACCAGGCCATCCAGTTCATGCTGGCTGACATGAAAACCAACATCGAAGCCTCTCGGATGCTCACGTGGAAGTCCGCCGCCGAGTTTGACGCAGGCGTTCGCAACACCGAATCAGCGGCTCATGCCAAGCGATTTTCAGCCGACATGGCGATGCAAGTGGCGACCGATGCCGTGCAAATTTACGGTGGTTATGGCTACTCAGAGGAATACCCTGTCGCTCGCCTGATGCGGGGGGCTAAAGTGATGCAAATTTACGAAGGCTCGTCGCAAGTTCAGCGGATGATCATCGGACGAGAAATCACCAAAGGTCTCTGATTATCGCCGACCTTTCAGAAGGTCATCCTCCAACTGCCAAACGCGCTCATCATCGTGGTGCCACGGGGAGTTTCCTCCATCGACAGCCTTCTGCTCCTGATGGTCCATCCAGGAATCGAGTTGACGATTTTCTATTTCCGAGGCTTGTTGTTCAAACGCCTGTATTTCAACGGCGCTCACGCTCGGCCAGTCGGGGAAGACGTACGACAAATCATCGTATTCTTCATCTTCTGGTTCTTCGTAATGTTCCATGTAGACCTCATCCTCCATTACCACGCCTTCCTCGCTGAACTGATAGACATCCCGAAGCGCCTCTCGGGGTGAAACGATGAATTGAGCCAACAACGGAATGCGCATGGCGGTTGTTTTGTCATTTTGAAGCGCCAGGGCGAGGGCGGCAACCTGATCGCCAATCGGCAGCGCTCTGGATTCCGGACGCGGATTGATGCACAATGAAACGGCGTAGTCCGTTTTTTCAATAAGGTCCTTCTTCCAAGCCGCAGCACTGATGCCAATGTTCCAATGAACTTCCTCGACTTCTCTGTATTCGCCTTCAACCTCGAGGTATTCCTCCATGCAGTAGGCACGCGTGTTGATTCGGTACCAGCGGCGAGATGCACCTTGGACCATCACTCGGGGAAGTGATTGTTGATTCACCTGCAGGTCCATCTTCGGGGAGCCGTTGGCAATGGTTTGAAGAAATTCAAACGAACGGGTCAACGCCTTCCTGGTTGGCGTAAGCCAATGGCCTGGCGGTTTCCATTCGAACATGAGCGTTTGTGTTTTCAAGGCTATATCAAGGTCAAAACAACGCAAACCCAAAGGGTGGTCGCCCCGACTTCTCCGCATGGCCTCCGATGCTGTCCCGGCCGTGGTCCTGGCCGCCGGCTTTAGCAGGCGACTGGGTCGCCCAAAAGCGCTGGTGGAGGTCAACGGGCGCCCGCTTGTCGCTTGGGTGGTTGACCGGCTGTTCACGGCCGGATGTCTCCCCGTGGTGGTTGTCAACGCCGACATCGAACCTCACGTCCGCTCGATGGTCCCGCATGCACCCATCGTAGTCAACCAAGACCCTGATGCAGGTCGAACCGGTTCCCTGCAGGTTGGGCTCTCCTTCATGCGTGAACGGCTTGGCTACGAACCGGAACGATTGGTGATGGCACCGGTTGATCGACCGTGTTGGAGCGTTGACCTCCTCGCGACCTTGCTGACCCGGCGCGGGAACGTGGCACCGATGCACGACGACCGTCGGGGGCATCCTGTTGTTCTCGACGCAGGAGGCATCGCCGCCGTTCTCGCAGCGAACGCAAACGACCCGCTTCGGGAGGTCGTCTCGTTCAACGGTGTCCCTGTATCGGGTCCGTGGCTCCACATGAACATCGACACGGAAGGTGATGTTGAACGGTTGGCAAGCGAAGGCGCCCATCTTGAGGCCTGTTTTTCTCAAGGCGAAGGGATATGAGGGCCTCCCGCTGAGGGCCCGACATGACCGCTCATGTCCTCCAGTGGGTGTTGGGCGAACTTGCCAAGCAGCGCAGGGTCGTAATGGCCACGGTGCTCAACACTTCTGGAAGCGTGCCCGGAAAGACAGGCGCCCGTCTCGCCATGTCCTCTGCAGGTAAATCCTGGACGGGCACGGTGGGCGGCGCTGGGCTTGAACACAAGGTGCTCGAGCGATGCCGTAGCCTTCTTTCGGAGGTGACTCAACCCTTCGCCGAAGTCCTCACCTATGGTTTGAACAAAGGTGCGAAGGGCTATGAGGTGACCCCGCTTGATTCGTTGTGCGGCGGTCGTGTGTCGATCGCTCTTGAGGTGATGATTCCCATGCCACACGTCTACATCATGGGCGGCGGTCACTGCGGCGAAGCGTTGGCCTCAACCCTTCACGACTTGGGGTGGGCGTATTCGGTTCATGATACGAGAGAAGATTATGCTTCTATAGAAAAATATCCCGAGGCGGTTGAACGCTCAACAGCTCCCATCGAGGAGCTGCTGGCACAGGAGAATGCGGCCTCATTGGCTCGGTTTTCCGACGTGTTGCTTTTGGGACATGACTGGGCGGAAGACCAAGAACGACTGCTGGGGCTTCTCCATGCGCTCAATGCACCCGAGGCTGTATTGGACGGTGTCAACGCTCCGAGGTTGGGCGTGATTGGAAGTCGCTCGAAATGGCAGGCCTTTGAAACCGAATGCCTGCAACAAGGCTTGCCACAAACCCTCCTTGACCAAGTCATCTGTCCCATCGGCCTCAACATCGGCGCGCAGTCGCCTGAAGAAATCGCTGTGGCCGTGGCCGCTCAAATCATGTCGTTGCACAAAGGGGTTGACCCCAGCGATGCCACATGGCGTCAGGCTTGAGGAACGAACACCTGCTCTCGAAAGTATTGCAGTTCCTCAATGGATTCCAAGATATCATCAAGGGCCAGGTGGGCGCCTTTCTTGGGAAATCGAGGGACATCCCTGTACCATCGACGGCTCAATTCCTTCACGGTTGATACGTCCACCATTCTGTAGTGAAGGAAGCCCAAGAGCTCTGGCATTTCTTTAGCGAGAAATTGACGGTCGTTCCAAACGCTGTTGCCGCACAACGGTGCCGTGTTTTCATCCACCCACTCACGTAGGAAGGCGAGGGTTGCCTGCTCGGCCTCGTCAACACTGACGCCTTCCTTGCGAATACGGTCAACAAGACCGCTGCGGTGGTGGTGTCGCGTGTTCCATTCGTCCATGCCCTCGATGAGGTCTTCTGGCACGGTAATGGCGAGGTTTGGACCGGTTGCGAGCACGTTCAAATCCCCGTCAGTGACCACCGTGGCAATCTCGATGATGGATTCTCGTGAGAGGTCCAACCCTGTCATTTCAAGGTCAATCCAGACCATTCGGTGCTCTCGCTTGTCCATGTCGCATCGGCAACGGCGAAAGGTCTTGATTCTTCGCCGTGCGTTGAGGTCTTCAGGCATTCGAGTTTTCGGCTTCAAACGTCAGCATGATCTGACCGTTGGGCCCAAACGCAACGACTGGAACATAACCATCGTGTGGCGTGGTGTCCAAGGAAGCCAGGATGTTCTGCACGGCATCTTTTGGTAGACGCAGAGCAAAGCCTTCACCTGTATCCAATAACCCGCTGTGTTGTTTTTGTTGGGGTGGTTTTTCCTCAACGGGGGATGCCCCCTCCACCTCTTCGGCTGGCTGGACGCTTTCTTCGTCTTCAACGACCGTTTCCTCATCCGAACGTTCTTCCTCCTCAGACGACTCTTCAGTCTCTTCGTCGAGTTCATCCTCTGGTTCCGTTTCGATATCAGCGGTGTCGTCAACAACTTCAACCTCCAGATCGTCATCGTCCTCCTCAACGTCTTCATCGTCCAAATCAACCATCGCAGGGACCTGTTCAGGTCCGCCGTCGAACGGTTGTGGGGCCTCGTAGTCTGAGGATTCATAGATGCCATCCTCTTCGTTCATGCGCTGCATGAACAGGAAACCAAATCCAAGAGCGACCATGCCCGTCATGACAATACCGATGGCGTTGTAAATGTCGCTCTCGAGGGAATTTGCGAACAGGAACGCCGTCAAGATTGAACCGTAGCCACCCACGCCACGACGCCATCGAGCATCGGCTTCGTCGCTGAATCCTTGGATGCCGATGACGACCAAATACACGGTGGTCAGCAAGTAGGCGATGGAGTCAAGGTTGACGCTGTCAAAGGTGACGAACAACCCGATGATGGTGTACAATGCGCCACTTACACCGAGGCGGTCCATGAACGCAAAGAACGCCTCGTCGTCATCCCATGACAGATTTTCATAATCATAGACCAAGTCATCTCGTGCAGAGAGCATCGTGAGAATGATGCCTTGGACGGCCAGGGTGAGACCGGTGATGGTTTGGCGTTGGTCGTCCGTACCGATTTCAGCCTGGACGAGTAAGTTGACAACGCTGAACGTCAGCAGAATGGGCAGTGCGATGATGCTGTTGGGGCGGCCGTCCTTGAGGGCCGAGCGCGCCAGGAGCACCAGGCCGATGACGGGGCCGACGCCGAAGAACACAGAATATCCGCCGACGTATCCCAAGGCCCCGAGTTGAACTGCCAGTGAAGCGGTTGAGTCGGCCAGTTTGATGTCGTCCTCCGTGTTCGGAGGGGTTCGGAACAATACGCCACGCTGATGCATGATGCCCATGGCGCTGCCGGCAACACCGGTGATCATACCGCTCCAGCCCACCGCATCAGCATCGGTAATCGGTTGGAACGTCTCGCTCAGCGAGAAGCCAATGAAGAGCGAAACAAACAA
This sequence comes from Candidatus Poseidonia sp., assembly GCA_049600935.1. Classification (GTDB taxonomy): domain Archaea; phylum Thermoplasmatota; class Poseidoniia; order Poseidoniales; family Poseidoniaceae; genus Poseidonia. The sequence continues at coordinate 7,916 of JBMYQB010000028.1, forward strand.
CGCTCCGAGCATGTACGGGAAGGTTTGGCTGTTGTTGGTGTACCAGAAATAGGGGATCAAAATCGCGCAGGCCAGGCTGGGGAGCCAGTATCCGTCTGGAATAGCCGAAAACAGACCAACGATGAGCCATATGGCCATGATGAACATGGTGAAGCTGGATTCGAGTTCTTCATCTTCAGCCGTGTAGAGTCTGGACAACCCAAAGGTCATTTGCGCGCCGATGATCAATCCGATGAAGGCAGGGAAGGGTCCAGCATGGTCATCCAGAAGATAGTCTTGGATGCTGGCCGGTATGTTTTCCAGGAAAGCGTTGAACAAGCCGTGAGAATACCACTCATCGCCCAAGAACACGAACACGAAGGGCATGAACGATAGCAGAAGGTAGTACTGATACTGAATCACTCTAGCCGTCACCAGCAACAGGATTGGGATGAGGAGGAGACCGCCCGAGGTGTCGAGCATGGCAAGCAGAAGCAGCATCACATAGGCAACGCCGTCAGCAAACCTGTCCAGTTCCTGCTTATCCAATCCTCTTCGAGCGATGACCGTGTTCACGATGATGGGGGCGCTGACCAGAATGGCGTCCAAGAGGACATTGGCCGTTTGAATTTCGGAGGATGTCCCCCACACGTTTTCTCCGAGGGAAAAGGAGAGCGGGGCAGCAATCAACACCAGAAGGGTGACCGCCGTCGCCCGAGTAGCCGAACTGATGCTGCTCATGGCGAGCACTTCTCGAATCAACATACCTACGGGGACAACCATCAGGAGGACCAAGGCGGGCTGGTCGCCCCATGTTGCAGCGTTCACATCGCTGATGGAGAACGTGAACATCACGAGGGATGAGAGGAGGCTGAACCGAGCGAGGGGTGTGAGTTCTGCAAGTTCAATGCGCTGATCGGTGTCGAGACCTCGCCCGTCCTGGAGCTCCCAGGTGTTCGTCTCAGCGTTGTAGGTCAACTCGTCTTGATTTCCTGCCCCGAGCCATGCATAGATGGAACCAACATCCAACTCTTTCTTCGAAGCCTTTGCAGCAAGCAAATAGAGCACCAAGCTCACCACGAAGAATTGAGGTCTCAACCCCATTTCGACGAAACTGTCGAAGGCAGAAGTTGGGGGCAACTTGAGGTTATCAAGAGCAGCCAGCAACAAAACGGTAACCGAGGTGAAGGCCAACGCCAGGGTGATGTCTTTTCGCTCCTTCATGGACGGTGTTGGGAATTGAACCATCATGCTGTAACTCATGAATGTCATGTAGGCGATCAGCAACCAAGGGAGGAACCACTCAGGGTCCAACACGGCTCTTGAAAGCACGACAGCTCCAAGCATGGCCAGACTGGTGCTTGTCTGAATCTTCCCCGTTCGACGCCCTCCCTCAGAAACGGCTACCAAAAAGATGGGCAAGAGAACATGCAACCATGTTCCGCCGTAGGTTTCCTTCGCCGTCAAGTCCGCAGCGATACCGGCCCAGTCGGCGAGCAAATAAGAGCCGCTGAAGGCAAGGATGGTGATGTTGATGACCCAAGGGCGCGCCACCTTTGAGATGAACACCATGTAGGGGATCATGATCATGCTGAGCACCCATGGAACGGTGGACCCTTCGGGGGGAAGAGCGGCAAGAGCCACGGCGAGACCCACGGGCATCCACGGAACCCGTTGCTGCAGGACGGCCGGGAAGTAGGCAAGCAAAACGGCAACCCAAAGGGCAACGGGTATGTTGAGATAGGGCGCAAGTTCAGGGTAATCGCCCGCACGGAACGGCCCGAGAATCAGGTTGAAATCGGGCTCGGTCCGGGCGAGTGCGATGGCGACAACGACCGTACCAATCAGAACGGCTGAAGCGCGCTCCATGACCTCTTTGCGAAGGTCCTGTCGAGATGCATAATATCCCTGCAGCGCGATGATGAACACCATCAAGGAGAGGGCGCCGCCCATGCCATCGTCTGGCGCATTGCTGTTGAGGACCTCATAGATGATGGGGACAATAGAAGCAGCCACGGCCACGACCACGAAGTTCAGGGCGCGATTTGAGCGCAGTGCCATTTCCATGGAGACAAAGGAGATGAGGACAATGGCGAGTCCGAGTTCCCAACTCACCACGTTGTCGGACCAGCGAATCCACGGGCCAACGCCTGCGATGAGGACGGCCATGGGCGCATAGGTCGCAACACCCCATCCGAAACTGGTGTCGCCAGAATATCGGCGCAGGAGGAGGAAATGGCCGAAGGTCAAGAGAATGCACGTGGCCGTCTGGGCATAAATGCCGTTAGCGTTTGGCGACCAATCAACCTCTGTGTAGGTGTCCGGTGAGCCGAACCAATCCAATTCGAGCGTACCGGTCATCCAACCCATCATGAACCGGGTACCCCAAAGAACACCGACCGTTGAAAAGAAAAAGGCGATGCCGAGGAAATAATTCTGGATGTCTTTGAGTCGATAACCGTTCTTTTTGCTTTGCAACTCGATGAGACCGATGGCGACCAGGAACGAAGCCAACCCGCCCACAAACAGAACGAGGAAGTTTTGATTGGTGGCATCCTCATCAAAGGCAACGCTGAACACGCCGCCCCAGATGGAGAGAAAACCGATACCCATCATGACGATTTGAGAGAGTTTCATCAACATCAAGTCGTCCCGGTTCATGTTTTGATTGGGCTTGACGAGCGTGATGCTCTCTTGTGGCGCTTCCATGCCTTCTACAACGCCGCCTGTGAGCGCTGAGGTTCCAGTTGGTCTCGCTTTTGGACGTACGGGTGCGGTTCTCCTCTTTGGTGCAGCCATTTCAATCGTCAGCACTTGCCTCAATCTGCACTTAATGTTTCACCCGCGATGCCCACAGGAATCACAACTTCCAAAGAAACTCCAAATCGCGGGGCTTCACACGACTCCAATGAGTTGAAAGCCTTCGTGTTCGTGGGATGGATAGGTGGAGAATACCATGAAACGCCCCCTTCTCAGTGTGTTTTGCTTTTGCTTGATGCTGACGCCCGCTTTGGCCATGGCCATGCCGGTTCACTCAACGGCTGAAGAAACGGCCAACGAAGCATGGTGGCACACGACGAACATGGACAAGAACGACAACAAGATTGCCGATATGGTTGAGAAATACCACGACCATCCTCTCTTCTTGGACGAAGCGAACACCCTTCCGCTCATCGTGGACTTTGACCACACGCCGACCAAGGCCGATATCGCCATGTTGGAGCGTGAGGTCAACTACGTTCATCAGTGGAACCTTCCGCTCATCGATGCCGTTGCAGGTCGAATCCCTCACGATATGATCCTCGAAACCACGACCCTCCCAGGGGTTGTCATGCTGGAACTCGATGGCATTCTTGAAGTGCAAAACGGCGACGCAGCCGTCATTCACGAAGTCGACCTGGCTCAGCAACAAACGGGGTACGATGGCTCGGGCGTCACGGTTGCTGTCATCGACACGGGCATTGACAGCCTTCACGTTGGCCTCGACGACCTGGATGACGATAACAGCACCAACGATCCGAAGGTCATTGCCTTTTATGATGCCGTGAACAATCCAGACAAGACCAACGGCACCGAAATTCAAGCCTATGACGACCAAGGCCATGGCACGCACTGTGCAGGAACCGTGGCCGGTACGGGGGCACCGACCTTCGAGCATCCTGGTATGGCGCCTCAGGCCTATTTGGTCGGCGTCAAGGTGCTGGACGCCGGGGGCTCCGGTAGTTTTGCAACCGTCATGGCGGGGATGCAGTGGACCGTTGACCATCGCTATGAATTCAACATCCGCGCCGCTTCGATGAGTCTCGGTGGCCCGGGGCCAATCGAGTGGACCTCCGATGAGGAGGACAGTGTGAACCGCTACGCCAACGAGATGGTCCGTGCGGGAATCACCATGCTCATCGCTGCAGGAAACAGTTTCGCATCCGCCCAAATCGGAACGCCGGGTTCGGCTGAAGATGTCATCACGGTGGGAGCGCTCGACAAGAACACGGCCATCGCCGTTTACAGCAGTCAAGGGCCAACAGAAGAGGGTCGCGTGAAGCCAAACTTAGCCTTTGTTGGTTCCGACGTGATGTCGGCACAGCACAATTCCGGAGACGGTTATGTGGCCTTCAGCGGTACGAGCATGGCCACCCCCGGCGTGGCGGGAACCGTCGCCTTGATGCTTCAGGCCAACCCTGACCTCTCTCCGTTTGATGTGCGCAACATTTTGCAGGAAACCGCAACCTACCGAGAGTGCCACTACATGTTCGCCAACGAGCCGTGTCTGGAAGATCAGATTCCCAAGAATCGTCAAAACAACGTCTACGGCCACGGCCACGTCGAGGCCTTGGCCGCCGTCATGGAAGCAGCGCAGCAGGACTACCAGCTCAATCCCTCGGTTTCCCTGCTCGTCAACACCGACGTAGGAATTGATGACCGCATCCATCTCAAGCCGGGTGATTCAATCGAGGTGGAGTTGAACGGCTATGTTGACACCGTCCAATGGCGTAGCAATCACCTTCGAGATGATTGGGCCAACCTTCACACCTTTGATGAGGGCGATGAGGAGGCCATGCTCGACCTGAAGACCATCGTTCACCAACTTGAACACCTCCCGGGTATTGACGTTGAAGGCAACCACACCCTCTCTCTGCGAGGCCTCGTTGCCAACGAGAGCGGCGGGCATTCCTCCACATCACTCGTTTCGGTCAACGTGATGTTGATGGACACGGCCAACGCCAAATCCTTCGGAGAAGAAGCCGACGGAATGTTTGGTGATCTCCCTGGATGGGTTGCACCAAGCGTGGTGCTCCTCCTGGTTCTTCTCGTCATCGCTGGCATGATCGTGCTCAACCGAGCCGAGGGCGCCATTGAGGTGGAATCCATCGACTGGACAAAGAGCGACGATGACATCGATGCCGTGGTCGACGATGCCGAACTCGTGGAGTGAGCGCCTCAAACTGAGCCGTTGGCCTCGTTCCACTTCTCAAGAATAGCAGCGCTATCGTCCATCCGACCTTCGTGGAGGTAGGTGATTTCTCCTTCACCGTTCACGAAGGCCAACGAACCTGGGCGTGTGATGTCAAGCGAGGTTGCCACCTCGCTTCCTTTCATGAAGGCGTAGGTTGTGAGTTCAACGCCCGTGTCATTTCCATCGTCATCATGAGCGTTCGCCGATGAGTGCCATTCGCTCAGAGTCAAGCCTCCAGCGTTTTCAGCAGGGTCGGTCGACATGACCAAAACTGGAAGTTCGGCTTGTGCGCCCCAGATGGCGTGCATGGTGGTGTAGCATGGGCTGTTGCACCATTCGGCAGAAAACACCACGATGAAGGGACCTCCGGCCATCCGAGCATTGTCGTATGTTTGACCGTCATCGGCAACTGAAGAAAATGATGGGAACGCAAGGACGGTCTCGTCTTCATCCTCCGTACACCCTGTCAGTGGGGTTAGGATAAGCATGAGCATGAGGAACAAGGCAATTTTCTGCATGAGTTATTATTTGGGCTGTTTCTTTTTCAAACCTTGGATAAACGGTCTCAATTTTTCACATTTCCCAACACCACTTCGCCAACGGGGCCAAAAGCCATTAGGTCAAACATCATGGAATCGTCATGCATCCTGCTCGGTTGACCCTTGTCTTCCTGCTGACGCTGTGTCTGCTCGCACCCGCTTCTGCTCAAGGTAATGAATCACCGACATGCGTTGAGGGAACCTCAACCGAGGACCGCCTGGGATGTTTGGATTCCGACGGTGACGGATGGTCGGACCCTGACGAAGGCTGGAATGAGAGCATGGGTGCCGATGCTTTCCCCAATAACGCAACGGAACATCGAGACCTTGACGGGGACGGCATTGGTGATGTGGCCGACCCTGACATGGACGGCGACGGTTCAGCTGACGACATGGACGTTTGGCCTGAAGACGACGGAATCTGGTCGGACACGGACGGCGATGGGTATGCCGACCAAGGCCTTCATGCTCTGAGCGATAACTGTCCAAACATCTACGGCAAAAGCAAGATTCGTCTTCTGGGATGTTCGGATATTGACGGTGACTTCCTTCCTGACGAGTACGATGACGATGCTGACGGCGATGGCATCCGAAACGAGATGGAACGTTCGGCCTCATCGGGAACCATCTTGTACGATCCGTACAATCCTAATTCAACACCGCCCGATGCCGACCAAGACACCATTCCCGATGTGCTCGACCCTGACAACGACAACGACGGTTGGCCCGACTACATTGAGATTGACCGTGGCTCAAACATCTACGACGACAAAGAAACACCCTTTACCATGTATTTTGGCACCAATACCGGAATTTTTTACACCGGAGGTTTGGGCCCCGGCTCGTTTAGTTTTGAATTCGACAACGACTACACTGAAATCTCCGTTTCAGTGGTGAGTGAAATTGTCTTTGAAGAACTGGTGATTCCCCTCCTGCTGATTCCAATCTACTTTGCCATCTTCATTTCTCGACGCCGTGAATTCAATCGCCTTCTGAAAGAAATTGAAACCGCCAAATCCAGCGAAGTGTTGCTCGAGATTGAATCGGAGGTTAATGAATCGGTCAAGCAGCGCAACATCAAAGTCTACCACGGACTCGTGTTGCGAAACGCCATCGAGGTGGCGGAAGGGCGGTTTGGTGGCGACCACGTTGAGGAAGAATAAGAGGCCACAGACCCCCAATCATCAAAGAGTCAATCGCCTACGGAACGGTAGGGACGACCATGGTGGGCGAAGAGCATGTTTCGATGATTCCCGCACCCGAGGGGAAACGGTGGTCGGCAACCGTGAACGGACAGTCGTTTGAGGTGCTCGCTCCGAGCAATGCCGTCCTCCTTGATGTCCTTCGAGACAGGGTTGGAACCCTCGGAGTAAAGCGGGGTTGTGATTTGGGTACATGCGGTTGTTGCACCGTCATGATCGACGGCGTACCGAAACTCTCGTGCCTCACCCTCGCCGGTCAAGTGCAAGGGGCGGACATCATCACGGTTGAGGGCCTGTCGGACGGCGCTCATCTCGCCCCCATTCAGACGTGCTTTGCGACCCACGGTGGCTCTCAGTGTGGATTTTGCACGCCAGGATTCTTGGTGACCTCTCAAGCGTTGCTCAACGAGAACGATCATCCAACCCGGGATGAAATCGCCTGCGCCATCGAAGGCAATCTGTGTCGCTGCACGGGCTACCAGCAGATCATTGATTCCATCGAAGCCGCCGCTGCCATTCATCGGGGCGATGTGGCTGCACCAGCACCGGCCAGCGACCCTCATCCCGACCCGCACCCCTCAGGTCCTGAAGAACCCACGATGCCACCCGGCCATGCGAAGTGATGACCATGGGAAGCTATCGCCAACAGCCAGGAGCCTCCTCTTCGGATGTTCGTAAAGACGGCAAACGTGTTGCGGGAAAACAAGTGTTTCCTCCGCCCGGCTCTGGCGGAAGCGAACCGACCATGCGGCCCCGCGATTTGGATTACATCCCAGAAACCGTCGGTGGCAAGGAGCCAAAACCCGCCGGAGACCACATTCACGACCGGGACCGCACGGGCACCGTTGTTGGAAAATCCATTCCGCTGGTGGATTCGAACGCGAAGGTTACTGGCCAGGCATGGTACGGTGATGACGTTCGATTGCCCGGTGAATTGATCGGGAAAATTCTGCGGTCGCCGCATCATTATGCCCGCATCAAGTCCATTGATACCAGCAGGGTTGAGGCGCTCCCCGGTGTCATCGCCGTCTCAACCGGCAAGGACGCTCCCAACCGTTTCGGTGTGCTTCCCGTTACCAAAGACGAACACGCCATGGCGGTTGAAAAGGTCCGACACGTCGGTGATTTGGTCGCTTGTGTGGCTGCTGTGGATGAAGCCACGGCCATTGAGGCGCTCTCGCTCTTTGACATCGAATGGGAAGAACTTGAGCCGGTGTTTGACCCAAAAAAAGGTCTTGAGGACCACGACGAACCCATTCACTGGCGTGGCAAATACCACTTGTCTCGGACCAACGTCCAAAAGCGTGTGTTCCAAGAATTTGGCGACCGTTCGTTGGTGAAATCACCGCACGCCTCTTCTCACGGCACGTGGACCATGTCAGGGGTCCACCACGGATTCACCGAACCCCATGCCGTCGTGGCTCATTGGGACCCGAACGGCCGGCTTCAACTCTACACGCCTCAGCAAGTTCCACACTACACGCACCGGGCGTTGTCGACCGTGTTGGATGTTCCGATGCATCAAATCAACGTCATCCGAACCTTCGTTGGTGGGGGCTTTGGAGGAAAATCAGACCCCTTCCCCCACGAGATGTGCGCCGCTTTGCTGGCCCGAAAGGCAGGACGCCCCGTTCGCATTACCTTTGACCGTGAGGAAGTTTACTGGATCAACCGTGGTCGCCACCCAAGCCACATCGATGTAAAAATGACGGCCGACGACACGGGTCGTATCTCCGGCTTTGATATCGATGCGCTCATCGACGGCGGCGGCTTTGCCTCCTTTGGGCACGTGACATCGTATTACAACGGTGTTCTCGCTACCGCTCCGTACGAACTTGGTTCCTTCCACTACACGGGTGCCCGTGTCTGGACCAACAAGCCCGCCTCAGGTGCGATGCGTGGCCACGGCGCCGTGAACACCCGATGTGCAGTTGAAGTGGGTCTTGATGAAATGGCTGAATCGATGAACGTCGACCCCATTGACTTGCGTTTGGCCAACCTGCTCCCGCCCCACAGCCGGACCATCAGTGGTTTTCGAATTACCTCCAACGGCATGCGGGAAGCGCTCGAGCGCGTTCGAGAAGGTTCGGATTGGGACAGCAAGTTCCGCCAACTCCCGCTCGGAAAAGGCATCGGAATCGGATGCGGGTTCTTCATTTCAGGTTCCGGTCTCCCGATTCACTGGGATCCGAAGAATTTCCCACACGCCACCGTTCACATCCAAGTCGACATGGACGGTGGGGTGACCGTCCACACCGGCGCTGCCGATATTGGGCAGGGGTCGACCACAGCGGTGGCCCAAGTCGTGGCTGAGGTGTTGGCTCTGCCCATCGAGATGATTCACGTCCGCAGCCATGAGAGCGATACCAGCCCGGTTGACCTCGGGTCGTACTCCAGCCGAGTCACCTTCATGAACGCCAACGCTGCCATTCGCGCCGCCATCGGCATTCGTGACCAGTTGCTCAAGGCTGCATGGGAAATGCTGGGCTATCACCCAAACGTCTTGGTTCTCAACGACCGTCGCATCTACTACAAGCACGACCCTGCCATCGGCGTGTCCTACCTCGAAGCCCTCCACAAGGCGCAAGCCGATACGGGCGCCCTCATTGCACGGGGAGCCTACCGTTCACCGCCCATGGGCGGCGTGCACAAGGGAGCGGCTGCCGGCCTTGCTCCCGCCTACTCCTTTTCTGCTTATGTCGCTGAGGTGGACGTGGACGTTGAAACCGGTTTGGTCTCGTGCACCAATGTTTGGGCCGCTCACGATTGTGGAAAAGCGCTGAACCCTCTTGCGGTTAAAGGCCAAATCATCGGTTCATGCCACATGGGACTCGGACAGGTCCTGACCGAGAAAATGGTTTACGGTCGAACAGGACATTTGCAAAACGCCAACCTGTTGGAATACAAGATTCCGTCCGTCCATGAAATGCCTCACGTCGAGGCCATTATCGTGGAATCGAGCGACCCAGAGGGGCCGTTTGGAGCCAAGGAAGCAGGCGAAGGTCCTCTTCTCCCTATCCTTCCTGCGGTTGTGAATGCAGTGTATGACGCCATCGGCATTCGTCTGAGGGATTTACCCCTCACGCCCGATGTCGTCTATGCTGGCATTGAGAAACATCTCAAGAAACACGGCTTGGATGATGCACAGGACATGACTGCTCCACGCCTGAAGCACGGTCCGTTGCAGAAGGTCCTTGTTGCCCGTGGCGACGAGCATCGAGAGCGCGACCGTCTTCGGCAGCGAAGTGAGGACACCTCGGCCTATGTCAACGGCGTGTTGTTCGGCTTTGACCCGGACCGGCCGCTCGCTGAGCAGGTTGACGGCTGGCGAGAAGCCGATGAGCCGTTGCCCGAACAACTGGCCGAACTTGGCTTCGCAGGTCGGGCATGGCTCAAGAAGGAACAACGCCACATGGGAGGTGATGTTTGATGCTCATGCCACCGTTTGAACTCCATCATCCCACCTCGGTTAACGAAGCCGTTCAACTCGCCGCCAACCTCATGGAAAAGGGCGAGGCCTTCGACTGGGTTGCGGGTGGAACGGACGTACTTCCCAATTACAAATGGCGCATCAATCCAAAGCCCCACGTGATCTCGCTGGCGGGTATTGAGGAAGCACACGCCTTTGGCGAATCAGAAATCGGGTGCATGGTGCCGCTATCCTCGCTCACCTCTGAAAACGGCGTCCACCCTCTTCTTGTTGAAGCCGCCTCAAAAATTGCATCGTCGTTGATTCGAAAGAGTGCGACCGTTGGTGGAAACCTTTGCTTGGACACCCGTTGTTTCTGGTACAATCAGGGTGAAGACTGGCGCCGGTCCATCGATTGGTGCCACAAAGCGGACTGTGGAACGGGTGCAGACTGCCGGGTTATTCCCAACCAAAACACGCTTTGCGTTGCCACTTACCAAGGCGACTTGGCGCCGAATTTCATGGTGCTCGGTGCTTCCGTTGTCCTGATGGGGCCAGAGGGTGAACGGACCATGCCGCTGGCTGAATTCTACGAGTTGGACGGGATGAAAAAGAACGTTCTCAAGCAGGGCGAATTCTTGCTCAAGGTGGTCCTTCCCAAGGACGCTGGTAAGCGAAAGGGCTGCTACCAAAAGCTCCGTGTGCGAGAATCATGGGATTTCCCCGAAGCAGGGGTTGCGGCCTCTTGGTTGCCAGGAGACCCTTCAACGCTCATGGTGGCCAGCACAGCACTGGAATCCATCCCTCGTCTTCATTCTGAACAGGTCAGCGAACATCTATCGGCAGGAGATCTTGACCCGGTGACCCTGGCCAAGGCCGTTCAGAAATCGGTCAAACCCGTGAACAACACGGCTCTCCCTCCTCGCTATCGTCGCGCCATGGTCAAGACGCTAACGAAGCGAGCCTTATTGGGCATTCTTGAGTGAGGTGGAAGGGTGAAGCAAATCCGTGCTCTTGTGTTGAGCCTGCTCCTCCTCCTGTGGCTTCCAACAACCCACGCTCAGGACCTGCAGGGTCCATCATGGGACATGGGATGGGTCACGGACGTTGACCCGAAGTACGTGGTTGACCTCGAGGAGGATTGGGACCTCACCGGAGAACTGGTCATCTACGTGGCCAACGAAGGGCCGACGGCGCTCAACATCGCACTTTCTTATGATTTTGACGAATCCGGCCCCTTTTCCTTTGATGGACCGGAGAGCATTGAGGTTTCAGCGAACTCAAACGACACCTTCACCGTCTCAATTACGGGTGAGGATGCGGATACGGTGAGGTCGTTTTCCCCATCATCCAGTCTTGAATTCACGGTACTTGGCGAGGAAAAGGTGGGAGATTCCACCGTGCGTTCCCAAGAAATCTCAGCCGACATCACCGTTCCTCGAATGTATCGTTTGATTCCCAAGGCGATTCAACCGAGCGACACACTGTTCGCTGGCTCGTGGGTTGATTTCACGTTGGAGGTGAGCAACCTCGGCAACACCCAGGATGCCATCACCTCCGGTGAGGCAACCATTCGTAGCTGCCCCCATCTTTCCGTTGCTGGCCTCGACCAACTCGAGAACACCGTGGTCCAGGTCACCAACGCCAACGGCGGTAATGCCGCCACCTTTACTCTGCGCCTTGAAGCCAGTTCCAGCCATCAAGAACGGACCTGTGAAGTATCGATCGCCGTTGAGTCCGAGGGCGACCAATCCCAACGGTCGAGCACCTTCAACATCGAGGTGGTCGCACCGGAGATTGAAGAAACGACGAATGACGAAGAGGAAGAAAGCGATCAGCCCTTGATTCCCGATTCTTCATCTCTTCCATGGCTGTCAACGAGTGAAGTGCTCGGTGCCCTGCTCGCTGGGTTGGTGGTCACCCGTCGACCTCGTTCGTGATGGGTTGAAGTCGGCCTCGTGAAGATGTAATTTTTCGGGATTCTCGCAGGTTTCTCGGCACAGAAATATGCCATCCTGCGCCATGAAAACCGCTACATCGCCCTGCCCATCCTTGAGCAACTATTATGTGTGGAATGTGTCTCCGAAGGATGTAAATCTGTGCATTTCGTTACACGGTTCGAGGTGAAAGAATGGCTGAAGCAGAAAAAAGCGGTCTGAGCCTCGAAGCGTGGCTCATGGTCGGTCTGCTGGTTTCGGTCGTCTTGTCCACCGCCGTCATCGCCATCGTCTCGGCTGGCAAGACCACGGTGTTCTCTCCCTACGAAAACGGCTCAGAATACGAAGAACAACAGTTGACCTTCATGCGAGATTCCCTCGAAGATTTCACCGTGGCGAACACGATGTCAACGCCCATGCTCGTGAACGACTGGCAGAACCCTCACCGCACCTTGCTGGTCATCGCAGCACCCGAGAAACCCTTTGATGCCGCAGAAGCGGCCGCCATTCACGACTTCGTCACCGAACGTGCCGGCAAAGTCATCCTCGCTTCCAATTCCACCAACGCTCAACTGGTGGCCGAAGAATTCGGTGTGAAGTACTTCGACGCCCCTGTCAGGGACGACATCAACACCGGTCGATACTACGAGGTAACCAATAACAACGGCGACCGTATCACCCCCGACACGAAGAAACTCTGGTCGGTGGCCAGTGTCACACGAGACATCAGCACCATGGGTGATGAAAAAGCCGTTCCGTGTTCAGAAGATGATGTGAATCAAGAAAACGTCCGCAATTGCCGAATGCCGGTGCTGTTCCACAGGCCAACCGCCATCCAAGTCCTCGACGAACAAGCCGATGAAGGCCGTGATGTCCATGTGCTTGCTGCTGCCTCCACCTCTGCGGAAATTGACGCAGGCAAAGGCGAATCCAACCCAACACTTGGTGAAGGCGAAACCGGCCTTATCATCCGAATTGATTACCCTGACCAAACCGTGCTCGACCAGCGCTCCCTCGACCTCGGCGGAGACATCGGTGAAATCAGCGCAACGGGCAGCATCGTCTTCGTATCCGACCATTCTGTCCTCGCCAACCACCTCTGGGACCAAGATTATGCCGAGGAAACCGGAAAGCAACAATGCGACTCTGAACTCTACATTCAATTCGGCCACATGTGCTGGGACACCGACTCTGACGGCCTCAACAAGGGCCTCGGGGACACGACCTGGCGCGGCAATGAGGCGTTCTTTACTGCGCTCATCAACGACATGATGGAATTCGACAACAGTCAGCTTTCGGCGACCGTGGCCCGAAACACCGCAGCCTTCAACGTCGTCTTTGACGAAAGCCGCCACGTTTCCAGCACACTCTCGATGCCCTTCACGGAAGCCATGGGGGCGGTCGTTCTTCTCACCAGCGACGGTGTGCTCAAGTGGCTCATCATCCTCAACCTCTTTGCCCTCCTGGCCATCGCCATCATGGTCGTGCCAGAAAAAGAAAACTGGCGGCATGTCTTTGATTTGACCCGCTTCAGGGAGCGTCCAACCAAACTGGACCCTTCCCAATACCAACGGCGAACCCGAGAGGCATTCTTGTCCAAAGTTCGCAACTTCAACGACCTGACGCGTGATGAATTTGCGCGCAAGTCCCCAGCGGAGGTCATGCAGATGATCCGCGAACCCCGATTGGTCGAACTGGTGAGTTCGAACCGTGCCTACTCCAACGATGAACTGAGGGAACTGATCCCGCAAATACGTCGTTGGGGAGAATGAAACAAGGAGGAAAAGAAATGCAACCCCCAGCCCCCCCAGCAGCCCCGCCCGCGCCTGTTCCTGCAGCGCCAGCAGCACCGGTGGCCCCTGCCGCACCCG